>NZ_CAMCVG010000012.1 GCF_945881795.1 Rhodoferax sp. OV413
CGGCACGGAGGAGCGCCGCGCCAGCCATATCTTGATCACCGCACCCAAAGACACCCCTGCAGCAGACCGTGCGAAGGCCCGTGAAAAAGCGCAGGCATTGCTGGCGCAGGCACGCAAGGCCCCCGAATCTTTTGCTGACCTTGCAAAGAAGAATTCACAAGATGAAGGCTCCGCACCGCGGGGTGGCGATCTGGAGTTCTTTGGACGGGGTGCCATGGTCAAGCCCTTTGAAGACTCGGCATTTGCCTTGAAGAAAGGCGAGATAAGCGATTTGGTTGAGTCCGACTTTGGATTCCACATCATCAAGCTCACTGACATCAAAGGCGCCAAACAGCCGTCGTTCGAAGAAGCCCGCGCGACCCTGGAGCCCGAAGTCCGCACCCAGCTTGCGCAGCGCAAGTTCGCAGAAGTTGCGGAGTCCTTTACCAACGGCGTGTACGAGGAGTCCGACAGCCTGAAGCCCGTGGCAGAGCGCTTGAAGCTTGAGATCAAGACGGGCTCCAAGGTGCAGCGCCAGCCCGCCCTTGGAGTCCGGGGCCCGTTGGCCAACCCTAAGCTGCTGGAGGCCCTGTTTAACCCCGACACATTGGAGAAAAAGCGCAACACCGAAGCCCTGGAATTGGGCCCCAACCAGCTAGTGTCTGCGCGTGTGGTGGCCCACAGTCCTGCCCGGGCCCTGGAGTTGGGCGAAGTGAAAGCCCAAGTGCGTGATCGCTTGGTGGTCAGTCGCGCACTGGAGCAGGCCAAGAATGAGGGCGTCGGAAAACTGGCCGCCTTGCAGGCAAATCCCGCCGCCACCGCAATGCCGCCCGCAGTCATCATCTCGCGCGATGCGGCTCAGGGCCTGCCCGGTGCTGCGGTGGACGCCGCATTGCGTCTGAGTGCCGGCGCATTGCCTGCGTTTGCAGGAGTCGATATCGGCGGCCAAGGCTATGTCGTGGTGCGGGTCAACAAAGTCTTGCCGCGCAATGCCGTGGATCAGGGGAAATCCCAGCAAGAGCAGTCCCAATACGCCCAATGGGTCGCCGCAGCAGAGAACGCGGCCTACTACGACAACCTCAAGCAACGCTTCAAGGCGCAGATCAAAGTGCCTACTCCAAGCGCCGACAAGGCCGGCGGCAACTAAGGGTTTACCGAGGTTTTGAGGCTATAATTTCCGCCTACGGTGGCTGTAGCTCAGTTGGTAGAGTCCAGGATTGTGATTCCTGTTGTCGTGGGTTCGAGCCCCATCAGCCACCCCACATAAAGCCCTTTGGCACAAGGAAAGCCCGCTACGTAAACGATAGCGGGCTTTTTGCTTAATCGCCTCGGTTAGCTCTCAGTCGCAACCCAAGGCTTCATTTCCGTCCCTCGCTGTTCGCCACACGCCCCACCTACAATCAGGCAACACTCTTCGCTGCCATGAAAATCCTAATATCCAACGACGACGGTTACCAGGCGCCGGGCATTGTTGCTCTGTACGACGCGCTCAAAGACATTGCGGAAGTTGAAGTCATTGCGCCCGAGCAAAACAACAGCGCGAAGTCCAACGCACTAACCCTGCACTCGCCCTTATACGTGCACCGCGCGGCAAACGGTTTTCGTTATGTCAACGGCACGCCGGCAGACTGCGTACACATCGCGCTTACGGGCCTGCTGGACTACCGGCCCGACCTCGTGGTTTCCGGCATCAACAACGGGGCCAACATGGGGGATGACACGATTTATTCGGGCACTGTGGGCGCGGCTATGGAGGGGTTTTTGTTCGGCATTCCGGCAATTGCGTTTTCGCAGGTGGAACGCGATTGGGTGCATTTGCAGTCCGCCGGGCGCAAGGCGCGCGAAATGGTGCTGGCCATGCAACACCACCAGATGATCACTCCGACCCCCTGGTTGCTAAATGTGAACATTCCCAACCTGCCTTTTGAGCAGATCGGATCCAGCCGCCTGTGCCGATTGGGTAAGCGTCATGCTGCGGAAAAGGTGATCAAGCAGCAGAGCCCGCGCGGAGAGACGATGTATTGGATTGGCGCCGCCGGCCCCGTCATGGATGACGCTGAGGGCACTGACTTTCACGCCACTGCGCAGGGGCATGTGTCCATCACCCCGCTGAAGGTGGACCTGACCGACCACGCCAACCTCGGCTACTGGGGGCAGACCGTTAGCCGCATGTCCACTGCGGCGGTATGAGAGAGCGGCCCTCTTTCCCGGCCCGTCTCGATACAGCGCCGGACGCTCAACCCCGTTTCAAATCGCAGCCCGCTGCAGCGCTGATGCCTGTGCCGCAGGGCGTGGGAATGGATTCGATGGCGGTGCGACAGCGTATGGTGCAAAAGCTGGCCGGGCAGGGAGTGAGCGACCCGCTGGTGTTATCGGCCATGGGCACGGTAGAGCGGCACCGCTTTGTGGACAGTGCCTTGGTGAATCAGGCTTACGAAGACACCAGCCTTCCCATTGGTCTGGGTCAGACGATTTCCAAGCCGGGCGTGGTGTCCCGCATGATTGAGCTGCTGCGCAATGGCGCGCAGGGCCGGATGGGCAGGGTGCTGGAAATCGGCACCGGCTGTGGTTACCAGGCAGCGGTGTTGAGCTGCGTTGCCAACGAGGTGTACAGCATTGAGCGACTCAAGGGCCTGCACGACAAGGCGCGCGACAACCTGCGCCCCTTGCGTTTGCCGAATTTGCATTTGCTTTTTGGGGACGGCATGATCGGCTACGCCCAAGGCGCGCCCTACGCGGGCATCATTTCTGCGGCGGGCGGCGAGTCACTTCCCCAGGCCTGGGTGGACCAGTTGGCGTTGGGCGGACGGCTGGTTGCCCCTGTCGTGCATGCAGGCGGCCAAGCCTTGCTGGTCGTGGACAAAACGGCAACGGGCGTACAGCAAAGCATTCTGGAGCAGGTGAACTTTGTACCCCTAAAATCAGGCGTTGCCTAAAGGGAAGAAGCACTATGGTCGGTATGCGCGTGTCGGTTTGGGGTGTCGTTGGCTTGGTGTGTGCTCTGATGAGCGCCTGCAGTTCCACGTCACTGAGCCGCGCCCCGGTCGAAGACCGGCAACAGCAATCTTCCGCGTCACCGGCAAGCGCCGATGCCCGCGCGCAAGCCGTGAAGTCGCCGCCGGGTTTTGATAACGCGGGCAAGCCCGGCTACTACACGGTCAAGCCCGGCGACACCATGATCCGCATCGGTCTGGAGAGTGGCCAGAGTCCCAAGGACATTGCGAGCTGGAGCGGGGTGGAAAACCCCAACAAGATTGAGATTGGGCAGGTGCTGCGTGTGGCGCCTCCCGCTAAAGCTGAAACGGCGAGCGTGAAGCCAGTGACATCCAGCAGCAGCACGACCACGGCTTTGCCACCTGCCTCGCCCGCTGCTGCCCAGTCCAAGGCCGCACCCGCACCTGCTGCCGCCGCGGCTACTTCTGCTGTGGGCGACGAGGCAGTGGCGTGGATGTGGCCCAGCAATGGCTCGGTGCTGGCAGGATTCGATGAGTCAAAAAATAACAAGGGTCTTGATATCGGGGGCAACGCCGGTGACGCGGTGTTGGCGGCTGCGGAGGGCAAGGTGGTGTATGCCGGATCCGGGCTTCGGGGGTACGGCAACCTTGTCATCCTCAAACACAACAACACCTACCTGACGGCTTACGCGCACAACCAGACGCTGCTGGTCAAAGAAGATCAGACCGTCAAGAGAGGTCAAAAGATTGCGGAAATGGGTAGCAGCGACGCGGACCGCGTCAAGCTTCACTTTGAAGTGCGCAAGCAGGGTAAGCCGGTCGATCCATCTAAATACCTGCCCGTGCGCTAACCCGCCGCTTGGCGCCCCTGCAAGCGCCATCGCAGTGCGGCGGTAGTCGGTTCTGACCTGAGACAATTCAGGCATGACAGACGAACAAAAAAACGAAATTCTCCCCCCTCAGCGCTGGCCTGAGGGCTGGCTGGCAGTGAAGTCGCTCGATCTGGAGGCGCAGGGAGTCGCCCACCGGGCGGACGGTAAGGTGGTTTTCATTGACGGTGCTCTTCCCTTTGAGGTGGTGAGTGCGCAGATCCACCGTAGCAAGACCAGTTTTGAGAAGGGCACGCTGACCGACATTCACGTGGAGTCGTCCCAGCGGGTGCAGCCCGAGTGCCCGCATTTCGGTTTGCACGAAGGTGCCTGCGGCGGTTGCAAGATGCAGCACCTGCATGTGGGCGCGCAGGTCGCGGTCAAACAGCGGGTGTTGGAAGACAACCTCTGGCACATCGGCAAACTCAAGCCCGACAACGTGATCCGCCCCATTGAGGGCCCTGCATGGGGCTACCGCTATCGGGCGCGCCTTTCGGTGCGCTTTGTGCGGAAAAAGGGCACAGTGCTAATCGGGTTTCACGAGCGCAAGAGCCGCTATGTGGCAGATATGAAGGTCTGCCCGGTGCTCGCGCCGCGGGTCAGCGACATGCTGGTGCCTTTGCGGCAGCTGATCGAGTCGATGGACGCGGTGGAGACCCTGCCCCAGCTGGAGCTGGCCATGGGCGATGTGGGCAGCGGTCAAGCTGGCGATTCAGGCGTGATCGCACTGGTGTTGCGTCACATGGAGCCTCTCTCCGAGGCTGACCTGGGCCGCCTGCGAGCCTTTGCGGCGTCAAACGCTGGTTTGCAGTGGTGGCTGCAACCCAAAGGGCCCGAGACGGTTCACCGGCTTGACGAGTTGCCCGGTTTTGAAACCGGCCAGCTGTCGTATGCGTTGCCGGATTTCGGTATTTCCATGGCCTTTCGCCCGACCGACTTTACCCAGGTTAATCCGCATATCAACCGCGTGTTGGTGTCCCGCGCTCTGGGGCTTTTGCAAGTGCAGAAGACGGAGCGGGTGATTGACTGGTTTTGTGGCCTTGGCAACTTCACCTTGCCGCTGGCTACGCAGGCGCGCGAGGTGCTGGGTGTCGAAGGTTCTGAGGCGCTGGTCGTCCGTTCGCGTGAGAACTTAGCGTTCAATTTGAGGCAAAAAAGGGCTTTAGATCAGGCGGATATTGCGCTAGCAGCTACAAAATTCGTAGCGAGAAACCTGTTTGAGATGACACCCGAAATCCTGATGGGCGATGGCGTAGCAGACAAATGGCTGGTCGATCCGCCCCGCGAGGGAGCCTATTCCCTTGTGCAAGCGTTAGCGGCTTTACACCAGTCACCAGATCTGCGGCAGGGCTGGACGCCCCCCAAGCGCATTGTGTATGTCAGCTGTAACCCCGCTACACTGGCGCGCGACGCGGGTGTGCTGGTGTATGCAGCGGGTTATGTGTGCGCCAAGGCGGGGGTGGTGAATATGTTTCCCCACACTGCGCATGTGGAAAGCATCGCAGTGTTCGAGTTGCAAGCTTGAAGCCGGCTGGTCTGTTTAACCGGCTCTCGGTTTGGACTTGCTTTTAGGCTTGGGCTCGTCCTCTTCCTCGGTGATGACCGGGGGGGGCGCTGGCGGAGGCGGAGGGGGCGGGGGCGGGGGTTTCAGGCCCTGGGGCTCGATTCCATCGATTTTGTTTTCCCGCATATAGAGGTCCATCTCTCTCCAGCCTGTGTAAATGGCGGATTTGGACGCTTTTTCATTGAGCGAGTAACAGTCTTCCAGGCTGCGAAGGCCGTGGCGGCAGGCACTTCCGATGGCCTTGGCCTCTGCCTCGCGCTGGGCAATCTTGGGGTCAGCCATGGCCGCCTGAATCGATTGCAGGTCGCATCCGGCGAGCAGCAAAGCTCCGAGCAAGAGGAGAGGGCGTAGATTCATAGGGCGATGGGCATCCTACAGTCTATATCGGCACTTTATGCCAAGTATTGACAACAAAAAAGGCCCGCAGGGGGCCTTTTCTGAGAGGGGCGCCGGAGCGTCAGTCGCGCTCGCCGCCAAAGATGCCCAGCAGGGCCAGCAGATTCTGGAATACGCTGACGATGCTGAGGTACAGGGACAGGGTGGCGGAGATGTAATTGGTCTCGCCGCCGTCAATGATGCGCTTGATATCGAACAGCATCCAGAAGCTGAAAATCGCGATGGCCGCCATGGACAAAGCCATCATGCCTGCGGTGGAGCCCACAAATGCATTGATAACGCCGCCCACCAGCAACACGATGGTGCCGACAAACAGCCATTTGCCCATACCGCTGAGGTCTTTCTTGATGACGGTAGCCAGGCTCGCCATGGCGAAGAACACGCCTGCGGTGCCGCCGAAAGCGGTCATGATTAGCTGCGCGCCGTTGCTGTAGCCCAAGGTGTGCTGGATCAGGGGAGACATCATCAGCCCCATGACGAAGGTGAAACCCAACAGAATCGGCACGCCGGCTGCGGAGTTTTTGGTCTTTTCGATGGCGAAAATAAAGCCGAAGGCCACAGCCAGGAACAACACAAAGCCCAGAATTCCGCTGAACAGCGGCGCCACGTTCAGCTCCACGCCCGCCCATGCGCCCAGCACGGTGGGAATCAGGCTGAGGCAAAGCAGCCAGTACGTGTTGCGCAGCACTTTGTTGCGCTGCGCGGCCGTGCCGGGGAACCCCAGACTCTGGCCGAAAGTGGTGGTGCGTTCTGTCATGGTGGTACTCCAATAAAACTGCAGTGGAAGAACAACAAAGGTCCCGCATCGAGCAGGTGAAGTCATTTTAGGGTTTAACAAGGCCGCCCCCGCAATCTGTGAGCTTATTCATGTGGTTTTGGGTGGAGCTCCCCTGCGCAATCAAGGATCGAAGTGTGCCCGGCGCTTGGTTATGCTCGGGGTTGTTTTTGTTGTATCAACCCAATCACCTATCTATTCACGCCATGAACACCAAAGCCGTACTCGAATTCGCTGACGTCGCCGCTATTGCCGCCGCTGCCCAAGCAGAAGCCATCAAAAACAACTGGGCGGTGAGCATTGCTATCGTCGACGATGGCGGTCACTTGTTGTCCTTCCAGCGTCTGGACGGCGCCGCCCCCGTTTCTGCCCACATCGCCCCCGGCAAGGCGCGCACTGCAGCCCTGGGCCGCCGGGAAAGCAAGATTTACGAAGACGTGATCAACGGCGGCCGCGCGTCCTTCTTGAGCGCGCCCACGCTCGAGGCCATGCTCGAAGGCGGCGTGCCCATCATGAAAGACGGTCAGTGCCTGGGCGCTGTGGGCGTGAGCGGCGTCAAGTCGACCGAAGACGCCCAGGTAGCCAAGGCGGGCATCGCTGCCATCGGCCTGTAATTAGCCGCGGGTCAGGACTTGGGTTCGGTCACGAACCCGATTTTCCGCAGTCCCGCGCGCTGGGCTACGGCCATGGCCTGGGCCACAAACTCGTAGCGAGCAGCCTTATCGCCGCCGATATGTAGCTCGGGTTGTGGGACCTTGGCGGCTTCGTTCCGGAGCCGATTCTCCAGCGCGTCGGCCGTAACAGGCGCTTGATTCAGAAAGTAAGCGCCCTGCGCATCGACGGTGAGTCGAAGTGTCTCCGGCTTGCTTTGCTGCGGCTGGCTGGAGGCGGTGGGCAGCTCGATGTTCACCGCGTGTTTCATAACCGGCACGGTGATGATGAAGATGATCAGCAGCACCAACATCACGTCGACCAGCGGCGTCATGTTGATTTCGTTCATGACTTCGCTGTCGCCGTCTGCATCGCCGCTCTGTGTTCCGAATGCCATGGCTTGGACTCCGGTGGTTCAGCGCGACGGACCCACGCGTGCGCCGGTCAGGAAGTAGGCGTGCAGGTCGTGTGCAAAGCGATTGAGCTTGGTAATGACCGATTTGTTCCCACGCACCAGTGCGTTGTAGCCCAGCACCGCCGGTATGGCCACCGCCAGACCCAGCGCGGTCATGATGAGCGCTTCGCCAATGGGGCCGGCTACCCGGTCGATGGTGGCCTGGCCCGAGGCGCCGATGCCCAGCAGGGCGTGGTAGATGCCCCAAACGGTGCCAAACAAGCCTACAAACGGCGCTGTCGAACCCACCGAGGCCAGCACTGCCATCCCGCCCTGCAGTTTTGCGGTGCTGTCATCGATGCTGTTGCGCAGGGCGCGGCTGATCCAGTCGCTCACGTCGAGTGCGTCCTGCAGTTGGGGCCGTGCGTCGCGATGGTGCGAGGCGGCCTGTTGCCCGGCGCGCGCCAATTCGATAAAAAAGTTGCCATCCGGCGCACCCAGACTGCGGATGCCGCTCTCAAAATCAGAGCATTGCCAGAATTTTTCAGTCTGCCCGGCGAGAGACTTGAGCTTAAAAACGTCCAGCGCCTTGATGAGTATGACCATCCACGACGCCAGCGACATTGCCAGCAACATGAGCGCGACCGATTTGGTCACCCAGTCGCCTTCGGTCCAAAGAGTGACGAGTCCAAGTTGGGATTCCATGAAAAAAACTCCGGTGAACGATGGGTGAGAAAGAGGGGCCCGCAGCCTCGCGCTAGCGGGTGAGCTGCCAGTTAAACGGGACGTCAAACCACATACCCTGCGCAACGCCATCGCGTTTGCCGGGCACATAGCGCCATTTCAGGGCATTTTCCACCGAGGCCTGGTCCAGGCGATCAAATCCGCTGCTTTGCTTGACGCTGGCCTGGCTGGCCTGCCCGTCGGCGGCAATGAACACCCGCACCACGACCCGACCGGTCTCCATCAAGCGCCTGCTCTGAGCGGGGTAGGCGGGCTTCGGGTTGTTCAGGTAGTCAGCGTCGCTGGACGGCAGCTCCACTTTGGGTGCCGGTGGCGAAGCGGCTGCCGCAGCGCTGCCAGCCGGTCCGTCGCTGTTGGCAGAGGACGCTGCGGCTGGGCCGGAGGGTACGGAATTGGATGCTGCATTGGTGACGGCCGCGGAATCTGCCGTTGCTGCCAGGGCAAGGGGTGCAGGCTGCGGTGCGACCGCTGCCGTTGCGACCGGCGAGGGGGCGGAAAGTGCAGGGGGGGTCGGTGGCGGACTCTGGGTTTTGACCGGCACCGGATTGTTCGGTTCCCGTGGCAAGGGGGGAGCGGGAGGCGGAGGTGGTGGCACGGCGGGGGCCATGATTTCGACCAACACCACTTCCGGTAACAGCGCCTGAGCGGCACGGCGCAGCAATCCCGTCTGCAGGGCCCATAAGAGGACCAGGTGCAGAGCGAGCACGCTGATAACGATGACTGCGTTGCGGCGCATAAGGAGAGCGGTCAGTACACCAGTCTCTCGGGGCGGATTTCTTGCAGGATGGTGGTGGCAATCTCTTCAATCGACTTGGTCGTGGTCGAGAGCCAGCGTATGCCGGTGCGGCGCATCATCGCCTCCGCTTCGCTCACTTCCATCCGGCAGTTTTCCAGTGAGGCGTATAGGGAGTGCGGCCGGCGCTCGTTGCGGATTTCGCTCAGGCGCTCGGGCTGAATCGACAGGCCAAAAATCTTGTCTTTGTGCGGTACCAAGGCGGGGGGCAGCTGCCGGCGTTCGAAGTCTTCAGGAATCAGGGGGTAGTTGGAGGCCTTCAGCCCGTATTGCATGGCCAGGTAGAGCGAAGTGGGCGTCTTGCCGCTGCGGCTCACGCCCACCAGAATGACGTCGCTCAGCTCCAGGTCGCGGTTGCTCTGGCCGTCGTCATGTGCAAGAGAGAAGTTGATCGCCTCGATGCGGTCATGGTATTCCTTGCTCTTGCTGGCGTCGCTGAAGCGGCCGATGCGGTGGTTGGATTTGAGGCCTAGCTCCTGCTCGAGCGGATGCACAAACATGCCAAACATATCGAGCAGCATGCCCTGGCAACCGTCGTGTATGACCTTGAGCACCTCCATATTCACCAGGGTTGTGAACACGATGGGCTTGTTGCCATCGACTACGCCGGTGTGATTGATCTGACGCACGGCCTGGTGCGCCTTGTCCACCGTGTCTACAAAGGGCAGGCGCACATGGCGCGTCTTGGTTTCAAACTGGGCCAGGATGGCATTGCCAAAGGTTTCCGCGGTAATGCCGGTGCCATCAGAAATAAAAAAAACAGTGCGTTGGGGCATGAAGGAACTGGAGGGCTGGGTGATCTGGCGTGGAGGCGGGAGAGCAGGGCGCACCTACAATCGTGACAATTTAGCGTATTTTCGGACGCCTTTCGTTTCCCACAACACCAACAACAGGAAACGCGTCCGGCACGCGACCCGTGAGCGGCTGATTCACGCGGGTCATGCACAGTTTTTAACTTCTGGAGCATCCTATGTCTGAACTTTTCAATGCGACCGATCTGGTTGTCCCCTTCGAGCGCTTGCGCATGACGGACGTCGAGTCCGTCGGCGGCAAAAACGCGAGCTTGGGAGAGATGATTTCCCAGCTGCCGCAGGGCGTGCGGGTCCCCACGGGCTTTGCCACCACGGCGCATGCCTTCCGCCAGTTTCTGGCGCACGACGGGTTAGCCGACAGAATCAGCGCCACGCTCAAAGCGCTGGATACTGAAGACGTTCGCGCGCTGGCTGCGGTGGGTGCCGAGATTCGCGCCATGGTGGAGGCGCAGCCCTTTCCCGCCGATCTGGAGCAGGCCATACGCGAAGCCTTTGCCACCTTGGCAGCCGGTAACGGCGAAGCCAGTTTTGCGGTGCGCTCGTCGGCCACTGCAGAGGACTTGCCCGACGCCTCCTTTGCCGGCCAGCAGGAAACTTTCCTGAATGTGGTGGGTGTTGAGGATGTGCTGCACAAGATGAAGGAGGTTTTCGCATCGCTCTACAACGACCGCGCTATCAGTTACCGCGTGCACAAGGGCTTTGCCCATGATGGCGTGGCGCTGAGCGCAGGCGTGCAGCGCATGGTGCGCTCCGACCTAGGCGCTGCCGGTGTGATGTTCACCATCGATACCGAGTCGGGATTCGACCAGGTGGTGTTTATCACCTCAAGCTACGGTTTGGGCGAGACAGTGGTGCAGGGCGCGGTGAATCCCGACGAGTTCTATGTGCACAAGCCCATGCTCCGGGCTGGAAAACGCGCTGTGATCCGCCGTAACCTCGGCTCCAAGCTGCTGCAGATGGTGTTTACCAGCGCTGAAGAAAAGGCCGCCAGCGGCAAGCTGGTCAAAACCGTGGATGTGCCGCCTGCGCAGCGCAACCGCTACTCGCTGACCGATGCCGACGTAGAGCAACTCGCGCACTACGCGCTGGTGATTGAGGCCCACTACGGCCGCCCGATGGATATTGAGTGGGGCAAAGACGGCATCGACGGCCAGCTCTACATCCTGCAAGCGCGCCCCGAAACCGTGAAAAGCCAGGCCGGCGCAACCGCCGAGTACCGCTACAAGCTCAAGGGACGCGGCACAGTGGTGGCCGAGGGCCGCGCTATCGGACAAAAAATCGGCACCGGCCCGGTGCGCATCGTGCACAACATCAGCGAAATGGACAAAGTGCAGGCGGGCGACGTGCTGGTCACCGACATGACCGACCCCAACTGGGAGCCCGTGATGAAGCGGGCGAGCGCGATTGTGACCAACCGCGGCGGCCGCACCTGCCACGCCGCCATCATTGCCCGTGAATTGGGCATTCCCGCGGTCGTGGGTTGCGGCAACGCCACCGACCTGCTCAAAGAGGGCATGTTGGTCACGGTGAGCTGCGCCGAAGGTGACACCGGCTTTATCTATGACGGATTGCTGGAAACCGAGGTATCCGAAGTGCAGCGCGGCGTGATGCCGGAGATTGCGGTCAAGATCATGATGAACGTGGGTAACCCGCAACTGGCCTTTGACTTCTGCCAGTTGCCCAATGAGGGCGTGGGCCTGGCCCGCCTGGAATTCATCATCAATAACAACATCGGCGTGCATCCGAAAGCCATTCTGGACTACCCGAACGTGGACGCCGACCTCAAAAAGGCGGTTGAATCGGTTGCCCGCGGCCATGCCTCGCCCCGCGCGTTTTATGTGGACCGGGTGGCAGAAGGTGTTGCCACGATTGCAGCCGCTTTCTGGCCCAAGCCCGTTATCGTGCGCCTGAGCGACTTCAAGAGCAACGAGTACCGCAAGCTCATCGGCGGCAGCCGTTATGAGCCGGAAGAAGAAAACCCTATGCTGGGTTTCCGGGGTGCGGCGCGTTACATCAGCGCCGAGTTCGGCGAAGCCTTTGCGATGGAGTGCGAGGCGCTTAAACGGGTTCGCAACGAAATGGGGCTGACCAATGTGCAAGTCATGGTGCCCTTTGTGCGAACTCTGGGCCAGGCCAAGCGCGTGACCGAATTGCTGGCCCACCACGGGCTGCGCCGGGGCGAGGCCGACCTGCGGCTGATCATGATGTGTGAGATTCCAAGCAACGCGATCCTGGCTGATCAGTTCCTCGAATACTTCGATGGATTCTCGATTGGCTCCAACGACCTCACCCAGCTGTCGCTGGGCCTGGACCGCGATTCCGGTCTGGAGCTTCTGGCGGCTGACTTTGACGAGCGGGATCCCGCCGTCAAGGCCTTGATCACCATGGCCATTGATGCCTGCAAGCGCCAGGGTAAATACGTGGGTATCTGCGGCCAGGGGCCGAGCGACCACCCCGATTTCGCCAAGTGGCTGGAGGAAAAAGGCATTTCCTCTATCTCGCTCAATCCTGACTCGGTCATCGCGACCTGGCAACAACTAGCGGTCTGATGCAGGAGACGACAGCCCGGCGCAACTGGCGCATGCATGCGGTTTTGCTTGCGCTGTGGTTTGTCTTCTCTTTTGGTGTGGCATTTTTTGCCCGCGACTTGTCGGGCATTTTTCCGTCATGGCCGCTGGCCTATTGGCTGGCGGCGCAAGGCTCGCTACTCGTATTTATCGGCATCGTTGTTGTGTTTGCGGTGCTGGCGAATCGCCGCGAACTGCCCCGTTCGGCCGCGCAGCCCGAGGAATTTTTACTCTACAACCGGCTGATACATCGACGTTTTTTGACATTCGTCATCGGGCTGCTCTTGTTCCTGCTGGTCTTGGGGCTGGCGGAGCAATGGGGCCTGCCAAAGGCCTGGGTGGCGGGCATCTTCCTGTTGGTAACCCTTGCCTTGTACGCGGTGATTGGCGTGTTCGCCCGCACCTCGGACGCGGCGGAGTACTACGTGGCGGGTCGTCGTATTCCGGCGATGTACAACGGCATGGCGACTGCCGCGGACTGGATGAGCGCTGCCTCCTTCATCAGCTTGGCCGGTGGCTTGTACTTGCAGGGATTCTCAGGCTCCGGCGCGCAGCCAGGCGGCCTGGCCTATGTGCTGGGTTGGACGGGCGGGTTTTGTCTGGTCGCGCTCCTGGTAGCGCCGTATTTGCGCAGCATGAACCTCTACACTGTGCCCGACTTTTTTGTGGCGCGCTTCGGTGGGCATTGGCCGCGGCGCATTGCGGCCTGGTCTGCGGTGTTGTGCTCGTTTACCTATGTGGTGGCGCAACTTTATGGTGTGGGGCTGATTACCTCGCGCCTGACCGGGGTGCATTTTGAAATTGGTATTTTGCTGGCTCTCGGGGGCGTGCTGGTGTGCTCTTTCCTGGGCGGCATGCGGGCAGTGACCTGGACGCAGGTGACCCAGTATGTGGTCATCATTCTGGCCTTCCTGATCCCGGTGTCGTGGCTCTCGTACCAACAGACGGGCAATCCCTTGGCCCCCTTGGCCTATGCCCAGCAGCTGGTCAAGATCGGCGAGCTGGAGAAGGCGGTCTCTGAGCGCGACAGCGAGAAGGAAGTCATCGCCATCTACGCTCGCCGGGCTGCGGAGTACGAGCGCAAGCTCCAGAATGTGGAGGCAGCACTTGCCGAACAGCGCGAGACCCTGCGCAAGGAATTGCGCTTTTTGAACGACAGCAAGGCGCCGGATGAAAAGATACAGGCCGTTCGCAGGGCGCTGGCTGCTTTGCCCAAAGATGCAAACGCTGCGCGCGAGGTCTGGAGCCGTGCCATGCAAGACAACGCGGAGCGCGCCCAGGCCTTGGGTGGTTTGGCTCCGCATAGCCGCGCATTTGCCGGTGATCCCCGAGGCTCGCCGGCGGAGCAGGGCGAGTTCGAGGCGTCGCGGGCCAACTTTCTGGCCCTGATGTTTTGCCTGATGGTGGGCACCGTGGGGTTGCCGCATTTGCTCACCCGGTTTTATACCGCCCCCAGCGTAGCGCAGGCACGCAGCTCGGTGGCCTGGTCGCTGGTGTTCATAGGGCTTTTGTATTTGTCGGCGCCTGCCTTGGCAGTGTTGGTGAAATTTGAGGTGCTGTCGCATCTTGTGGGGCAGCCTATTGCGGACCTGCCGGCGTGGATGTTGCAGTGGTCGCGTGATCCGAATTTGCTGGCCTTCAGTGACGTAAACCTCGACGGACTTTTGCAATTTTCCGAGTTGCGTGTGGGGGCTGATCTGTTGATGCTGGCCTCGCCAGACATTGGCGGTCTGCCTTATGTGGTTTCGGTGCTGGTGGCCGCAGGCGGTCTGGCGGCCGCCTTGTCCACGGCTGATGGGCTGCTCCTCACCATCGGTAACGCCTTGGCGCACGATATGTATTTCGAAGGCAATGGCAACAAGGCGGAGTCCATGCGGCGGGTCATGCTCTCCAAATTTGCGCTGCTGGTGGTGGCCCTGGTGGCGGCCTACGTGGCGGCGCAACGCCCGGCCGGCATTTTGTATCTGGTGTCCGCTTCATTTTCGCTGGCCGGTGCCGCGTTTGTGCCGGCCATGGTGCTGGGTATTTTCTGGAAACGCATGACCCGGGCGGGTGCCGTGGGGGGCATGTTGGCTGGCCTTGGGACCACGGTGGCTTACATGGTCTTGAACTTCCCGGCCTCGGCCCAGTGGTTAGGCCTTACGCAGGACTACCTGTGGTTCGGTATCCAGCCTGTGTCTGCCGCCGTGTTCGGCGTGCCTGCCGGGTTTATTGTCGCGGTTGTGTTGAGTTTGCTGAGCGGCCGGCAGACTTCGCCGAACCAGGATGCGGCTCCGTTTAGCCGCTAGGCTATAATCGAGGGCTTCGCCTTGCTGCACCCTGCCTAGACGCCAGGGGCAGCTTTCATTATCCGGCGCGCAAGTGTCGGGCCCAGTTGCTGGGAAATCCTCAAGGAGTGTCAATGCGTCATTACGAAATCATCCTCATGATTCATCCGGATCAGAGCGAGCAAGTTCCTGCCATGCTGGAACGTTACAAGGGCATGATCACCGCTGGCGGTGGCAAAGTGCACCGTGTTGAAGATTGGGGCCGTCGCCAGATGGTGTACCTGATCAACAAGCTGGCCAAGGCCCACTACCTGTGCGTGAACATTGAAGCCGATCAGGCTGTGATGGCCGAACTGGAACACGCCTTTAAGTTCAATGACGCCGTGTTGCGTCACCTGACTGTTTCCAAGAAGAAGGCCGAAACCGGTCCGTCTTCCATGATGAAGACCGTCGAACGCGAAGACGCACGCAAGGCCCAACAGGCCGAATACCAAGCCTGATTGAGCAGGTCAGCGGACCTTTCCCCTTAAGGAGTGCAAACTAATTCACTGGTTTTAGGTGCATGTATCGCAGAAGTGGAAACCATGCGCTACACGCCGGCTGGCCTGCCGGCCCTGAACATGCGGCTCGAACATGAGTCTTCGGTTCAGGAAGCAGGCGGCAGCAGAACCGTGAAGGTGGTGGTCAAGGCGGTGGCCTTTGGAACACTGGCAGAAAGGCTTGCAAAGCAAGCCATTGGCAGTGTCTGGCAATTCACCGGTTTCTTGGCCCAGGCGCGACAGGGAAAATCAGTCGTTTTCCATATTCAAGAATTTTTGCCCCTTTAAATTATTAGGAGTCCATCATGCCCGGACCAAAACGTTTCAACAAAGACAAGCGCCCCAAGCGCAACACCCAATCGCTGCTCTTCAAGCGCAAGCGTTTCTGCCGCTTCACCGTGACCGGTGTGGAAGAAATCGACTACAAAGACATCGACACACTGCGTGATTTCATTGCAGAAAACGGCAAGATTATTCCCGCCCGCCTAACCGGCACCCGCGCGATTTTCCAGCGCCAATTGAATACCGCTATCAAGCGCGCTCGCTTCCTGGCGATGCTGCCTTACAGCGACCAGCACAAGATCTAAGGAGATACGACCATGCAAATCATTCTGCTCGACAAGGTCGTGAACCTCGGCAACCTCGGCGAAATCGTCAAGGTCAAAGACGGCTATGCACGTAACTTTCTGATCCCCTCCGGCCGCGCACGTCGCGCCACCGAAGCGGCAAAGGCCGAGTTCGAAGCCAAGCGCGCCGAACTGGAAAAGCTCGCCGCCGCCAAACTGGCTGAATGCCAGGCTTTGGGCGAAAAGCTGGGTGGTACGACCATCAAGCTGACCCAAAAGGCAGGTGTGGACGGGCGCTTGTTCGGATCCGTCACCAACTACGACATTGCTGAAGAACTGGGCAAGAACGGCTACAAAGTGGCCAAGTCCCAGATCCGTATGCCCAACGGCCCCATCAAGGTCGTGAGCGACAGCACCGTGAGCGTGGCACTGCACACTGACGTGGTGGTGGACATCACCGTGTCGGTGTACGGCGAAACTGCGTAAGCATCCTTGCCCTTGGGCAGCCGCCTCGCAGTCTGACGCCAGACTGCATTGAATCAAAAGCCGCCGGGGCCAGCCCCTCGCGGCTTTTGGTTTTGGGGGCGGCTTTTCCTGTAGTTTGCACAGTTTTCCCACAGCTTGCCCCCAGCCTTTCACTCGACGCGCCTTGCGTCGCGGTTTAGGATGGAAGCCCCCAAGGAGCCCCATGTCTGCCGTGCCTTTTTCGCCTGATAGCCTCGATTCCGATCGCCAAATTGCCCAGCTCCGGGTGCCACCGCATTCCATTGAAGGCGAGTCCAGCGTTATTGGCGGCTTGTTGCTGGACAATGAGGCATGGGACCGTCTCAGCGACATCCTGATGGATGCGGACTTTTACCGTTATGAGCACCGGCTGATCTATGCCGCAATCGGCAAGCTGATCAACGACAACAAGCCCGCCGACGTGATCACCGTATTCGAGCACCTGCAGAGCCTTGGCAAGGCTGATGAGGTGGGCGGGTTGTCTTATTTGAACTCACTGGCCCAGTACGTTCCCAGCGCGAGCAACATCCGGCGGTATGCCGAAATCGTGCGGGACCGGGCCATTCTGCGCAGGCTGGTCAGCGCCAGCGATGAGATTGCGACCAATGCCTTTAACCCCAAAGGGCGGGCGGTTTCGGAGATTCTCGACGAGTCCGAGCAGAAGATTTTCAATATCGGTGAGGCCGGCAAACGCAACCAGCAGGGTTTTCAGTCCATGGACACCTTGGTTGTCAAGCTGCTCGACCGCGTGCAGGAGATGGCCGACAACCCCAACGATGTGACGGGGGTGCCAACCGGCTTTATTGACTTCGACCGCTTGACCGCGGGCCTGCAAGCGGGCGATCTGATCGTGTTGGCCGCACGCCCGTCCATGGGCAAGACCGCGCTGGCCATCAATATTGCGGAGCATGTGGCCTTGCATGAGCAATTGCCTGTCGCGATTTTCTCCATGGAAATGGGCGCAGCCCAGCTGGCTGTGCGTATCGTCGGCTCTATTGGCCGGGTGGACCAAAGCCACTTGCGCACCGGCAAGCTCACAGACGACGAGTGGCCCCGCCTCTCAGAGGCGATTGAGAAACTGCGCACGATCTCCCTGCATATCGACGAAAGCGCCGGCTTGACTTCGAGTGAACTGCGAGCCAACGCGCGCCGTTTGGCCCGCAACTGCGGGCAGCTGGGTCTGATTGTGGTGGATTACCTTCAGCTCATGAGCGGAAGCAGCAACGACGGCGAAAACCGTGCTACCGAACTCGGCGAGATTTCGCGGGGACTCAAGCAGCTTGCGCGCGAGCTGAAGTGCCCGGTGATTGCGCTGTCGCAGCTCAACCGGTCGGTGGAGCAGCGCCCGGATAAGCGGCCAATGATGAGCGACTTGCGCGAATCCGGGGCTATCGAGCAGGACGCGGACATCATCATGTTCATCTACCGCGACGAGTACTACACCAAAGACCAGTGCAAGGAGCCCGGGGTGGCTGAGGTGATCATCGCCAAGCAGCGTAACGGCCCGACGGGCACGGTCAAGCTCGCCTTCATGAACCGCTTCACCAAGTTCGAAAACCTGGCGCATGGCGGCAGCGGCGACTATTAGCCTTTTCCGACAGCCGATCTAAACGTCCAAAAGAAAAGCGCTGGATGCCAAATCGGCCTCCAGCGCTTATAGGGTATGCGCAAGCAGCTACAAAATCTATAGCACTTCGCTGGCAAAGTCTGCTAGGCGGGAGCGCTCACCGCGGGCCAGGGTGATGTGCCCGCCGTGCGGCCATCCCTTGAACTTGTCCACCGCAAAGGTCAGACCCGATGAGCCCTCGGTGAGGTACGGCGTATCGATCTGGGCCAGGTTGCCCATGCAAATGATCTTCGTGCCGGGGCCGGCGCGGGTAATGAGCGTCTTCATCTGCTTGGGCGTCAGATTTTGCGCCTCGTCGATGATCACGTACTTGTTCAAAAACGTGCGGCCGCGCATGAAGTTCATGCTCTTGATTTTGACCCGGCTGCGGATGAGCTCATTGGTGGCAGCGCGGCCCCACTCGCCGGAGGCGTTGTCTGTCTTGCCCAGAACCTCCAGGTTGTCGTCCAGCGCGCCCATCCAGGGGCCCATCTTCTCTTCTTCGGTGCCAGGCAGGAATCCGATGTCCTCGCCCACGCTGACGGTGGCGCGGGTGACGATGATTTCGGTGTAGCGCCTGTCATCGAGCACCTGCGTCAAGCCGGCGGCAAGCGCCATCAGCGTCTTGCCGGTACCGGCTGTACCCGTCAGGGTGACGAAGTCGACCTCGGGGTCGGTCAGCAGGTTCATGGCGAAGTTTTGTTCTCGGTTGCGGGTGGTTACGCCCCAGACGGAGTTCTTCAGGTGGTTGAAGTCCTTGAGGGTTTTGAGCACCGCAGTGGTGCCGCGGATTTCGGTCACGCGGGCATAAAGGCTCGGCTCGCCGGGCGACTCGAAATACACAAACTGATTGATCAGCATCTGCGGAACCACCGGTCCATCCACCTTGTAGAAGGTGTGCGGGCCTTGCTGCCAGCTCTCCACCGCCTGGCCGTGCGTCGCCCAGAAGTCGGTGGGTAGCGCCAGCGAGCCGGAGTAGAGCAGGTCGCCGTCTTCCAGCGTTTTGTCGTTCTGGTAGTCGTCGGTGGCAAGCCCCAGGGCGCGGGCCTTGACCCGCATATTGATGTCCTTGGACACCAGCACGACTTCGCGCGGGGCAAAGTGCTGACGCAGGGCCTCCACCACTCCCAGAATCTGGTTGTCCGCCTTGCCCTGTGGCAGGCTGGTGGGCAGCGTGTAGTTCAGCGGCTGCGTCTGGAACATCAGCTTGCCGCGGGCATCTTTGTGGCCGGTGCTATCCAGAGAAAGTCCAGCGGTAATGTCGGCATCGGGCGCGCCGGCGAGTGAATCCAGCGTGCGGCTGGTCTGGCGGGCATTGCGGGCGACTTCGGTCATGCCCTTCTTGTGGCCGTCGAGCTCCTCGAGCACGATCATGGGCAGATAGATGTCGTGTTCCTCAAAGCGGAACAGGCACATCGGGTCATGCAACAAGACATTGGTGTCTAGCACAAACAGCTTCTTGGGGCCGTTGGGCTTGGACTTCTTGCTGCGCTTGGCCTGCGCGCCCGGCGCCGCAAGGCTGGCAACGGTGCGTCCGATGGCGGGGTCTGCTGCCGAAACGGGCACCGGCGCAGTGGCAGGGAATGGTGCGCGGGTCAAAGCAGGGGATTGCGTTGACTTCTTGGACGAGCGGGCGCTGGACCGCTCGGTAGGCGGCTCTGCATATTCTGTGATCGGAGCTTCTTGTGCGGTCTTGCGGGCCGTGCGGGAGGCAACTCGCGCTGGCGTTTCAAAGTCCTTGGCGCTCAATCGGTCGGCACGCTTGGACGGGGCAGGTGGCAGTGGCATGTAGTGGGCTCACAGAAGGTGGAGAAATGGAAACCATGCCGGAAAAGCGAAAAAGCCGCCTTGAGCCAAGGCGGCTTTTTGAGTCAACGCGGTTGCGGGCTTCAACGGCATGCGAGTCATTATGCATGAGCCGGGTGACGCACAGCGTCCGCCGGATGCATCAAACCGACATGCGCTTTATGCGGTGGCGGCAGCGGCAGCCGCGGCTGCCTTTTTGAGTGCTTTGACGGCTTTGAGCACATCGTCTACATGGCCGGGGACCTTAAGGCCGCGCCATTCTTCCTTCACCAAGCCGTCCGCGCCGACAAGGAAGGTGCTGCGCTCAATGCCCTTCACCTTTTTGCCGTACATGATCTTGTTCTTGACCACGCCGAACATGTGGCACATCTTTTCTTCGGTGTCGGCGATCAGCTCGAAGGGTAATTCCAGCTTGGTCTTGAAGTCGTCATGCGACTTCATGTTGTCACGGGAGACGCCGAACACCTCGGCGCCGGCTTTCACAAAGTCTTTGTATTTGTCCCTGAACTGCATGGCTTCAGTGGTGCAGCCAGGGGTGTTGTCCTTGGGGTAAAAGTAGAGCACCATGGTCCTGCCCACATGGCTGGTGTTGGTCACCTTGATGCCGCCGGTGGCATTGGCCTCGAATTCGGGGAGGGGTTTGTTGACAACAATCGCCATAAGGAATCTCAATCTCGGTGTTTCAGCTCGGCATGCCGGGCGTTTCAGTCCTGGGAGGCAGCGTCGAAAGTGACAGCATTTCTTCGCTCTGGACCGCAGCCGGTGATTTTACTCTGAAAACATCGCGCAAGCGATCCCGCTCCGGGTGCCTTTTGCTGGTTGCCTTCTAGACGATGAGTGCCGCCACAACCCTGCGGCCTTCGCCTGACAAAAAGTTATAGGTGCGGCAGGCAGCCTGGGTGTCCATGGTTTCCAGGCCGATTCGGCGGGTGTAAAGCGGGGTGAGCCATTGGGGGTGCGGAAACCGGATGCTTGAGCCGCTGCCAAACAAAACCAGCTCAGATTCAAATGCGGCCAATGCTTCAAAGTGACTTTCTGCAAGCTCCTCAAACCCTGCGCAATCCCATGGCTGGCAGATGCCTTGGCTGCTCAGGACGATGCTGGATTGGTATTTTTCGCCATTCACCTTAATCCAGCCCGGCCCGTAACCGGTGATGGTCGGGCCCTGAATGGCATCGGGAATGAATTTCATGGCGGCTCGGTGAGGTTGGGGCAAACGGCGGGTTGTGCAGCGCACGGCGGGAGGGCGGCTGCGGGGCCGAACTGTGGTCAAATTATAGGTTTCGCCCCGCGCTGACTCCTTCCGGAGGGACTTTGAAAACCATACAGAAATCTGCCAAGCTGGCCAATGTGCTTTACGACATCCGCGGGCCCATCATGGACGCCGCGCGCCAGATGGAAGACGAGGGCCAGAAGATCATCAAGCTCAATCTGGGCAACCTGGCACCGTTTGGTTTTGATGCGCCCGAGGAAATCCAGCAGGACATGATCCGCAACCTGCCCAACTCGGCCGGTTACTCTGACAGCAAAGGCATTTTTGCGGCCCGCAAGGCGGTCATGCACGAGACCCAAAAGCAGGGCATTGCCGGTGTGACCCTGGATGACATCTATCTGGGCAATGGCGCCAGCGAGTTGATCACCATGGCGACCAACGCGCTGCTGGATAACGGCGACGAGCTCCTGCTCCCCATGCCCGACTACCCCCTCTGGACGGCGGCGGCCAGCCTCTCAGGCGGCACGCCGGTGCACTACCTGTGCGACGAAGCCGGGGGCTGGATGCCCGATCTGGACGACATCCGCGCCAAGATCACCCCGCGTACCAAGGGCATCGTGGTCATCAACCCTAACAACCCGACCGGTGTTTTGTATTCCACCGAGCTGCTGCAAGGCATCGTGCACATTGCCCGCGAGCACGGGCTGGTCATCCTGGCTGATGAGGTCTACGACAAGGTGTTGTACGACGGAGTGAAGCATGTGGCGCTGGCTGCGCTGTCCACCGATGTACTCACGCTCACCTTCAACTCCTTGTCCAAGAGCTACCGCTCCTGCGGCTACCGCGCCGGCTGGATGGTGGTGTCGGGTAATAAAAAGGCAGCAGCAGACTACATCGAGGGGCTCAACATGCTGTCGAACATGAAGCTGTGCTCCAACGTGCCCGGGCAGTGGGCCATTCAGACCGCGTTGGGCGGCTACCAGAGCATCAACGATCTGGTGTGTGAGGGCGGGCGTCTACGCCGCCAGCGCGACCTGGCTTATGCGCTGATTACTGCGATTCCTGGTGTGAGCTGCGTGAAGCCGCAGGCGGCGCTGTATATGTTCCCCCGGCTCGATCCCACGGTGTACCCCATCGCTGACGACCGGCAGTTCTTTCTGGAGCTCCTGCGCGAAACCCGCGTGATGCTGGTGCAAGGCACCGGCTTTAACTGGCACGCGTCGGACCACTTCCGCATCGTTTTTCTGCCGCACGAGGACGATTTGCGCGAGGCCATTGGCCGGATTGCCAGGTTTCTGGAACACTACCGCAAACGCTTCGGCACCTGAAGCACTCTGAAATTGATAGCTGCCCACGCATACCCGGCAACGGCCCGAAGCACTTTTTAACCTGAAGACGATATGAAACCGATACAAGTAGGCCTGCTCGGCATTGGCACCGTAGGAAGCGGCACCTTCCATGTGCTCCAGCGCAACCAACAAGAAATTCAGGGCCGCGCCGGTCGCGGCATCGAGATCACCATGGTGGCTGACCTGGACGTTGAGCGCGCAATGAGAATCGTCGGGCCCGACGTACAAGTGGTCAATGACGCGCGGGCGGTGATTGCCAACCCCGAGATCGACATCGTCGTCGAGCTGATCGGCGGCTACGGCATTGCCAAGGCGCTGGTGCTTGAGGCCATTGCGGCGGGCAAACACGTGGTCACCGCCAACAAGGCACTGCTGGCAGTGCATGGCACCGAAATTTTTGCGGCCGCCTCTGCCAAAGGCGTCATGGTGGCGTTTGAAGCGGCGGTGGCCGGCGGCATTCCCATCATCAAGGCGCTGCGCGAGGGGCTGACCGCCAACCGCATCCAGTGGATCGCCGGCATCATCAACGGCACGACTAATTTCATCCTCTCGGAAATGCGCGACAAGGGGCTGGACTTTGACGTCGCGCTCAAAGAAGCGCAAGCCCTGGGTTATGCCGAAGCCGACCCGACCTTTGACATCGAAGGCGTGGACGCCGCCCACAAGATCACCCTGATGAGCGCCATTGCGTTCGGCATCCCGGTGCAGTTTGACAAGGCCTATGTGGAAGGCATCACCAAGCTGGGAGCCGCAGACATCAAATACGCCGAGCAGCTGGGCTACCGCATCAAGCTGCTGGGAATTGCCAAGCGCCGGCTTCCTGACGCGACCCATCGCGCGGATGGCATCGAGCTGCGCGTGCACCCCACCCTGGTCCCGGCCAAGCGCCTGATTGCCAATGTGGAGGGCGCAATGAACGCGGTGATGGCCCATGGCGATGCGGTAGGCACCACGCTTTACTACGGCAAGGGCGCGGGCTCCGAGCCCACCGCCAGCGCGGTGATTGCCGACCTGGTCGACATCACGCGCCTGCACACCGCAGACGCGGCCCAACGCGTGCCGCCCCTGGCCTTTCAGCCCGGCGCGATGCGCAACACCCCGGTGCTGCCGATGGGCGAGGTGTTTACCAGTTACTACCTGCGCCTGCGCGTAGCAGACGAAGCCGGCGTGCTCGCCCGGGTCACCGGCCTGCTGGCCGAGGCCGGCATCAATATCGACGCGGTGCTCCAGCGCGAGGCCGATGAGGTGAGCGGCGAGGCGGCCACGCAGACCGACGTCATCATCCTGACCCACGACTGCATGGAAGCCAAGATGGACGAGGCACTCGCCCGCATGCAGGCGCTGCCCACCGTGCTGCAACCCATTACCCGCATCCGCAAGGAAGAGCTGGCCTGAGCGCGACGAACCACGACACCCCCGAATGCAATACATCTCTACCCGCGGCAACCCCGACCGCAAGCGTTTTTGTGAAATCCTGCTCGAAGGACTGGCGCCCGACGGCGGGCTCTATCTCCCGGTGGCCTACCCGCAGGTGGATGCCGCCCTGTTGGCTGCCCTACGACGTGTGTACCACGAGCAGGGCTATGCCGCGCTGGCGTTTGAAATCCTCTCGCTCTACATCGACGACATTCCGGCTGAGGACCTGCGGGCCCTGTGCGCCAAGACCTACACCGCTGAGGTTTTTGGCACCGGCGAAATCGTGCCGCTGCGCCATTTGCAAGAAGGTGTCTGGATCGAGGCCCTGTCCAATGGCCCCACGCTGGCCTTTAAAGACATGGCGATGCAGCTGCTGGGCAATCTGTTCGAGTACGAACTGGCCCGCCGCGGCGAAGAAATCAACATTCTGGGCGCCACCAGTGGCGACACCGGCAGCGCGGCCGAACACGCTATGCGCGGCAAAAAGGGCGTGCGCGTCTTCATGACCAGCCCGTTCGGCCGCATGAGCCCTTTCCAGCAGGCGCAAATGTTCAGCCTGCAGGACGCCAACATCTACAACATCGCCATCAGGGGCGTGTTCGACGACTGCCAGGACATCGTGAAGGCCGTCTCCAACGACCTCGAGTTCAAGCGCAAATACAAGATCGGCACCGTCAACTCCATCAACTGGGCGCGCTTACTGGCGCAGGTGGTCTACTACTTCGCCGGCTACATCCAGGCCACTGACAACGACCAGCAAAAGGTCAGCTTCGCGGTGCCCAGCGGCAACTTCGGCAATGTCTGCGCCGGCCATGTGGCGCGCCAGATGGGCCTGCCGATCGACAAGCTGGTGGTCGCCACCAACGAGAACGACGTGCTCGATGAGTTTTTCCGTACCGGCGTGTACCGCGTTCGCGGCACGGCCGACACGCACGAGACTTCCAGCCCGTCGATGGACATCTCCAAGGCCAGCAACTTCGAGCGCTTTGTGTTCGACCTGCTGGGCCGAGACGGCGCGCGTACCAAGGCCCTGTTTGGCGAAGGCCTGTCCCAAACCGGCCGGTTCGACCTCAGCGCCGATCCCGCCTTTAGCCAGGCCGCAAGCCGCTATGGTTTTGTGAGCGGCCGGAGCACGCATGCCAACCGTCTTGACACTATTCGCAGAACATTTGATCAACACGGCATGGTGATTGATACCCACACCGCTGACGGCTTGAAGGTCGCGCTCGAGCACCTCAGCCCCGGCGTGCCGATGGTGGTGCTCGAGACGGCGCTGCCCATCAAATTTGCCGCCACAGTGGTGGAGGCCCTTGGCCGCGAGCCTGACCGGCCGCCGCAGTTTGAGGGCATCGAGGCCCTGCCTAAGCGCGTGCTGGTGATGGACGCCGATGTGGCCGGCGTGAAGGCGATCATCGAGCGCGAGTGCGCCTGAGGGTTCAGCAGATGAACGCCCCCGCCGCCCCGCCCCTGAAGCCCTTTCGGCCATTCAAGCCCCTGCTGCCGCTGGACGACGCGCTCGCGCAGCTGCTGGCTGCTGCCGAGCCGCTGGCAGGTTGCGACTGGGTGTCCACCTTCGAGGCCGATGGCCGCGTGCTGGCGCAGGACGTGGTCTCCGCCCTGCAGGTACCGGCTTTTGATAACAGCTCCATGGACGGCTACGCCCTGCGCGCGCAAGACCTGCAGTCCGGTGGCGCCACCCTGCGTGTCGCCCAGCGCATTGCCGCCGGCTCGGTCGGTCAGCGTCTGGAGCCCGGCACCACCGCCCGCATCTTCACCGGCGCACCCGTCCCGCCCGGCGCGGACGCTGTGGTTATGCAGGAAGACTGCACCATCATCCATGGCGGCGCCGACGGCCAGCTCGCTGAAGTCCAAGTCAACGGCATACCTGCGCCAGGTCAATTTATCCGCCGCGCGGGTGAAGACGTGCAGCGCGGCCAGTGCGTGTTGTCTGCCGGCACCCGCCTGGGGCCTGCTGCATTGGGCCTGGCCGCCAGCGTTGGCATGGCCCGGCTGCCGGTCGCCCGCCAACCCCGGGTCGCCCTGTTCTCGACCGGCGATGAGCTGGTGATGCCCGGCGCGGTGGAGCCGCAGGACATGCCGCCGGGCTCGATTTACAACTCCAACCGCTTCTTCTTGCGCGCTCTCTTGCGCCGCATGGGCTGCGAGGTCAGCGACCTGGGCATCGTCCCCGATGACCGCGCCTCCACCATCGCAGCGCTACAGGCCGCTGCGGCCGATAACGATCTGATTCTCACCAGCGGCGGCGTTTCGGTGGGCGAGGAAGACCACATCAAGCCTGCGGTGCAAAGCCTGGGTTCGCTCGATTTGTGGCAAATCGCCATCAAGCCTGGCAAGCCGTTTGCGCACGGTCGTATCGGCCAGGCACACTTCATAGGCCTGCCGGGCAACCCGGTATCGAGCTTTGTGACTTTCTTGCTGCTGGTGCGGCCCTTTGTGCTCCGGCTGCAGGGCGTGCAGCAGCTTGCTATTCAATCGATAGCAGCCCGCGCCGATTTTGATTGGGCCAAACCCGATAAACGCCGCGAATTCCTGCGGGTTCGTCGTAACGCCAACGGCGGCTTGGATTTGTTTGGTAACCAGAGCTCCGGTGTGCTCACATCGGCAGTCTGGGGGGACGGCGTGGTCGACGTGCCGCCCGGCCAGCCGATTGCGCCGGGGCAGATGGTGCGCTACATCCCATTCGGGGAGCTACTGCTATGAAAGTCACGGTTCGCTATTTCGCCGCCATGCGTGAGGCCATGGGCACCCAGGTAGAGGTGCTGGACACGCCCGCTGCCACGCTGGCTGAGCTGCGCAGCGCGCTTATAGCCCGCGGGGGGGCCGGTGCCGAGGCGCTGGGCGGCAACCGCGCGGTGCGCATGGCGCTCAACCAGGTCATGAGCGCGCCCGATGCGGCCCTGTCCGAGGGCTGCGAGGTCGCATTCTTTCCACCCGTTACCGGCGGCTGAGCCCGCCCAGCGCCATGAATGAGTCCAACCACCAAGCCCGTGTCCGCATCCAAACCGCAGCGTTTGACATAGCCGTCGAATTAGCGGCCCTGCAAAACGGCAACCCCCGCGTGGGCGCGGTGTGCAGCTTTGTGGGCACGGTGCGCGACCGCAACGCGCCCGGCGCGGCCGGCTCGGTGCAGACCCTGGAGCTGGAGCACTACGCCGGAATGACCGAAAAATCCATCGAAGCCATGGTGGACGAGGCCTTTGCCCGCTTTGACATTCTGGGCGCACGGGTGGTGCACCGGGTGGGGGTGTTGATGCCGACCGAGGGCGTGGTGCTGGTGGCGGTGAGTTCGGCGCACCGCGGGCAGAGTTTTCAGGCCTGCGAGTTCATCATGGACTACCTCAAGACGCAGGCGCCTTTCTGGAAGAAGGAAGCCACGCCCGAGGGCGCCGCCTGGGTCGATGCCAGGGTGAGTGATGATCAGGCCTTGGCGCGGTGGGGTATTCAGGCTTCTAACGCAGCCTAGTCGTAAACCAGTCCTTCCTTTGGACTTTTGTGCCTGCCGCCTGAGCCCACGGCCGGGGGCCTCATGCTGCCGAGTGCGCAGAAATCGGCCCCCGGCCTTGGGCTCAGGCGACGAGTTTGGCGCGTAGGGGCGGGTGTTTTTGACTTTCCTTCACTCTTTGATGCCGGTCAACTGTCGGCGTTCTGTCGCTTCTTGTGTTCGCTGTAGCACTTGAAATGTTTTGCGGTTCGCCCAAGATGATGAGCACGTAAAACCAGCCCCTGAGGATCACGATGCGAATCGACAAGTTCACCACCAAGTTTCAGGAAGCCTTGGCCGAGGCCCAAACGCTTGCGCTCACCCACGACAACGCCTACATCGAGCCGGCGCACGTGGTGGCCGCCATGATTCGCACCGACGACGCGCCCAAGGCCCTGATGAACCGGGCAGGGGCCAATGTGGCGGGGCTGCTGGCATCTGCTGAGGCCGCCATCAAGCGGCTGCCGCAGGTGCAGGGCCATGAGCAGGTGACGGTAGGGCGCGACATGGTCTCGCTCCTGCAGGCGGCAGAAAAAGAAGCCATCAAGCGGGGCGACCAGTTCATCGCCGGTGAGCTTTTTTTGCTGGCCCTGGCCGACCACAAGGGCGACGCCGGCCAGATGGCCCGCACCAATGGCCTCACCCGCAAGAGCCTGGAAGCCGCGATTGACGCTGTGCGTGGCGGCCAGAAGGTGGACAGCTCGGACGCCGAGGAGCAGCGCGAGTCGCTCAAGAAATACTGTATCGACCTCACCGAGCGCGCCCGTATGGGCAAGCTCGACCCGGTGATCGGCCGGGACGACGAAATCCGCCGCGCCATTCAGGTGCTGCAGCGCCGCACCAAGAACAACCCCGTGCTCATCGGCGAGCCCGGTGTGGGCAAGACCGCCATCGTCGAAGGGCTGGCCCAGCGCATCGTGGAGGGTGAGGTGCCCGACAGCCTCAAGGGCAAGCGCGTGCTCTCGCTCGACATGGCGGCGCTCCTGGCAGGCGCCAAGTTCCGCGGCGAGTTTGAGGAGCGCCTCAAGAACGTGCTTAAAGACCTCGCCAAAGACGAGGGCCAGACCATCGTTTTCATTGACGAGCTGCACACCATGGTGGGCGCCGGCAAGGGCGAGGGCGCGATGGACGCCGGCAACATGCTCAAGCCCGCGCTTGCGCGCGGTGAGCTGCACTGTGTGGGCGCCACCACGCTTGATGAATACCGCAAATACATCGAAAAAGACGCGGCACTCGAGCGCCGTTTTCAGAAGATTCTGGTCGGCGAGCCCACCGTGGAGGCCACCATCGCCATCCTGCGCGGGCTCAAAGAGCGCTACGAGGTGCACCACGGCGTGGACATCACCGACCCCGCCATCGTGGCTGCCGCCGAACTGAGCCACCGCTATATCACCGACCGGTTTTTGCCCGACAAGGCCATCGACCTGATTGATGAGGCGGCCTCCAAAATCAAGATCGAGCTGGACTCCAAGCCAGAGGTCATGGACAAGCTCGACCGCCGATTGATCCAGTTGCAGATCGAGCGCGAGGCCGTCAAGAAAGAGAAGGACGAAGCCTCGCTCAAGCGCTTTGAGCTCATCAACGAAGAGATCAACAGCCTGCAAAAAGAGATTGCCGATCTGGACGAAATCTGGAAGGCCGAAAAAGCCACCGCCCAGGGCAGCGCCCAGGTGCGCGAAGAAATCGACAAGCTGCGCACCCAGATTGAGAGCCTGACCCGCAAGGGCGATCTGGCCAAGGTGGCCGAGCTGCAATACGGCAAGTTGCCTGAGCTGGAAAAGCGCCTCAAGACCGCCCAGGACCAGGAAGCCGGCAAGGCTGCCGCCGGCGGCGCCAACAGGTTGCTGCGCACCCAGGTGGGCGCCGAAGAGATTGCCGAGGTAGTGAGCCGTGCCACCGGTATTCCTGTGTCCAAGATGCTGCAGGGCGAGCGCGACAAGCTGCTGCAAATGGAAGCCAAGCTGCACGACCGCGTGGTGGGGCAGGACGAAGCGATTGGCGCGGTGGCTAATGCCATCCGCCGCTCGCGCTCAGGCCTCTCCGACCCGAACCGCCCTACCGGTTCCTTCCTGTTCCTCGGGCCCACAGGTGTGGGCAAGACCGAGCTGTGCAAGGCGCTGGCGGGTTTCTTGTTTGACAGCGAAGACCACCTCGTCCGCATCGACATGAGCGAGTTCATGGAGAAGCATTCGGTGGCCCGCCTGATTGGGGCGCCCCCCGGCTATGTGGGTTACGAGGAGGGTGGCTACCTGACCGAAGCCGTGCGCCGCAAGCCCTATGCGGTGCTGCTGCTCGACGAGGTGGAGAAGGCCCACCCCGATGTATTCAATGTGCTGCTGCAGGTGCTCGACGACGGCCGCCTCACCGATGGCCAGGGTCGCACCGTGGACTTCAAGAACACCGTCATCGTGATGACCAGCAACATCGGCAGCCAGCTCATCCAGAGCATGGTCGGGCGGGACTATGAGGACGTGAAAGACGCCGTCACCGGCGAGCTGAAGAACCACTTCCGCCCCGAGTTTTTGAACCGGATTGACGAGACGGTGGTCTTCCACTCGCTAGACGCCGCCAACATCGCCTCCATTGCCAAAATCCAGCTCGCCACACTCATGGCGCGCCTGGCCAAGATGGATCTGACGCTCGCAGTGAGCGAAGCCGCGGTGGCTGAACTTGCCAAGGTGGGCTTCGACCCGGTGTTTGGTGCGCGCCCCTTGAAGCGCGCGATCCAGCAGCGTATCGAGAACCCGCTCTCCAAGCTGCTGCTGGAAGGCAGGTTCCTGCCCAAGTCGACGATTCAGGTGGGTGTCGACCCCATCTTGGCGCCGGGGCTGTTCAGCTTCAGCTAGGGGGTTCTCGAGGGGCGGGCCTGCCGTGGGCCCTGTCCCGGATTACTTGCCGGGTGCTGCGGTCTTTTTCAGTTCTTCCAAGACCAGCGCTTCGAGCTGCTCCGGCCCGAAGCTGGGCAGGCTCCGCCCGTTGACAAAAAAGGTCGGGGTTCTGGTGACTCTAAGCGCGGTCAGGTCCTCCACATCCTGCAGAAGCAAGCCTTCAATCGCGGGCGACTTCATGGCCTCAAAAGCCTTTTGCAGGTCCAAGCCCGCTTCGCCGGCTGCTTGAAAAGCGCGCTCCACGTTGGGGCGGCTGTGGTCGGCCCACAGGGGTTGGGCTGCCAGCACCATTTCCAGCACGGGAAGGTAGATGCCCTGCAACCGTGCAGCCTCAAGCAGCTTGATCACCTGGTCGGAGCCCTGGTGAAACGGGGCATAGCGCAGCACCAGGCGGATGTCCTGGGGATGTTGGCGCATCAGATCTTTGACGAAAGGGTAAAAGACGCGGCAGGTTTCACAGGCAGGGTCAAAAAATTCCACTATCGTCACCCTCGCGTCCGCCGGTCCCATGACAGGGGATACTGGCCTTACCAGCCGGTCCCCGGCCTGCTTGACTTTCTCCATCTGTGAGTTTTGTACCTGCTGCTGGTAGAAATACACACCGAGCGCGAAAACAGCGATAACCAGGGCCAGCAGGCCTAGAACGGTCGATTTCCTAGATGTCATGGTGAAGTCTTCTTGAGATAAACGAGCAGCAATGCGGCAATGAGTCCAAACGCCGCGAGGGAAAGCCAGGGGATCTGGATCCCGTAAAAAATCTCCAGCGCCTGGTTGGCACACGAGGCGCCGGTTCCGCACGGCACCCAGGCCCGGGGCACCCAGCCCGCAATCAGCAGGGTGTGGTAAGCGGCCATCGCCGCGCCCAGCGCCGCGAGCGGCAGGGCATAGAGCGCGCCTTCACGGTGGTTGCGGTAAGCCGCCATCCCCAGGATCAACACCAGCGTAGACACCAAATTAAAGGCCGCCACCGCCACGATTTGACCCCTTGGCGTGCGGGGCCCCAGTTCCAAGCGGGGCGAAAGCTTTGGTTGGCGAGTGTGATTTTTGAGATCAAATCAGCCTTTAGCGCCCGTGTTTATTGCGCAAGTAGCTATGAATTTAGTAGCGTCAAGGTGCGGGCTGCCCTGCCCAGTGCACCCGCCGGGCCAGCCGCTCAAACCCCATGTCGGCGGCAATCGCCAGCAGCCCCACAAGCACGGCGCCTTGCAGCACATAGGCGGTGTTAAAGCCGGAGAGCCCGACGATGATGGGCGAGCCCAGGGTTTTGGCGCCCACGGTGGACGCGATCGCCGCGGTGCCGATGTTGATGATGACCGAGGTGCGTATCCCCGCCAGCCACAGCGGCATGGCCAGCGGTATTTGCACCTGCGTGAGAATCTGCCGCGGTCCGAGGCCCATGGCGGTTGCCGACTCCAGCACCGGGCGTGGCACCGATTCCATGCCCGCCATCGTGGCCTGCAGCACCGGCAAAAGCCCGAAGAGCGTCAGTGCAATCAAGGCGGGAAACTCCCCGAAGCCCACCGCTGGCACTGCGACTGCCAAGACGGCCACCGGCGGAAAGGTTTGCCCCATCGCAGCCACCGCCTCCAGCAATGGCCGGAAGGCGCGTCCGGCAGGCCGCGTGGCGGCCACGCCCGCTGCCGTTCCCAGCATGATGGCCATGGCGCTGGACAGCAGCACCAGGCCAAGGTGTTGCCACAGCAAATCAGCCAGAGGATCCTGCAGATACACCGGGCGGGGCAGCGCCGGGAAAAGCGTGGTGAACAAAGGCATGCTGTGCGGCAGGCCGTAGGCCAGCGCCAGCAGCAGTGCCAGCGTCCATAACAGCCGGTCGCCCCACCAGCGGGCCGGGCGTCCCGGCGGTTCAGCCATGCCGGGCATCCAACAAATCCGCAGCCTGCACCTGACCGACCAGCGTGCCAGTGGCATCGACCACGCCGAGGGTCGACACCCCCATTGCCGCCATCTGCGAAATAGCCTCCCGCACGGTGGCGGTCCCCGCAATCCGATGGGCAGGCCCGGCACCCTGAATCGCTCGCACCAGCGCCGCAATCGTGCGTAGAGAAAGTTGTCTCAGCCCGAGATCCGCGCGACCCATAAAGTCGGCCACAAAGTCGCTGGCGGGTTGCTGCAGCAGTTCCAGCGGCGTGCCAACTTGTGCGATCCTGCCGTGGTTCAACAGCACGATGCGGGTGGCAAGAAGCAGGGCTTCGTCGATGTCGTGGGTGACCAACACAATGGTTTTTCCGGTGGCGCGGTGAATGCGTTGGAGCTCCAGTTGCAAGCTTGCCCGGGTCACCGGATCCAGCGCGCCGAAGGGTTCATCCATCAGCAGCACATCGGGGTCTGCGGCCAGCGCCCGCGCTACGCCCACCCGCTGCTGTTGCCCGCCGGAGAGCTGGTGCGGGTAGCGGCTCGCGTACTGGGCAGGCGCCATGTCCAGCAGTTGCAAAAGCTCGGTGACACGGGCCTGAATGCGCTCGGGCTCCCAGCCCAACAGCGTGGGCACCGTGGCAATGTTGCGCGCCACCGTCCAGTGCGGGAACAGGCCGACCGACTGGATGGCGTAGCCCATGCGGCGGCGCAGGTCCTGCACATTGAAGCTGTAGATTTCTTTCCCGTTCAGCAGGATGCGGCCGCCATCGTGGTCGACCATGCGGTTGATCATCTTCAGCGCGGTGGACTTGCCCGAACCCGATGGGCCGAGCAGCACCAGCAGCTCGCCTTGTGCGATGTGCAGGTTCAAGTCCTTGATGGCGGGTGTGCCGTCGTAGGACTTGCAGGTGTGGTCAAAAGTGATCATGCGGCGCGCCTCTCCAGCAAACTGCCAAGCGCCTTGAAAAAATGATCCGCCAGCAAGGCCAGCAGCACGATTGGGATCACGCCCAGCATGACCAGCTCATTGGCTGCGCTGAACAAGCCGTCAAACATGATGCTGCCCAAACCACCCGCCCCCACCAGCGCGGTCACCGCCGCCAGCCCAGTGGTTTGCACGACCGCCGTGCGCAGCCCGATCAGCAGTGCCGGTAGGGCCAGCGGTAACTCAACCTGCCACAGCACCTGCCGGGGCGTCATGCCCATGGCGCGCGCGGCAGTGACCGTGGCATCGGGCACCTGCTCCAGCCCGGCCAAGGTAGAGCGCACGACAGGCAGTAGCGCATACAGCATCAGCGCCAGCACGGCCGGCGCCAGGCCGATGCCGCTGAAGCCAAGTCGCCCCAGCGCGGGCGCCTGGGCGGCCAGCCATGCCAGTGGCGCCATCAGCAGACCGAATAGGGCGATGGAGGGAATGGTTTGAATCACATTGAGCACGGGAAACACGTTCGCGCGCAGGCGCGGCGCGCGGGTCATGCGCCAGGCCAGCGGTACCCCGACGGCCACGGCCGGCGCCACCGCAAGCAGCACGATCTGCAGATGGCGCAGTGTGGCGGGCCCGAGGACATCGCTGTGGTTGGCGTATTCCCGGGCGATTGACAAGTCATGGCCCGCGCCCAGGGAAAACAACAAAGGAAGGAAGAGGGCTCCTTGCAGCAGCAAGCGGGGCAGGGTGGCCAGTTGCAGGCGGGCTACCGCGTCCAGCCCAGCCATCCAGCCCAATGCCGCCAGCGCCCAGAACCCAGCGCCCAGGGTCGTGCGTGTGAGTGGGCCCTCTGACTGGCTGGCAAGGCTTGCGTGGTGGCCGGCCAACAACCACAGGCCGGCAATCCCTGTAGCCATAGCCCAGGCGACGGTGACCTGCATGGCACGCCGGCGGGGCTGCGCGATGGCAAGGCCCAACACCACGATCAACAACACCGGAGGCCACAGCTCCGCGGAAAGCCCGCTTCCCAGGGCCTGAATGACGTCCCCTAAAAAAACCGGCTCGCCAGACAGTAGCCGGTTGGGTGCGACCCGCACAAAGGGCAGGCCCCAGGCAGCCCCCAGTCCGAGCGACACACACACTGCCAGCACCGGGTTCCAGCGGTGGCTAAGCACGGGTGCCACCGCAGTGCTTATTTAAGGAAGCCCTTGCTTTGCAGATAGGCCGTGGCAACCTTGCGGGGGTCCTGGCCTTCGAGTTGAATGCGGGCATTCAGCGTTTGCAGTGTGGGGCCGTCCAGCGATTTGAAGATGGGCGCCAGTACGGTCGCGATGGCGGGGTGGCGCTTGAGCACGTCCTCCCGCACCAGCGGGGCGGGGGCGTAGACCGGTTGCACGCCCTTGGGGTCTTCCATGACCACAAGTCCCAGCGCTGCCAGCGGGCCGTCAGTTCCGTAGGCCATGGCGGCGTTCACTCCCGATGTTTTTTCCGCAGCCGCCTTGATGGTGGCGGCGGTGTCTCCACCAGCCAGCACCAGCGCCTGATCCGCCCGCAGCTTGAAGCCGTATGCGCTCTGGAAGGCGGGCATGGCGTCTGCTCGCTCCATAAACTCGGCCGACGCAGCCAACTTGAAGGCGCCGCCCTTGGCGATGTAGCGTCCCATGTCATCCAGGGTGCGCAGCTGGTTGGCGGTAGCTACGTCTTTGCGCACGGCAATCGCCCAGGTGTTGTTGGCGTTGGCGGGCTCCAGCCAGACGATTTTGTTCTTCTCAAAATCCATTTTCTTGGCAAGTTCAAAACCTGCGCGCAGGTCTTTCCAGGCTTTGCTACTCTCATCGCCCAGCATGAAGGCACCGTTGCCGGTGTATTCGGGGTAGATATCAATTTCGCCCGCCACCAGGGCGGCGCGTACGACCTTGGTGTTGCCCAGCGAGACCTTGTTTTCGGTCTTGATGCCATTGGCTTCCAGTGCCAGCACCACCATGTTGCCCAGCAACTTGCCCTCGGTGTCGATCTTGGAGCCTACGCGCACGGGGCTCTGGGCATGGGCGGCCCAGCTTGCCAATAAGCCGGTTGCCAGCACCAGCAAAGTACGGCGGAAAAGGGGATGGGACAAATGCATGGGGTGGCCTTTCAAGTGGTTCCAGAGAATAAGCGAAACCGATTGCCCCCGTGTGTGCCGCCTTGTAGGTTGCTGTGTTGCAATAAAGGCCTGTAACATCTCACCGGAGACCGCCATGAAAGCCATTTGGAACAACACCGTCATCGCCGAGAGCGAGGACACCGTGCTAGTTGAAGGGAATCACTACTTTCCCGCCAGCAGCCTCAACCGGGACTATGTGCAGTTCAGCAATCAGAAGACGAGCTGCGCCTGGAAAGGCCAGGCCAGCTATTACTCTCTGATGGTCGGTGGTGAGATGAACATTGACGCCGTCTGGTACTACGCAGACCCCAAGCCAGAAGCCGCCATGGTGCGCGACCGCGTGGCGTTCTGGAAGGGTGTTCAGGTGACCGGCGCTTAGCTGCCGGACGCTCAGTAGGGCGTGGTGCCGTAGTAGGCATGGACGTCTTTGGCCCAGGTCTGGTCGGACATGTTGGGCCAGTTGTCCTTGTCAAAGCCGGGGGGACGTCGGGGTTTCGGGGCGTAAATGCGACCTGAGGTGGACAGTGTTCGTCACTCGCCCTGCGGAGTGTTGCGCCCTGTTACCCGACTCGCCTGTGACCTTTCGAACAGAGCACATCCGACGCTATTACGATAGCCCCATGGAGCCCCTACAACGCCGCATTCTTCAAGCCTGTTTGTACGAGGGCATTGCCATTGCCGTGGTGACGCCAACGCTCTCTATTGCTTTTGCGCACCCGCCCGGCTCTGCGTTGGTGCTTTCTGCGGTGATGTCGGGTATTGCGCTGGCGTGGAACTATGTGTTTAACACTCTGTTCGAGCGCTGGGAGTCCCGGCAAACTGTCAAGGGGCGTTCGGCCCGGCGCAGGTTGGCACACGGGCTGGGGTTTGAAGGCGGTCTGGCGCTTATCTTGATGCCGGTGATGGCCTACTGGCTGGAAATTTCTCTGTGGGCCGCTTTTGTTGCTGATCTGGGCCTGCTGGCGTTTTTCTTCTTTTACACGGTGGGTTTTACCTGGGTATTCGACCGTATTTTTGGCTTGCCGCGTTCTGCGCGCCAATGACATAGCCCGGCTTATCCGCCGTAAGATGTTCGGATGAACACAGCCACCATCTCTGCGACCGCTTCTGCGACCGCTCCTGACCCGTCCCCTTTAGCGCCCCTCAGGCAGGATGCCACCGTGATCGGTCTAGTTGGGTTGGCCCATGCCAGTTCGCATTTCGGGCACCTGTTGCTGCCGCTGCTGTTCCCGGTGTTTATGCAGGAGTTCGGCTTAAGCTACTCCCAGCTGGGTTTGCTGATGACCGTGTTTTTTGTGGTGTCGGGCGTGGGGCAGGCCTGTGCCGGTTTTGTCGTAGACCGGATGGGTGCGCGGCCCTTGTTGTTCGTCGCCATGGGCTTGTTTGCGGCAGCGTGTGTGGCCGCTTCGCTGGTGACCGGCTACCTCGGGCTTGTGGTTGTGGCGGCGCTCGCAGGTCTGGGCAATGCGACCTTCCATCCGGTGGATTTCACCATCCTCAATCAGCGGGTCTCGGCCCCGCGCTTGGGTTATGCCTTCAGCGCGCACGGCCTCACCGGCAACCTCGGATGGGCAGTGGCGCCGGTGTTTTTTGCCGGATTTGGTGTGCTGCTGGGCTGGCGCCAGGCCTATCTGGCCGCTGCGGTGTTGTATCTGGGCGTGTTGGTGCTCCTGTTTTTGCAGCGCGAGCATTTGCACACTTCCGTCGTCCCCAAACCGGTCTCCGCCCTGGCAGCGGGGCAGTCCGGTACCGTCCGGGCGGAGCACGACATGGCCTTCATGAGGCTGCCGGTGGTGTGGTGGTGCTTTGGCTTCTTCCTGCTCTCGACGATGACACTGGCCGTGGTGCAAAGTTATGCGGTCTCCATCCTCAAGGCCATGCACGGCGTGAGTTTCGAGGCGGCAACGCTCACGATTTCGTCCTACATGTTGTGCGGCGCTGTAGGCATGTTCATCGGCGGCTTTGTGGCCGCCAAGTCGCAGCACTCCGACCGTGTAGTGGCGCTTTCCATGTCGGTAGGCGCCTTGCTGCTCGCGCTGTGCGGTACCGGCTGGCTGGGTGCCACCGGCACCATGGCGGTGCTGGCAATTACCGGCTTTGCGGTGGGCATTGGCGGCCCCTCGCGCGACATGATGATTAAGAAAGCGACACCCAAGGGTGCGACCGGCCGCGTCTATGGCCTGGTGTATTCGGGGCTGGATACGGGCTTCGCAATCTCGCCGCTGGTCTTCGGTGTGTTCATGGACCGGGGCTGGTATGGCGCCACTTTGCTGGGGGCTGCGGTGGTGCTGCTCCTGAGTGTGGGTGTGGCGCTGGGCGTGGGCAAACGCAGCTCCGTGCCATAACAGACAGACGGCCCCTTCGGGCCTGCGTAGGCTGCAAGCATCTGATCCGTTCGTTCTGCAAGGCGCAGCGAGCGGATCAGAAAACGTGACGCAGCGCAATCTTCTTGCTTGGCGTCATGTCCCTGTTCCATCACGAGGGCGCACTATGCACAATCTTCCTTCCACGGCCTATACGGCCATTTATGCCGTCACCCTGGCCAGCCTCAGCGCTTGTGCCGGCATGACGTCCCAAGAAAAAGGCACCGCCATCGGGGCGGGCGTCGGCGCGGTCGGCGGCGCCGTGCTGGGGGGCGGCACCCTGGGCACCTTAGGCGGCGCTGCAGTTGGCGGCGTGATTGGCCATGAGGTGAGCAAGCCATGAACTTCACCCAAGCCACCAACACACTTCTGGGCGCCAACGGCCCCCTGGAAACTGACGTCAAGCCCCTGCTGAACCATGCCGCCCAGCAGGCGGATGATCTTCTGCAAAGCACTGCCGAAGCCCTGCACCAGCAGCGTGAACGCCTGCAGGAGCGGGCCGAGCACACCCGTGAGCAGGTGAGCACCTATGTGCGCGAAGAGCCGGTGAAATCTCTGCTGATGGCGGCGGCGGCGGGCGCAGTGTTGATGGGCGTAACCGCGCTGCTGATGCGCGGCCGCTCGCACCGCGACCACTGAGCGATGGGCTTCTCGCCCTCCAGTGCGCCGGCAGCCATTTGGGCTCTGTGGAGGCGCAGGCCCGACTTGCTGCTGGCGCATGTTCACGCCTACGTCGATTTGGCCCGCGAGGAAAGCGGCGCATGGGCGGCCTTCTGGTTGTGCCGTCTGATGTGGCTGGCGGGGGCGGTCCTGTTGGGAGCGGTGGGCCTGACTCTGGCCGGTGTGGCCATCATGCTTGCGGGCTCCGGCTCTCAAAGCAACATGGCTTTGGTCGCAGTGCCGGCGTTCATGCTGGCAGCAGCAGCGGTGTGCGCCTGGCTGGGCAGCCGCGGCCCCACACCGCCCGCCCTGGAGGCGCTGCGCGCCCAGTGGGAAGAAGATTGCCGCATGCTTGTGCCGGAGGAGTCGTGAACGAAACACCCGCCCAGCGCTTAAAGGAAAGCCGCCAACGCATTCAGCATGAACTGGCCCGCGGGTCTTTTGCCGATGCCCAACTGGCCGGCGCACTGCTGTTGCAGGTGGCAGGGCGGTTCCCCGTCACCAGCCTGGTGCTGGTGCTGGGCGCTGTGGCCTTGGTGGTGCGGGCGCTGCCCAGGCGCCCGGCCCGTTCTGTCGCCCCGCGGCAGAGGGGTTGGAAGGCAGTTCTGCGCAATGTGGCCTGGCACTTGGCAGAGGGCGCCTTGTTAGCTGCGTTGCAGCCACGCACATCCCAAAATCCCGGCCGGCCACAGCCTCAGACTCCGCCTCAGCTCAAGCCAGAGGCTACGGCTTCAAAAAAGGCGTAGCCGGTTTGCTGGCGCTTGGCTCGGTACATGGCCGCGTCTGCATGGGCTAACAACTCCAGGACGGTGGCGCCATGGTCGGGGCAAATAGCGATGCCGATGCTGGGGCGTACCGTCAGTTGCCCTGTCTCAATGCGGCAGGGCGCGGCCACCGTTTCCACCAGTTTTTCTGCAATCTGCATCAGCTGCTCGGGTTGCCCCAGCCCGCGCAGGAGCCCGGCAAATTCATCACCACCCAGGCGGCACACCACATCGTTTTTTCGCACCGCGCGGCTCAGGCGCGCGGCGATGACTTTGAGCACCGTGTCGCCCGCAGCGTGGCCGTGGGTATCGTTGACCTTCTTGAAGTCATCGAGGTCCATAAAGAAAAGCGCCAGCGCCTTTCCGCTGCTGCGGCGCTCGGCGATGGCTTCCTTCAGGCAGCTCTCGAAGTAGCTGCGGTTGGGTAGGCGCGTGAGGCTGTCATGTTCGGCGCAGTGGCGGGCGCGGCGTTCTCCGGCGCGGGTTCCCTGCAGTTCGCTGCGGGCCTTGTCCAGGGCGCTGCGAAGCTGGGCGGCCTCATCCTCCAGACGTTGGTTTTGCTCCAGCACATCGTCGAGCTCGGCATACAAGCCGCAGGCTCTGCCGGTGCACAGGAGTGTTGAAGCATTGGGTAGAGAGGTTTTCGGGCATATGTTCATGAACAGATCTCCTTTGGTTCCTGCGGATGCCGTGTTTGTATTTCGCGCGTCCATGTATGGTCTGTTCGGCACCGAACATGCCTGCCCTTACCGCACAGACGGCTGTGGCGTGGAGCGCACATGCTGGCGTCTTTCGACCACAAGGAAATCACCATGCACCGCAATCGCTTACTCGCCGGTCTTCCGCGCGCCGATGCCCGACTGATGCGGGCCGCCGGGCGCTGTGTTCCGCTGCAGATGAATCAGGACCTGGGCAAGCCCGGGCAGCGGCAGAGCTATGTGCTGTTTCCCTTGCAGGGTTATGTGTCGCTGCTGGCCGATGCGGGCGACGGCCACGCCATGGAGGTGGGCTTGGTC
>NZ_CAMCVG010000013.1 GCF_945881795.1 Rhodoferax sp. OV413
CCCGGCAGTGCGCCCATCATTCACCATCCCGATGTGCGTCGCATGCTCATGACCATGCGCGCCTACACCGAGGGATGCCGAGCACTGGCCAGCGTGGCTGCCAGCGCCTTTGATGCAGCCCACCACCACCCCGATGCCGATGCCCGCAAGCAGAACCAGGCCTTCTATGAATTCATGGTGCCCTTGGTCAAGGGCTTTAGCACCGAGGTGAGCTTGGAGGTCACCTCCCTGGGCGTGCAGGTTCACGGCGGCATGGGCTTTATTGAAGAAACTGGCGCGGCGCAGTATTACCGCGACGCCAAAATCCTGACCATCTACGAAGGCACCACTGCCATCCAGGCCAACGATCTGGTAGGGCGCAAGACAGGGCGTGATGGCGGGCAGATTGCCAAAGGCATCGCGTCCCAGGTGGCCGCTACGGAGTCCGAGCTCATGGCCAGCGGTTCTGCCGATGCGCTGGGCGTTGCCAAGCGCCTGAAGGCGGCGCGCGAAGCCTTTGTCGATGTGGTGGACTTTGTGGCTGCGAGCTCCAAAGCCAGCCCCAACGCTGTGTACGCCGGTAGCGTCCCCTACCTGATGCTGGCCGGTAATTTAATGGCCGGCTGGCAAATGGCGCGCGCCCTGCTGGTGGCTGAAAAAGCCATGGCGGCCGGCGAGGATGTGGCCTTCATGCAAGCAAAGGTCACCACCGCCCGGTTTTACGCCGACCACATCTTGTGCAAAGCCGGCGGTCTGCGCGACAGCATTGTGGAGGGCGCAGAAAGCGTCACCGCGCTGCCGCTGGATGCGTTCTGACACACCGAGGAAGTTCCATGTCTACATTGCCTGCGCCGCTGGATAGGCTGCCGTTTCCTGTCATCGGCTCGCCGCTGTTCATTGTCAGCAACCCCAAGCTGGTGATTGCCCAGTGCATTGCGGGCGTAGTGGGCTCGATGCCGGCGCTCAACGCACGGCCGGCTGAGCAGCTCGATGACTGGCTGAAAGAGATCACCGAAGCGCTGGCGGCCTACAACACAGCGCATCCCGATAAACCGGCCGCGCCCTTTGCCATCAACCAGATCGTGCACAAGAGCAACGACCGGCTGGAACACGACATGGCCCTGTGCGTGAAGTACAAGGTGCCCATCATCATCACCTCGCTGGGCGCACGCGAAGAAATCAACGCGGCGGCCCACAGCTATGGCGGGGTGGTGCTGCACGACATCATCAACAACCAACACGCCCACAAGGCCATCGATAAAGGCGCCGACGGACTCATCGCTGTGGCTGCGGGTGCCGGTGGACATGCGGGCGTGAAGAGCCCGTTTGCGCTGGTACAGGAAATCCGGCAATGGTTTGATGGCCCATTGGCCCTCTCGGGTTCCATCGCGAGTGGCGCGGCCGTACTGGCTGCGCAAGCCATGGGCGCAGATTTCGCCTACATCGGGTCCGCCTTTATCGCCACCGAGGAGGCTCGCGCCTCGCAAGACTACAAACAGGCCATCGTCGACAACAACTCGGATGCTATCGTTTACAGCAACCTGTTTACCGGCGTTCACGGCAATTACCTTGCCCCCAGCATTCGCGCCGCGGGACTGGACCCAGCGAACCTGCCCGAGAGTGACCCCAGCAAAATGGACTTCGGCGGCGCGGCCACCAAGGCGTGGAAAGACATTTGGGGCTGCGGCCAGGGCATCGGTGCGGTCGACAAAATCCAGCCCACCGCAGACTTCGTGGCCCAGCTCAAGCGTGAATACGCTGCAGCCCGCGCCGGCCTGCTTGCGCGCAATTACGATTAAGAGGACCGGAGCGTCCCGGACGGTTGCGCGCGGCCGAGGCTGAAAATCCGCCCGACGTCACAGTCGCTTAAGACTTCGGCATCGAGGAAGTCGTTTGCGGCAAGGTAGCGCCGATGTGAACCATCTGGCGGCGTTTGGCTAATTCCCACTGGCGCTGGCGCTCGCGGGCGCTGGCTTTTTGGATGTCGCTGGTGTGGGCGTGGCAGCGCGGGCAGCTGACGCCGGCCTCAAACAGCGGCGACTCTTGGGCACCATCCTCCAGCGGTTGGCGGCAGGCACGGCACAGGCCGTGTTGCCCCGGTACCAACCCGTGCCCAACCGACACCCGCTCATCAAATACAAAGCATTCGCCTTGCCATAGGCTTTGTTCCGGGGGGATAGTCTCGAGGTACTTGAGGATGCCGCCCTCCAGGTGGTAGACCTCGTCATAGCCGCGCTGGCGCAGATAAGCCGTTGATTTTTCGCAGCGAATGCCGCCGGTGCAAAACATCGCGACCTTCGGCTTCTTGCCCGCGCGGCCAAGCAACTCTGATTGCTCCACCCAGGCCGGTAGCTCTGCAAAGCTCTTGATTTTCGGATCCACCGCGCCGGCGAAGGTGCCGATTTCGATCTCGTAGTCGTTGCGGGTATCCACGACCACTACGTCAGGGTCCGAAATCAGGGTGTTCCAGTCCTGCGGCTTCACATAGGTGCCAGCCATGTGGATAGGGCTGATGCCGGGCACCTGCATGGTCACGATCTCCTTTTTCAGCCGCACCTTCATGCGGTAGAAGGGCGCTTTCTCGGAGAACGATTCTTTGTGCTGCAGGTCGGCCAACAATGGGTCCGCCCGCAAGTGGGCCAGCACCGCATGCACATCATCCGGCAAACCGGCAATCGTGCTATTGATGCCCTCACGCGCCAGCAAAATCATGCCCTTGACGTTTCGGCTTTCACACAACACCAACAGCGGATCACGCCGCTGCGCGTAGTCGGGGAGATCGACGAACTTGTAAAAGGCCGCAGTGAGGTAGGCGGGGCTGGCCATGCGCCGTAGGCGTTAGCTGAAGAAGTTCTTCAGCCGGTCGGTCCAGGTGTCGCCTGACGGCGAATGCTTGCTGCCGCCCTTCTTGAAGGAATCGTCCAGGTCTTTGAGCAACTTGCGTTGATGCTCGGTGAGCTTGACCGGTGTCTCCACCAGAATGTGGCAGTACAAATCACCGGGGTAGCTGGAGCGCACACCCTTGATGCCCTTGCCCCGCAGGCGGAACTGCTTGCCGGTTTGCGTGCCTTCGGGAATATCTATCGCGGCTTTGCCGGCCAGCGTGGGCACGTCGATTTCGCCACCCAGGGCTGCGGTGACGAAGCTGATTGGCACTGAGCAATGCAGGTCGTCACCGTCGCGCTCGAGGATGTCGTGCTTTTTGAGCCGGATCTCGATGTAGAGGTCGCCCGGAGGGCCTCCGTTGGTGCCGGGCTCGCCGTTGCCGGCACTCCGGATGCGCATGCCACCGTCAATACCAGCGGGAATTTTGACTTCCAGCGTCTTTTGTCGCTTGATCTTGCCTTGCCCTTGGCAGCTGGTGCAGGGCTCGGGAATCACCTTGCCATTGCCGCGGCAGGTGGGGCAGGTTTGCTGCACACTAAAAAAACCTTGGCGCATTTGCACCGAGCCGCTGCCGTTGCAGGTGCCGCAGGTCTTGATCTGGGTGCCGGGCTTGGCACCAGTGCCTTTGCAGGGTTCGCAGCCGTCCCAGCTGGGAATGCGGATTTGCGCGTCTTTGCCGCGGGCAGCTTCTTCGAGCGTGATTTCCATGGCGTAGCTCAAATCGCTGCCACGGTACACCTGCCGCCCGCCCCGCGCACCACCGCGCTGCTGACCGAACATGTCACCAAAAATGTCGCCGAAGGCCTCGGCAAAACCGCCATAGCCTTCTGCTCCGCCCGCTCCGCGGTTGGGGTCAACGCCTGCGTGGCCGTACTGGTCGTAGGCCGCGCGCTTCTGGGCGTCGGAAAGCATCTCGTAGGCCTCTTTGACCTCCTTGAACTTCTCTTCCGCGGCTTTGGCAGCTTCTCCCTGATTGCGGTCAGGGTGAAACTTCATCGCCAGTTTGCGATACGCCTTTTTGATTTCTTCTTCCGGCGCGCCCTTGGGCACGCCCAGAACTTCGTAATAGTCGCGTTTGGCCATGTGTGTCTTGTGTCTTTTTACAACAGAAAAGCCGCGTTGAACCCCAATCGGCGTTCAACGCGGCATCTTGTATGCTGCGCTCGTTAGCCGGCTCAGCCTTTTTTGACTTCCTTTACTTCGGCGTCAACGACATTGTCGTCGTGCGCCGGCTTGGAGGATGTCTGTGCGTTTTCCTGAGGGGCCGCTTGCTCGGCGGTGCCGGCCTCAGCCGCTTGCTTGGCCTGCATGTCAGCGTACATTTTCTCGCCCAGCTTCTGACTCGCGGCCATCAGCGCTTCGCTCTTGGCTTTGATGGCGTCCTTGTCGTCCGACTTCAGGATCTCTTCGACGTCCTTCAGGGCCGCTTCAATTTTTTCCTTCTCGTCCGCTTCGAGCTTTTCGCCGTACTCGGCGAGGCTCTTTTTGACGCTGTGGGCGTTGGCTTCGGCTTCGTTGCGGGTTTGCACCAGTTCGAGCTTTTTCTTGTCGTCAGCGGCGTTGAGTTCGGCGTCCTTCACCATTTGCTGGATTTCAGCTTCGGACAGGCCGGAGTTGGCCTTGATGGTGATTTTGTTTTCCTTGCCCGTGCCCTTGTCTTTGGCGCCCACATGCAGGATGCCGTTCGCGTCGATGTCAAACGACACTTCGATTTGCGGTGTGCCGCGGGTGGCAGGGGGAATGCCTTCAAGGTTGAATTCGCCCAGCATCTTGTTGACCGCAGCAATTTCGCGCTCGCCCTGGAACACCTTGATGGTTACAGCAGGCTGGTTGTCCTCGGCGGTCGAGAATGTTTGCGCAAACTTGGTGGGGATGGTGGTGTTCTTGGTGATCATCTTGGTCATCACGCCGCCCAGGGTTTCGATACCCAAAGACAGAGGGGTGACGTCCAAGAGCAGCACGTCCTTGCGGTCGCCGGAGAGCACCTGGCCTTGAATCGCCGCGCCCACAGCCACCGCTTCGTCGGGGTTTACGTCTTTGCGGGGTTCTTTACCGAAGAGTTCCTTGACCTTTTCCTGCACCTTGGGCATGCGGGTCATGCCGCCGACCAGAATCACATCGTGGATGTCAGAGGCCGACACGCCGGCATCCTTGAGCGCCGTGCGGATGGGGGAAATCGTGCGTTCAATCAACTCTTCTACCAGCGACTCGAGCTTTGCGCGGGTCAGCTTGATGTTCAGGTGCTTGGGGCCTGTGGCATCGGCGGTGATGTAGGGCAGATTGATGTCAGTTTGCGCGCTGCTGGAGAGCTCGATCTTGGCCTTCTCAGCAGATTCCTTCAGGCGTTGCAGTGCCAGCACGTCTTTCGACAGGTCCACGCCCTGGTCCTTTTTGAACTCGGCAATGATGAAGTCGATGATGCGCTGGTCGAAGTCTTCGCCGCCGAGGAAGGTGTCGCCATTGGTGGAGAGCACCTCGAATTGTTTTTCACCATCCACATCAGCGATTTCGATGATGGAGACGTCAAAGGTGCCGCCACCAAGGTCATACACCGCAATCTTGCGGTCGCCCTTTTCGTTTTTGTCCAGGCCGAAGGCCAGCGCAGCCGCGGTGGGTTCGTTGATGATGCGCTTCACATCGAGGCCGGCAATGCGGCCGGCGTCTTTGGTAGCTTGGCGCTGCGCGTCGTTAAAGTACGCCGGCACGGTGATGACAGCCTCGGTCACTTCTTCGCCGAGGTAGTCTTCTGCGGTTTTCTTCATCTTGCGCAGCACGTCGGCGCTGACCTGCTGGGGTGCGAGCTTGTTGCCGCGCACTTCGACCCATGCGTCGCCGTTGTCGGCGGCGGCAATGGTGTAGGGCATCAGGTCGATGTCTTTTTGAACTTCTTTTTCAGTGAACTTGCGGCCAATCAGGCGCTTGACGGCGTACAGCGTGTTCCTGGGGTTGGTGACCGCCTGGCGCTTGGCCGATGCGCCCACCAGTACTTCGCCGTCTTCCTGGTAAGCAATGATCGACGGAGTGGTGCGCGCGCCTTCGGCGTTTTCAATCACTTTGGGGGCGTTGCCCTCCATCACGGCCACACAGCTGTTGGTGGTGCCCAAGTCGATGCCGATGATTCTTCCCATGGTGTACTCCTAAAACTTAGAAAATTCAGATGTAAATAACGTGTGGGCTTCGCCACACGTTTCAAGTGCCCGCAGCACGAAAAATTTGGCTTGTTCGGTCGGTAATGTGCGCCGCCGTACTTACTTGGGCGCAGACACGGTGACCAGCGCGGGACGCAACACGCGGTCTGCAATGGAGTAGCCCTTTTGCAGCACACTGACCACGGTGTTGGCTTCCTGCTCGGACGGCACGACACTGATGGCCTGGTGCTGGTGGGGGTCGAACTTGGTGCCGGCCGTGGGGGCGATGGCGATGACCTTGTTGCGCTCCAGCGCCGCCACCAGCTGGCGCAGGGTGGCTTGTGCGCCTTCGCGGATTTGTTCGGGCGTGGCGTCTTTAATGACCAGACCCGCCTCGAGGCTGTCGGTTACCGGCAGCAGGCTCTCTGCAAAGCTCTCGACCGCGAACTTGCGCGCCTTGGAAATTTCATCGTCTGCGCGGCGGCGGGCGTTTTCGGCCTCGGCCTTGGCGCGCAGGTATTGGTCAGCGAGTTCGGCGCTCTTGGCTTTGAGGGTGGCCAATTCGGCCTGCGTGGCGCTCAGGGCGTCCGCTTCATTTGCATGTGCGGCGGCCATGATTTCTTCCGGGGATTGCGCCATGGCAGAGGCCATGTCGGGGCTGGTGTTGCTGGGGGTGTCAGGCATGTTGATAAGTCAAGTTGCACAGGGTTGCGCCGCATATGGCGACGCAATGCCCTGTTTCAAGGGGTAGGGCGCAGCGCGCGCCCACTGTCAAAACAGCCCTCGCGCAGGTTTAGCTGCGGACGTCCAGAAGCTCTACATCGAATTTCAGGGTTGCGTTCGGCGGGATGACGCCACCGGCGCCCCGTGCGCCATAGCCCAATTCGGCAGGAATGATCAGGGTACGCGCACCGCCGACCTTCATGCCGGCCACGCCCTCGTCCCAGCCGCGGATGACCATTCCGGCGCCCAAGTGGAAGACGAAGGGATCGTTGCGGTCTTTGCTGGAGTCAAACTTGGCACCCTGCACGCCGTCGTTGTACAGCCAGCCGGTGTAGTGCACGCTCACGCTTTGGCCTTTTTGGGCCTCCGGGCCGGTGCCCTCGGTGGTGTCTTCGAATTGGAGTCCGCTGGCTGTGGTCGGCATGGTCGAGTCCTTTTGCTATGAAAAATGTAGCTGGTTGCGCTCGCAGATCGGGCGCTGGGGCTGAATCAGCCCTAAATTATGCCCGAGCGAAAAAAAGACAGGCGCTGCCTGTCTTTTGGGTTGGCAGAGCGCTAGGCAAGCTGCCGGGAGTGCTTGGTTATTTGGCTTTTTTGGCCAGGGCGGTGGACCACTTGACCGCAAAGGCCTGCACATCGCCCAGGCGCTTGAGCAAGTCGGCGCCTGACGCTGTGACCACATAGCCGTCTGCGCCGTGGGTCAGCAGGCCTGCTTCGCGAAGTTCTTTGATACGGGTGTTCAGGGTGTTGGGGGTGATGCCGCCTACGCTATCTTGAAGGAGGCGAAAGGTTTGGGCGTGACCATCACGCAGAGCCCACAGCACCCGGATTGCGTAGCGGGATTCCAGTAGCTCCAACAGTTGACTCACCGCAGCCGATTCTTTTGCACTCATTACCTGACCCTTTGACGTTGAACTGATGACGCTGCAGCGCGCTCCGCCGCTGCTGCAAATTAACTTGAGAAACTATAGCGCAGATTTTATTTTGCTACAAGTTTCATAGCTGTCTGCGCATAGACTATGGGGGTTAACCGACTTTTTTGATTGAATAGACAGGGAAAATACCAATAGCTTCAGACACTGCTGATACGATGGCGTGTCAAAAACTTTGCGGCGAGCAGGACTGGGTCAGAGGTTGAAACATGCATTTCAATTTTGAAGAGGTTCATAACTACTATGAACGCGTTGTATTCGAAGAGGTCGTGCGCCGCTCCGAGTACTTCCCCCGCTACAACCATGACATGCTCACCGATGTGGCCTGTGTGGCGCTGAACCAGTTGCCCGCCCGCTATGTGCGTCATGACGTGGATCTGATTTTCTACATGACGGCAGCAGACCGGGAAGAGCTCGACCGCAAGGTTGACGACGCGCTCAATTTCGCATTCCGGTTCGTGGGCGAGCGTATTCACGAGCCACCGGGCTGACCTGCGTCAACCCGGGTGGCAGGTAAAACCCCCTTGCTTACAGCGTATCGGTAAAGCTGCGCAGCTTGTCCGAGCGGCTGGGGTGCTTGAGCTTGCGAAGCGCCTTGGCTTCAATCTGGCGAATGCGTTCACGGGTCACGTCGAACTGCTTGCCAACCTCTTCCAGCGTATGGTCGGATGTCATCTCGATACCGAAACGCATGCGCAGAACCTTGGCTTCACGGGGAGTCAGGCTGTCCAGAATGTCCTTCACCACATCGCGCAGGCCGGCCTGCATGGCCGCTTCCATAGGCGCGGTGTTCGCGCTGTCTTCGATGAAGTCGCCCAGGTGGCTGTCGTCGTCGTCCCCGATCGGTGTTTCCATGGAGATGGGCTCCTTGGCGATCTTCATGATCTTGCGGATCTTGTCTTCGGGGATTTCCATCTTCGCGGCTAACACCGACGCATCCGGCTCGAAGCCGAACTCCTGCAGATGCTGGCGGCTGATGCGGTTCATCTTGTTGATGGTCTCGATCATGTGGACCGGAATACGGATGGTGCGCGCCTGGTCCGCAATCGAGCGGGTGATGGCCTGGCGGATCCACCAGGTGGCATAGGTCGAGAATTTGTAACCGCGGCGGTATTCAAACTTGTCCACCGCCTTCATCAGGCCGATGTTGCCTTCCTGAATCAGATCGAGGAACTGCAGCCCGCGGTTGGTGTATTTCTTGGCAATCGAGATCACCAGCCGCAAGTTGGCCTCGATCATTTCTTTCTTGGCAGCGCGGGAGGCGTATTCGCCCTCGTTCATGCGCTTGTTGATGTCTTTGAGCCGGTCCAGCGGAACCACCACCTGCGCTTGCAGGTCGATCAGTTTTTGCTGCAGGTCCTGCACCGGCGGGATGTTGCGGCCCATGACGGCCGCCCATGGCTTGCCCGAGGCGGCTTGCTTTTCAATCCATTGCAGGTTCAGCAGGTTGGAGGCCACCCGGTTTCCGGCCTTGTCGCGTCCGCTGAAGTCAGCGATGAACAAGTCCTGCGAATAGCCGCACTTGTCCACGATGATGCGCCGCAATTCGCGCTCCTTCTTGCGCACATCGTCTACCTGCGAGCGCACCATGTCGCACAGCTTCTCGATGGCCTTGGCGGTGAAGCGGATGGTCATCAGCTCTTCGCTCAGAGCTTTTTGTGCCTTCACATAGGCGGGCGTGCCGTAGCCCTCCTTGTCGTAAATCTTGTGTACTTTCTCGAACAGCTCGCGCATATGGTCGAACCGTTCCAGCGCCTGCTTCTTGAGCTCTTCGAGCTTCTTGGTCAGTGCCTTGGAGCCGCCCTTGCCATCGTCGTCGTCGGCTTCGTCGAACTCGTCGAAGTCTTCTTCGGCCACATAGTCATCGGCCTCGTTGGGGTTGGAGAAGCCGTCCACCACAGTGGTGATGACGATCTTGCCTTCGCGGATATCTTCGCCCAGACGCAGGATTTCGGCGATGGTCGCAGGCGAGGCGGAGATCGCCTCCATCATGTCCATCAGGCCGCCTTCAATGCGCTTGGCGATTTCAATTTCGCCTTCGCGGGTTAGCAGTTCCACGGTGCCCATTTCGCGCATGTACATGCGCACCGGATCGGTGGTGCGGCCGAACTCGCTGTCCACAGTGGATAGAGCGGCTTCAGCTTCTTCTTCGGCTTCTTCAACGGTGGCTGCGGTCGAGACGTTGTTGTTCAGCAGCAGGGTTTCTGCGTCGGGGGTCTGTTCGTACACCGCCACGCCCATGTCGTTCAACATGGAGATCACGACCTCCAGCGTTTCTGCATCGACCAGCTTGTCGGGCAAGTGGTCGGAGATCTCGCCGTGTGTCAGGTAGCCGCGGGTCTTGCCCAGCGTGATCAGGGCCTTCAGGCGCGCACGGCGCTTGGCCATGTCTTCTTCGGAGAGCACGGTCTCGTCCAGGCCGAACTCTTTCATCAAGGCGCGCTCTTTGGCCTTGCTGATCTTCATGCGCAGGGGCTTGACCTTTTCGCCGCCGGCGTCCGCCACTTCGGGCTCGCCGGCCAAATCCGCTTCAATGTCGGACATGTCCATATCGTCAGCCGCCGCTGTGCCCGGGCCTGCTGCGGCTTTGGCACCGCGTTTGGTGGCGGCAGGTTTTTTAGCTGCTGCAGCCTTGGAGGCAGCCGGAGTTTTTACGGCAGCTTTCGGAGTCGCCTTCTCGGCGGGCTTTGCAGCTGCTTTGGCGGGCGCCTTGGGCTTGGTGGTTTCTTCCACCTCGGCCGCTACGCTGCTGGCCGGGGTTTTGGCTTTGGATTTTGTGGCGGGCACTGCCGGCGAATTTATTTCGGGCTTGACGGATTTCGAAGCGGGCATGCAAAGACCTCAGGACGACAAAACAGATGAACGACAGGGCGGGTTGCCGGCTACGTTGCGCGGGGCGGTGTAGTGGCGAGGCAGGGAATCCGATTCCCCAAAGGCAAGATGGGAGGGCGATCATTTGGGATGCAGTCCTTGCGGTGAGGTGGCCATGTGATGAAGTGTTCACGTTGGCCGGGCCCGGAGGTGCTGCTGTCGCTCTTGCCGAACCGGACATTATAGGCGCAACTTAGTTGGCCGCCCCTGAGCCCGCGGCATTGACGGCTTGCAGGGAAATTTCGAGCTGTTTGCGCCGCAATTGCAAGTCGCGATAGCGTTGCAGGGCGTGGGAGTCTTGGCTTACCGCTGCAATGGCCTGCGTTTCCTGCACTTTGATGCGGTCAATCAGCATGCGGTTGAGCAGGTCGCGCAGCTCCGGCCCCGACGCGCTAACCGGTTCGGCCGCGATGAGCGGACCGGCGGTTAGTCGCTGGACTAAATCTTCGGCCGGGTGGCCTATGAACTCTTCTTTCAAGGTGCCGCGCGAGACCGGGCCGTGCTGATGCAGCTGGCTCTCCAGCCAGATAAACAATTCGCCGTGCGGCGACGGCAGTTCGCACAGCAGTGCGTGGTCTTCGCTGGAGAGAATGTCCCACAGCTCACTGTGGTTGAGCACGATGCGCGCTGCCAGATCGGCTCTGCTGTCCGGGCGCGACAAGGGGCCCGCGGCGCGCGGCGCGCCGCTTCGTTCGCCCTTACTGCGCGGGGTCCAGCCGTCTTTCTTCCAGGCGGTCTTCTTTTTCCATTCCTCGTGGGGGATCCAAGGCTCGGCAAATCCTGCGGGCTCTTCCAAGTGGGTGAAGCCGCTGTCTTGCAGCTTGCTGGTGGGGGGCGCCGCCGTATCAGCGCGGGGCACCGCAGCCTTGGGAGCGCCGGATTTGGCGGCGCTGCTCGCCCACAAGGCGCCCAGCTCGCTGCTGCCCAGTTGTACCAGTTGGGCGATTTCTCCCAGCAGCTGCAATTTAAGCGCGCCCTCGGGCAGCTGGCTCCACAGGGGGCGTGCGTTGCTGGCCATGCGGGCGCGCCCTTCGGCGGTGGTGAGGTCGCAGCCCTCTTGCGCCGCCTCCATAAGAAAGCGGCTCAGGGGTGTGGCCTTGGCCACATAGTCGGCAAAGGCGTCTTTGCCGTAGGCGCGGATGAAGCTGTCGGGGTCGTGCTCGGCGGGCAAAAACAAGAACTTGATGCTGCGCACATCGGTCGCAAAGGCCATGGCTCCGTCCAGCGCCTTGCGTGCCGCGCGCCGGCCGGCAGCGTCCCCGTCGAAGCTAAACACCACCGCATCGGTAAAGCGAAACAACTTTTGTACGTGTTCGTGCGTACAGGCCGTGCCCAGGGTGGCCACCGCATTGGGAAAACCCAGCTGTGCCAGTGCCACCACGTCCATGTACCCCTCAGTCACCAGCACATAGCCGTGCTCCCGCAAGTGGCTGCGGGCCTCGAACAGGCCATAGAGCTCGCGCCCCTTGCTGAACACCGGCGTCTCGGGGGAATTGAGGTACTTGGGCTTCTCATCACCGAGCACGCGGCCGCCAAAGCCGATGCATTCGCCCTTGATGTTGCGGATGGGAAACATCACCCGGTCGCGGAAGCGATCGTAGCGTTTTTCTTCGGCGCCGCCCTCTGCCTCGTGCAGGATCACCAGGCCGCTTTCCACCAGCAACGGGTCGTCGTATTCAGGGAAAACACTTGCCAGAGTGCGCCAGCCCTCGGGGGAATAGCCCAGGCCGAATTGCTTGGCGACCTCGCCAGAGAGGCCCCGGCCCTTCAAGTAGTCGATGGCGCGGGGGGAGTCTTTGAGCCCGCGCTTGTAAGCGTCGCAGGCTTTCTCGAGCACGCTGCTGAGGGTGTTTTGCCGCTCACGCTGAGCGCGGGCTCGGGCGCGGTCCTGCGGGCTGCCTTCTTCCTCGGGCACGACCATACCGTATTGGCCGGCCAAATCTCTAACGGCTTCCACAAAAGTCATGCCGGCGTGGTCCATCAAAAAGCTGATGGCGTTGCCGTTTTTTCCGCAGCCAAAGCAGTGGTAGAACTGCTTGGCGGGGCTCACCGAGAACGAGGGCGATTTCTCACCGTGGAAGGGGCACAGCCCCATGAAATTGGCGCCACCCTTTTTGAGCTGCACATAGCGGCCCACGATCTCCACCACGTCCGTGCGCGCGATCAGCTCCTGGATGAAGGTTTGCGGGATGCCCATGGAGCGATTGTAGGGAGCTGCTTTGCGCTGCGATACTGCGCCCCAGCCCGCCGGTTACGGCAAACACCTCAGGAGTTTCCCCGCATGACAACACCCGCCCCCAGCCTTCCCGAGAGCAACCATCCCGAGGCATTTGCCCAAGGCCTTGCCACCCGCAGACAGGTGATGGGCGATGCGTTTGTGGATGCGGCTCTCCGGGGTGCGACAACATTTACTGCCCCGATGCAGGAACACATTACTCGCGCAGCGTGGGGCGATGTGTGGCAGCGCCCCGGGCTGGAGCTCAAAACCCGCAGCCTGATCACGGTCGCTTTGCTGACCGCGCTGGGCAAGCAGCAGGAGCTTAAAGGCCATGTGCGAGGCGCGCTCAACAACGGCGCCACGCCCGAGGAGATTCAGGAGGTGCTACTTCATGCCGCGGTGTACTGCGGAGTGCCTGCGGCGGTGGATGCCTTTCGCTCGGCCAACGAGGTGGTCTCTGCGCAGTCCTGATGTCATGCCAACCCGCGAGACCGCGGCGAAGGCGTGATCACAGGTCCATGAGCAGCTGCGCCGGCGACACGTCGAGCGAGTCAGCGAGCGCAACGAGAACCAACAAAGTGGGATTGGCCGAGCCGGATTCGATGCGGCTCAGGTAGGTGCGGTAAATCCCGCATCGCTCTGCCAACACCTCCTGTGAGACGTCTAGTTCCTGTCTCAGCAGTTTGATCCGTTTTCCAACGATGAGCTTGTAATTTATCTGGTCTTTATTCACGGCGGGAGTGTCCGGCGATGGCGTTTTATTACCAACACATTCATTCACACAGCTTGTTAAATCGTCCGGATTTTCCATGGTGGCGAGTCCTCCAAAGGCACCATGGTGGTGCGAACTTAAAGAAATTTCCGTGCGCTGGCGCGCATCAATCCGGCGCAGACTGCTTCTTTTTTTGTAGCAATTGAATTTGCCCTCGAGGGCGTCAGTGTAGTGTCGCAGCGCCAAACGGCATCCGGCCCTGTCAAGGTTACGTAGTATCGTTATGTCTGTGTTGTTTCAAACTTCCCAGGAGATTTGCGCAGTGAACAAGATTTTCCCCAGCGCCGCGGCGGCGCTTCAAGGCATCATCCAGGACGGCCAGTTGCTGGCGGTGGGCGGTTTCGGGCTGTGCGGTATTCCTGAGGCGCTGATTGACGCGCTGCGGGACAGCGGCGCGAAGAACCTGGTTGCCATCTCCAACAACGCCGGTGTGGACGGCTTTGGCCTGGGCAAGCTGCTGGAGACCCGGCAGATCAAAAAAATGATCTCCAGCTACGTGGGCGAAAACAAGGAATTCGAGCGCCAGTACCTGGCCGGCGAGCTGGAGCTGGAATTCACTCCCCAAGGCACGCTGGCCGAAAAGCTGCGCGCAGGCGGCGCGGGCATTCCGGCCTTTTTCACCAAGACCGGCGTGGGCACCATCGTGGCCGATGGCAAGGAGCTGCGCGAGTTTGATGGCGAGACCTATGTGATGGAGCGCTCGCTGGTGCCGGATGTGGCGCTGGTGAAGGCGTACCGCGCCGACAAGTCGGGCAACCTGCAGTTCCGCTTTACCGCCCGCAACTTCAACCCCGCCGTGGCCATGGCCGGCAAGATCACCGTGGTGGAAGTGGAAGAAATCGTCGAGACCGGTGACATCGCCCCCGATATGGTGCACCTGCCGGGCATTTATGTGCACCGTATCGTGCTCAACGCCACACCCGAGAAGCGCATCGAAAAGCGCACCGTCACCGAAAAGGCCGGCGCCTAAGCCCGCCGCTACAGAACAAGCAGGAGTCTCACCATGAGCTGGAATCAAGACCAAATGGCAGCCCGCGCCGCCCACGAGCTGGAAGACGGGTTTTATGTGAACCTGGGCATCGGCATCCCGACCCTGGTGGCCAACCATGTGCCCGCCGACAAAGAGGTGTGGCTGCAAAGCGAAAACGGCATGCTCGGCATTGGCGCTTTTCCCACCGAGGACGAGGTGGACGCCGACCTGATCAACGCCGGTAAGCAAACCGTCACCACCATCAAGGGCAGCAGCATCTTTGGCTCCGACCAGAGCTTTGCCATGATCCGCGGCGGCAAGATCAATTTGTCCATCCTGGGCGCCATGCAGGTGAGCGAGAAGGGCGACCTGGCCAACTGGATGATCCCGGGCAAGATGGTTAAGGGCATGGGCGGCGCCATGGATCTGGTGGCCGGCGTGAAGCGCGTGATTGTGTTGATGGAGCACGTCGCCAAAAAGAAAGACGGCACCAGCGACCTCAAAATTCTGCCCTCCTGCACCCTGCCGCTGACCGGCGTAGGCGTGGTGGACCGCATCATCACCGACCTGGGCGTGATGGACGTGACCCCCGAGGGCCTGAAGCTCATTGAGCTGGCCCCCGGTGTGAGCCGCGAGGAGATTCAGTCCAAAACCGGCGTTCGTCTGCTCTGAATCCAGGCTCTGGTACGGGTAAGATGCCGCGTGTCGCATCTGAGGTAAATCATGTCCAAAGCGCTTAAATTTCTCACGTTTTTATTCCTGTTGGTGTTTATCACCACCGGTGCTTTCATGGTTCTCATCGTGAATGCGGATGAGACCTCGCCGGCCTGGATCGCGCTCTTGGTGCGCAACCATGCCATCGTGTACGCGTGGCATCTGGGTTGCTGGATGGTGCTGGGCATGTTCACCAGCTACTACTGGGATTTGTTCAACCTTGGGAGAGGGCTCGAATCCATGGAGGCGCTGCGCATCGGCCTGCCGCTGATGGTGTCGCCCTTTGTGTTCATGCCGGTTTACAACCTCTGGCTGGCTTCCAGCTCGCAAAGCTACATGCTGTTTGCGGTGATTGCCATCCAAAGCGGTTTCTTCTGGCAGGCGCTGCTGACCAAAGTCGCGCCCCTGGACCGGCCCACGCCCATTCCATGGTCGGTGAACAACAACACCGCCACCCGCACGCCCCGCGGTGCCAGCAACAGCCAAGGGCCGGAGCTGGGCTGATCCCTTTTGAGTTTTTCGCTTGGTATCGGTGGCTTACTTGAGGATGTCACCCAGGCAGAGGTACTTCACCTCCACATAGTCATCCATGCCCATGTGTGAGCCTTCGCGGCCCAGACCGGACTGCTTCACGCCACCGAAGGGCACGTGTTCGGTGGCCAGAATGCCCACATTTACCCCCACCATGCCGTACTCCAGCGCCTCGCCCACCCGGTAGATACGGCCGATGTCGCGGCTGTAGAAGTAGGCAGCCAGGCCGAATTCGGTGGCGTTGGCCGCGTCAATGGCCTGCTGCTCGGTCTCGAACCGGAACACCGGCGCAAACGGCCCGAAGGTTTCTTCCCGGGCGCAGAGCATGTCGGCACTGGCGCCGGACACCACGGTGGGCTCAAAGAACTGACCTTGCAGGGCTTTGCCGCCAGTCTCGAGCTTGCCGCCCTTGGCCAGTGCGTCTTCCACATGGCGCCGGACCTTGGCCACCGCCGCGTCCTCAATCAGCGGACCCTGCACCACGCCGTCTTCAAAGCCGTTGCCCACTTTCATGGTTCGCACTTTGGCGGTGAACTTGGCGACAAACGCCTCGTACACGCCCGCCTGCACATAAAAGCGGTTGGCGCAGACACAGGTTTGGCCGGCATTGCGGTATTTGCTGGCCAGTGCGCCTTCCACCGCGGAGTCCACATCCGCGTCATCGAACACGATGAACGGCGCATTGCCACCCAGCTCCAACGACAGCTTTTTCACCGTGGGGGCGCACTGCGCCATCAGGATGCGGCCCACCTCGGTGGAGCCGGTGAAGCTCAGGTGGCGCACCACATCGCTTTCGCACAGCACTTTGCCCACCGCCACCGATTGCGCAGCGTCGGCGGTAATCATGTTGAGCACGCCGGCCGGAATGCCGGCCCGAACGGCCAGCTCAGCCGCTGCCAGCGCGGTCAGGGGCGTGAGCTCTGCCGGTTTGATGATGACCGGGCAGCCGGCAGCCAGGGCAGGCGCCACCTTGCGGGTAATCATCGCCAGTGGAAAGTTCCACGGCGTAATCGCAGCGCACACGCCAATGGGCTGCTTGATGACCACGATGCGGCGGTTGTTGTCGAACTGGGGCAGGGTTTCGCCGTTCACGCGCTTGGCCTCTTCGGCAAACCATTCCACGAAGCTGGCGCCATAGGCGATTTCGCCCTTGGCCTCGGCGAAGGGCTTGCCCTGCTCGGTGGTCATGATGCGGGCCAGGTCTTCCTGGTTGGCCATCAGCAAATCAAACCACTTGCGCAGGATGATGCTGCGCTCCTTGGCGGTCTTGCTGCGCCAGGCCGGCCAGGCGGCGTTGGCAGCGGCTATGGCCGTCGCGGCGTCTGCGGGGCCGAGGTTGGCAACGTCGGCAATTGCTTGGCCGTTGGCCGGGTCGGTCACCGCAAATCGGCTGGCGCCCGCCACCCATTGCCCGTTGATGAGCGCGTCGGTCTTGAGCAGGCTGGGGTCCTTCAGAAGGGCCAGCTGCGGATGCGGGGTGTTGGACATGAAAAAGCTCCTGATTTATAGGTAAAAGTGCCGTTGGGGCTTACTGTTTATGCGCTAATAGCTATCAATATAGTAGCAAAATGAGGGTTCCAGAGTCGGGAGGGCCAGCAGCAGGCACAAGAGCATCACCATAAACAACCGGCCTTCCCGCATCATCTCGCCGATTGGAGTGCCCGTCAGCGCCTTGGTGACAAACAGCAGCAACTACACACCAGAAAGCAACCCAGCACCAGAAACATCATGTTCACCAGCAGCAGGAACTGGGGGGGCGGTCTTTTGAAAAAGGGTCTGTCACAGGTGCTGGAGTGCGGCGCCGAGTGCGCGGTAGCCATTGCGAACCGCCAGCAGCTCGCCGTTTTCCAGCGGACTCAGCGGTACGCGCACATTCAGCCAGGTGTTGTCGCCGGTTTGCTCGGCGAGCATGGCTTTGTACACGCTGACAAAGGGCATGCCGGGCCGGATCGTGAGCACCCTGAGTAAATCGAGCACCAGTTGCTCATCGGCATAGGCCACCTTGTCGGGGCGGCTCATCACCCGCTTCATCAGGCGGGGGGCGATGTTAGAGAGCCCGTTGATGGATCCCGAGCCGCCCCGGGCCATGACCGGCGCAACATGCGGCTCGGTACCCACCAGAATCGACAGGTCGGGGAATGCGCGCGCCAGGCCGTAGGCGTGTTCCATGTTGCCGCTGCTGTCTTTCACGCCCACCACCTGCCCCGGGTGCGCAGTCACCAGATCCTTGATAGCCGCGTGAGAAAAGCCGTAAGCGCTCATTGCTGGAAAGTGATAAAGCAGCAGCTTCAATTCGTCGTTGCCGATACCGCGTACCACCCGGGATACGACCTGCACGACGCCGGCGTCCTTGGGTTGTTTGAAGTAAAACGGCGGCATCAGCATCGCGCGGTGTACGCCCAGTCCGCTGGCGTGGCGTCCCAGCGCAATCGCATCATCCAGCGCCAGCGCAGTGAGGTTGACGATGATCTGTTCGGGCGGCATGCCGTCATTGAGCAGGGCCTGCAGCAATCCCTGTCGCTCGGCCACGGTGAAGGCGGGCCCTTCTCCGGTGGTTCCAAATAGGGTGATGCCGTCGCACCCGGCGGCCCGCATGCGCCGCGCATGTGCCAGCGCACGCCGCGTGTCGATCGCACCATCCGCTCCCACCGGCGTCAGCAGTGCGGGCCATAAGCCATGGATGTCGGGGTGCACAACGCGTTTCCTTGAATGTTTTAGTTTTCCCGCCGTGCGACTGTCCCGCACTCAGGTTGTCAGGCGTCGATGTTTTCGCCCAAAGCGCCCCCCGCGCAACAGGAAAAACCCTTGTGAAGGTCGCGTTTTCGCCCCCGCGAAGGCGCGAAAACGGGCGGCGATAATAGCGGGCTCCATTGATCCATCCCTCGAAGAAATTCCGACATGACCCAGCCCGTAATGAGTGTTGCCGACATTCGCAAAACCTTCCTCGACTTCTTTGCCTCCAAAGGCCACACCGTCGTGGCATCGAGCCCGTTGGTGCCGGGCAACGACCCCACGCTGATGTTCACCAATTCGGGCATGGTGCAGTTCAAGGACGTGTTCCTGGGCAGCGACAAGCGCTCTTATGTGCGCGCCGCTTCGGTGCAAGCCTGCCTGCGTGCCGGCGGCAAGCACAACGACCTGGAAAACGTGGGCTACACCGCCCGCCACCACACCTTCTTCGAGATGCTGGGCAACTGGAGCTTCGGGGACTATTTCAAGCGCGAGTCGCTGAAGTGGGCCTGGGAGCTGCTGACCACCGTCTACAAGCTGCCGCCTGAGCGCCTGCTGGCGACGGTGTATGCCGAAGACGACGAGGCTTACAACATCTGGACTCAGGAAATCGGCCTGCCGCCCGAGCGGGTGATCCGCATTGGCGACAACAAAGGCGGCCGCTACAAGAGCGACAACTTCTGGATGATGGCTGACACCGGCCCCTGCGGCCCGTGCTCCGAGATTTTTTACGACCACGGCGACCACATCCCCGGCGGCCCGCCCGGCAGCCCGGACGAGGACGGCGACCGCTTCATCGAAATCTGGAACAACGTGTTCATGCAGTTCAACATGGACGAGACCGGCGCGGTGACGCCGCTGCCCGCACCGTGCGTGGACACCGGCATGGGCCTGGAGCGACTGGCCGCCATCCTGCAGCACGTGCACAGCAACTACGAGATTGACCTGTTTGACACCCTCATCCGGGCCGCATCCCGCGAAACCGGCTGCACCGATTTGGGCAACAAGAGCCTGCGCGTGATTGCCGACCACATTCGCGCCACCGCCTTCCTGGTGAGCGACGGCGTGATTCCGAGCAACGAAGGGCGCGGCTATGTGCAGCGCCGCATCGTGCGCCGCGCCATCCGCCACGGCTACAAGCTGGGCCAGAAAACGCCGTTCTTTCACAAGCTGGTGAAAGACCTGGTGCAGGTGATGGGCGCTGCCTACCCCCACATGTCCTCGCAGGAAGCCCGCATCACCGAAGTGTTGCGCGTCGAAGAAGAGCGATTCTTTGAGACGCTCGCCACCGGCATGCAGATTCTGGATGAAGCCCTCGGCACCAACGGGGCCGGTGGCCAAGCCACTGGTAGCGTCAAGATGCTGCCCGGCGAGGTGGCCTTCAAATTGCACGACACCTACGGCTTCCCGCTTGACCTCTCGGCCGATGTGTGCCGCGAAAACGGTGTCGAAGTGGACAGCGAAGGCTTCGCCGCCGCCATGGAGCAGCAAAAGGCCAAGGGCCGCGCCGCAGGCAAGTTCAAGATGGACAAGGCGCTGGAATACACCGGCGAAGGCAACACCTTCGTGGGCTACGAGCACCTCAGCAAAATATCAAAAATCGTAGCGCTCTACGCAGAGGGCACGCCGGTGAGCGAGCTAAAAGCCGGTCAAGGCGGCATTGTGGTGCTGGACTCCACACCGTTTTACGCCGAGAGCGGCGGCCAGGTGGGCGACGAAGGCGCGGTGCTGTCAGACGCCGGCCGTTTCGAGGTGGGTGACACGCAAAAAATCAAGGCCGATGTGTTCGGCCACCATGGCTGCTTAACTACCGGCAGCCTCAAGGTGGGCGACACGGTGACGGCCCAGGTGGACGCCGAGCGCCGCGCGGCCACCCAGCGTAACCACTCGGTCACCCACTTGCTGCACAAAGCCCTGCGCGAAGTGCTGGGCGATCATGTGCAGCAGAAAGGCAGCTTGGTGAACGCCGAGCGCACCCGCTTCGACTTCGCACACAACGCCGCAGTGACAGACGCGCAGGTGCAGCAGATTGAAGCCATGGTCAACGCCGAAATCCTCGGCAACGCCCAGACCCAGGCCCGCCTGATGGACCTGGAAGCCGCCAAGGAAACCGGCGCGATGATGCTGTTTGGCGAGAAGTACGGCGAAACCGTGCGCGTTCTCGATATCGGCAGCTCCACCGAGCTGTGCGGCGGCACCCACGTGGGCCGCACCGGCGACATTGGTTTGTTCAAGGTGGTGGCTGAAGGCGGCGTGGCAGCGGGTGTGCGCCGTATTGAGGGCATCACCGGCCAGGGCGCTTTGGCGTATGTGCAAGACCTGGAAAACACGGTGAACGCAGCAGCCGCCACCCTCAAGGCCCCCGTGGCCGAGCTGGGCAACCGGCTGGGCCAGATGGTCGACCAGGTGAAGGCGCTGGAGAAAGAAATTGCCGCACTCAAAGGCAAGCTCGCCTCGGCACAGGGCGATGAGCTGATGAGCAGTGCGGTCGAGGTGAACGGGGTCAAGGTGCTGGCTGCCAAGCTGGACGGTGCAGATGCCAAAACCCTTCGCGACACCATGGACAAGCTCAAGGACAAGCTCAAAACCGCGGTCATCGTGCTGGGCGCGGTGGATGGCGACAAGGTGCAGATCGCAGCCGGTGTGACCAACGACACCACGCCCAAGGTCAAAGCCGGCGAGCTGGCCAACTTTGTGGCCTCGCAGGTGGGCGGCAAGGGCGGCGGCAAGGCCGACATGGCCATGGCCGGCGGCACCGAGCCCGCCAAACTGGCCGGCGCACTGGCCAGCGTGCAGGCCTGGGTGACTGCGAAGCTGTAAGCGCCCGACCGTTGAGCGGTGAAGCGCCTACCGCGCCTCGAGCCGCTGCGCCAGCGCCTGCGCCTCGGCATCAGCCACGCTGCGGGCGCCCGCTTCGCTGCTTGCGTGCAGCAGGCGGCGCAAGGTGTCCAGGTGCGGCGTGACGGTACCAAAAAACCGGGCGTCTGCGCCGTGCGCAATCAGCAGGGTGGGGAAGTTTTCGACCTCGATCGGGTCAACAAAATCGGCCTCGTCTTCCACATCGACCCACACAAATCGCGCTCCTGCAAATTCAGTTTGCAGGGCGGCGAACAGGGGGCGGTACTCGGTGCAGGTGCCGCACCATTGGGCGCACAGGCAGGCGACCAGCAGGCCGGAAAAATCAGTGGTGCCGGCGCTAGCGGTGAGGGCAGTGGCGGAGGTTGTAGTGGGCTCTGGCATACGCTGGCTCATGAGTCAAATCAATATCGCTATATCAGGCTTCGTGGGTATGAAGTTTTACAATAGAGGGTTCCGCCCCAGGCCGTGTCCGGCCTTGTGGTGCGCCCCATTTTGACCCCCAACAAGGCCCCCATGAGTGCATTTCTGGAAGAAACAGTTTTAAGCGTACACCACTGGACAGACCGCTTGTTCAGCTTCACCACCACGCGGGACCCGGCGCTGCGTTTTTCGAACGGCCACTTCACCATGATTGGATTGATGCAGGACAACGGCAAGCCGCTGCTGCGCGCCTATTCCATCGTCAGCGCCAATTACGAGGAACACCTTGAGTTCTTGAGCATCAAGGTGCAAGACGGCCCGCTCACCTCGCGGCTGCAGCACATCCAGGTCGGCGACAAGATTGTGGTGGGCCGCAAGCCCACGGGGACCTTGCTGATTGACTACCTCCTGCCTGGCAAAAACCTGTACCTGCTGGGCAGCGGCACCGGGCTTGCGCCTTTCTTGAGCGTGGTGCGCGATCCTGAGACCTACGAAAAGTTTGAAAAAGTCATCGTGGTGCACGGCGTGCGCGAGGTCAAAGAACTGGCCTACTACGACTACTTCAAAACCGAGCTGCCGCAGCACGAGTTCCTGGGTGAGATGGTCACCAAGCAGATGCTCTACTACCCGACCGTCACCCGCGAAGCCTTTGAGCACCAGGGCCGCATCACCACGCTGATTGAATCGAACAAGCTGCCCGCTGACCTGGGCCTGCCGCCGCTGGACCCGGCTGTTGACCGCATCATGATTTGCGGCAGCCCCGGCCTGAATAAAGACATGCGCGAAATCCTCGACGCCAAAGGCTTCAAGGAAGGCAACACCACCACGCCGGGCGACTACGTGGTGGAGCGTGCGTTCGTCGAGCAATAAGACGATGGGCTCGGGTGAGCCGCCTCGACGGATGAAAGGCCTGCTTGCAGGCCTTTTTTATGCCTGGCGGGTGTGGCGGGCGCGGTGCCGCTGTACCTCGGGCGAGCGAAGCGCGCGGTGCTTGGTCACCCGCCCGGCCATGCGTTTGCGCCACATGCGGAACGAGCTGGGCTTCATGTGGGAGCGCATCAAGGCAATCACGCCCGATTCATTCAAACCGAATTGCACCTCGATGGACTCGAACGGCGTGCGGTCCTCCCACGCCATCTCGACGATGCGGGAAACGTCTGCGTCGGTAAGCGTCATGCGACCTGACTGCCTGACAGCAGGCTCAGGGCCGCCACCACACTCAGGTGCAGCCGCATACCCAGCCATGCGCCCAAACCATAGGCCGGGTAGATGCGCCGATCTACCGCCAGACAAATGCCCAGCAGCAGGGCCACCGTGACCAGCCCTTGCGATACGGGCATCAGCAATGCCACCCACGCCACCAGGCTGGGAAACACCCCCCACAAAAACGGACCCGCTTGCAGCGCGAGCGGCCCGCGCATCGCCAGGCCCCAGTGGATCGCGCCCAGGAAGCTGGCAATCGCTGCTCCGTAGGCCAGCAGGGCAAAGGCCGCCTGCCCACGGTAGGCCGCCGGCGCCATCCAGGCAGCCGCGGCCAGCGCGACGAAGGGAATCAAACCGGCATAACCCAGTGCTGCCGCCCAGCGGGGCAGGGGAGCGTCTTGCAGCGGAGTATTGGGCAGTGTTTCGGGCAGTGTGCTCATGGTGTATCGCCTGATCCTGACCCGGCATCTGCCCATCCACCGGCAGACCCTAGGGCCGACCCAGGGGCCGCATCTGACAGCGCATCTAAGGGCGGGCGGCACATGGCGGTGCCGTTCCATTGCTGGCCGCACCAGCACAGTCCCTCTGCGTTGATGATGCAGGTGCCGGTGCCGGTGCCGCAGCAGCGTTCGTCGTCTTCCATGGGGTGTCCTGAATATCCGTGTGAAACAAAATCGTGGGCCGCTGTGGCAGCATCCGTGGCTTCAATTTTGCTGGAATCAGCACCGCCCGTTTGCGGGGGGGCTTTTTCCCTGACTTCAGAAAGCCAGTTCACCATGTCCGCTCTCAATGTTTTAGGCACTGCGCTACAGGCCTGCTCGTACGACCCGCTGACAGGTTATTTTCGCGACGGTTGCTGCAACACCGATGCGCACGATCACGGCACCCATGTGGTGTGCGCCAAGGTCACCGCCGAGTTCCTTGCGTACTCTCTGAAGCGCGGGAACGATCTGGTCACCCCCCGGCCGGAGTACCGCTTTTCCGGTCTGCGCCCCGGGGACCGCTGGTGCCTGTGCGTCAACCGTTGGCTGGAGGCGCTGGAGGCCGGCGTCGCGCCGCCGGTGCATCTGGAGGCCACCAACGCCCATGCACTCGAGCGTGTGGGCCTCGATCAGCTAAAGGAATACGCGCTCTAGGTCGGTGCGCTGCCGCACACCGCGATGTGTGTTCCTAGGCATACTGGGGGCATGAAAAACAAACTTCTTCTGGTGTGTCTGGGCTTGGTGTGGGGTTTGGACCCGGGCTGGGTTCATGCGGGGCAACCCGCCGTGCCGGCGCCACTCCAGCCGGTTGAAAGCATCGAGCTGCCTCGCTACATGGGCACCTGGTACGAGATTGCCAAGTACCCCAACAGCTTTCAGAAAAAATGCTTCCGCAACACCCGTGCGGACTACCAGGCGCAGCCCGATGGCACGGTCCGGGTGCTCAACCGCTGCGTGACCGCGGACGGACAGACCACCGAGGCGGTGGGCTCCGCACGCCAACCGGGGCCTGCCAGCTCGCCCAAGCTGGAGGTGCGCTTTGCACCGTCGTGGTTGTCGTTTCTGCCGTTTGTCTGGGGCGATTACTGGGTGATTGACATCGACCCGCAGTACCGTCTGGTGGCGGTGAGCGAGCCCAAGCGAGAGTACCTGTGGATCCTGTCCCGCACCTCGCGGGTGGACTACGCGGTCTACCAGGCGCTGTTGGGCCGCCTGGCGCAGCGCGGGTTTGATATTGAGCGACTCGAGTCGAGCCCGCAGGACTAGCGAGCGGGCGGCGAACACGCCTGCAGGCGCAACCCAAGCCGGCCGGCGCGCCTTAATCCGGTAGCCGAGCTTCCAGCCGGTAGGCCGGCAGGCCCGCGAGCATGCGCTTGCCGTAGCTGGTTTGGGTGAGCCGCTTGTCGTAGCAGATCACGCGGGCGAGGTCTTCTTCGGTGCGGATGGCGCGGCCTGTCCATTGCAGGAGTTTCACGCCGGTGGCCGGAATCACCAGCTCGTTGAACGGGTCGCGGCCCACGCTGCGCAGCCATTCGGCGCGGGCTTCGTCCACCGGGTCGCTGGGCGGCGCAAAAGGCAACTTGGCAATAAACACCGTCTCGCACAGCGCGCCAGGCAGGTCCAGACCTTCACCAAAGCTCTGCAGCCCGAACAACACCGAGGGCAGTCCGCCCTCAACCCGCTCGGCATGTGCGGCCAAAAGACGCGTGCGCGACTGCGTGCCCTGCACCAGCACCATGTCCATCATGTGGCCGGGCAGCGCCTCGGTGGCAGCGCGCATCTGGGCGCGGCTGGTAAAAAGCACCAGCGCACCGCGGCGGACTTGCTCAATGTCGTCCATCAGCGCGCGCACCATCTCGGCGGTGTAGGCGTCTGCGTGTTTGGGGTCGGCCCGGGTGTGCACCACCGTCAGGCTGCCCTGCTTGGCGTAGTTGAAGGGGCTGGCCACCTCGATGGCAGAGACGTAGTTTTTGTTGGACAGGCCGGCTTCCTTCAGGAAGTAGTCGAAGCTGCCGCAGCTGGTGAGCGACGCGCTGGTCACAATCGCTCCGCGCACCTGGCTCCACAAAAATTGCCGCAACAGGTCGCCCGGCACGATGGGGCAGGCATGCGCGGTCAGGGTGAGGTAGCCGTTGTCGCTTTCGGCCTGCAGCCATTTGGCCAGCGGCTGTTCGCCATGTTCGAGCAGTAAGTTGGCGGTGCTCACCAGGCTGCCAAGGCGCGGCGCAATGCCACCGAGCTGCGCATACAGCTGCGCGCACAACACGGCCTGAGACGGATCGTCTTTGGCGATGGCTTTCACCGCCACACCCAGCTCCTCGAGTGCTTTGGACAATCCCGTGGCCTGTGCCTGAATCTGGCGCACCGGCTCATGCAGGGCTTCGGGCAAGGCGCCGTTGGCAAACCGCAAGGTGCCGTCGTTGCCCTCGCCGCGCGCGTTCTGCCCGGTGTGGGCCCACACCAGATCCATCGCCATGCGCGCCACCGACGTCAGCGCACCCTTGATCTGGCTGGTCACCGTCTGCACGTCTTCGCCCAAGTGCAGGGCGAGTTTGCCGGCCACTTCGCTCATGGTCTTGGGCACCTTGTCCAGCCAGCGCAGGTTGGACAGGTCCATGCTGCTGGCGAACTGATCGAGCGCAACGGCGGGCAGGTGGTGCCCCTCGTCAAACACCACCAGGCAGTTGTCCAGGTCGGGCAGCGTCTTCATGCCCAGGCTTGCCAGCACCAGATCGTGGTTGGCCACGATGACCTGGGCCTCGGCGAGCCTGGTGCGGGCGTTGTAGTAGCTGCATTCTTTGTAGCGCGGGCAGTGGCGCGCGGTGCAGGTGTGACGCTCGGCTGCCACCGCCGACCAGTCGCGCGGGTCGGGGGTCTCGGCCAGCGTGTCGCGGTCGCCGTCCCAGCTGGCGGTGGCGAGCTGGTGGGCCATGTTCTCTAACAGGGCCTGGCGGCGTTCTTCCATGGCTTCTTGCGACAGGGCGCTGATCTTGGGCCGCGGCCTGTCGTCGCCGGCCAGGTCGTCAAACAAGTCTTCTTCGGCCGCACCGCTGCCCACCAGCCGCTCGAGTTTCACTTTGCAGACATAGCGGCCGCGGCCCTTGGCCAGTGCGAAGGCAAAGGGCTGGTCCATGGCGCGGGCCAGCCCCGGCAGGTCCTTGGTCATCAGCTGCTCTTGCAGCGCCACGGTGGCGGTGCTGATGATGACGCGGGTCTTGCGCTCCAGCGCCATGGCGATGGCGGTGCTGGCGTAGGCCGCGCTCTTGCCCACGCCGGTGCCGGCCTGAATGACCGCAATCGCTTTGGTGGGGTGGGGGTGTTCTCCCAAGGTGGCCTGCGCCAGCGTGGAAGCCACGACCCCGGCCATCTGGTGCTGGCCCGGGCGCCGCCGGAAGCCCGCCGTGCCGCCCACCACCTGGTCAAACGCTGCCAGCGCGTGGCGGGCCAGGGCCGCGCTCTCAGGCGCGAGGGTCGAAAAATCAGAACTCAAAAGTGGTGGCCGAAGTAGGGTGGCGAAGTGGTGGGCGATTAGGGGAGCAGAGGGGAGTCAAAGGGAGCCAAAGGGGCCCAAAGAGGAGCGCTGACTATACCGGCTGGCCCGATAATTCCCCGAATGTCAGCCGCCAGCGCCATCATTGAGTTTCAAGACCCCCAGGCCTCATCAAGCGCCGGCGCCGCACCGAACAGGCTGCTCTTCGGGGCACCTCAGCAGGTGCTGCAGGCCCACAGCGTGGCCGAAGTGCGGCAAGTGCTGGAGCAGGCCGACGCGCTGAGCCGCCAGGGCCTGTGGTGCGTGGGTTTTGTGCGCTACGAGGCCGCGCCCGCCTTTGATGCGGCGCTCCAGGTGCACCCGGCGGACGGCCCCTTGGTCTGGTTCGGGGTGCACGCCCGGCCGCTGCCCGATACCTCCTTGCCCGCCGAAGACCCTACCGACGTGCCCGTCGTCGATCCGGTAGCCGGGCCCGCTCCGCTGGTGCCATGGAGCATGCCGCTGCAGCGCTCCGAATTTGATGCGCAGATAGCGACCATTCATGCCGCCATTGCCGCCGGCGATCTCTACCAGGTGAACTTCACCACCCGGCTGCACGCGCCTTTTGCCGGCAGCCCACTCGCCTTTTACGAGGCCCTTCGGAGGGCGCAGCCGCAGGGTTATGGCGCTTTTATCGACACGGGCCCCGAGCAGGTGTTGTCGGTATCGCCTGAGCTGTTTTTTGACTGGGATGGCCAGCGCATTCTGAGCCGCCCCATGAAAGGCACCGCCCCGCGCGGCGCTACTGCGTCAGAGGATGCGGACCAGGCCAGCCGCCTGCGCAGTAGCGCCAAGGAGCAGGCCGAGAACGTGATGATCGTGGATTTGATCCGCAATGACCTCTCCCGCTTGGCGCAGCCCTTTAGCGTAGAGGTGCCGCGGCTGTTTCACCTCGAGGCCCTGCCCACCGTCTGGCAAATGACCTCGGACGTGGTGGCCCGCACCCGCGCAGGCACCACGCTGTGGGGTGTTTTTGCGGCCCTCTTTCCCTGCGGCTCGGTGACCGGCGCGCCCAAGGTGCAGGCCATGCGCCAGATCCGGTCGCTGGAGCCCGATGCGCGCGGTGTGTACTGCGGTGCGGTGGGGCTGCTGCGGCCCGGCGGGCACGCCACCTTCAATGTGCCCATACGCACCGTCACCCTGCGTGGCGGCACGGCCCGCTGCGGCATTGGCAGCGGCATCACGCATGACGCGCAGAGCGCTGGCGAATGGGCCGAGTGGGCCAACAAGCGCCTGTTTCTGGAGCGGGCCAGCCAGCCGTTTGAGATTCTGGAAACCCTGGCCCTGCGCGATGGCGCCATGCCGCATCAGCCCCTGCATCTGCAGCGCATGGCGCAGGCGGCGACGCATTTTGGCTTTGCCTGGGACGGTGCCGCCGCGCGCGAGGCGCTTGACGGTGTGGCGCAGCAGCACCCCCGTGGCGCCTGGCGGGTGCGCCTGCTTCTGGGGCCGCGCGGTGCCTATGCCGCGCAAGCCTTTGCGCTGCCCGACACGCCGACCCCGGTGCGGCTGCGGCTGGCCGGCAGCCCGCTGCATGAGGCGCACAGCGAATTTGTGCGCTTCAAGACGACCCGCCGCGCCCACTATGACGCGCACTTCAACCCCCACTTCAACCCCCGCCAACTGGGCCCCCGCGACAAGCTCCGGGGGGCGGACGCCAGCGCGGTAAGTGACTGCTTCGACACCCTGCTCTACAACCCGCAGGGCGAGCTGACCGAGTGCACTCGCGGGAACATTGCGCTGCTGCTGGACGGCCGCTGGGTCACGCCGCCCTTGTCGTGCGGGCTGCTGCCGGGGGTTGGGCGCGCGCTGCTGCTGCAGAGCGGGGCATTGCAGGAGCGGGTGGTGCGTCTGGACGAGCTGCCACAGGCGCAGGGGCTGGCCTTCATCAACAGCCTGCGTGGCTGGCTGGACGCGGTTTTGCTACCAAATGAATAGCTGCTCGCGCAATAGTAGCGGGCGTTACAGCGCTATTTGATGCTTTTTTTGGTCAATCTCTGCAAGCGGCAGCAAATTGCGCCGGCTCTCAAAGTGCCGGTTTTGGCCGGTGAGCGGGTCAATAAATTCCAGGCTGCGCGCCAGCAGCTGCAAGGGGCGGCTGTAGTCGTTGGCGCCCTCCGGCGTCAGGGTCGGGTAAATGCCGTCAAACAGCAGCGGTAGCCCCAGCGCGTTCATGTGCACCCGCAGCTGGTGGCGCTGGCCGGTGAGCGGGCGCAGCGCGTAGCGCGCCAGATTGCCGTGCACCTCCAGTGGCGCAATCTCGGTAATGGCATTGACCCCGCCGGCCCCCCCGTCCTGCGTTTCGCCCACCTCGGCCTGCTGCATGAAGTGTGCTGCGGGCCCGATGCCGCTCTCGCGGCGCATCGGCCAGGGCAGGGCGGGGTTCCAGGGGGCGATGCATTCGTACACCTTGCCCACCTGCCGCTGCCGGAACAGGGCCTGGTAGGCATTGCGGTCCACCGCCCGCACCGAAAACAGCACCAGCCCGGCGGTGTCCTTGTCGATACGGTGAATCGGCGAGAGCTCCGGCAGGCCCAGCCGCTCTTGAAGACGCACAAGCAATGTCTCGCGCAGGTGCTTGCCGCTGGGCACCACCGGCAGGAAGTGCGGCTTGTCGGCCACCAGCAGGTGCGCGTCCTGCCAGAGCACTTCTTCGGTAAACGGAATCAGCGCCTCGTCGGGCACGGTGCGGTAGTAATACAGGCGCCGCCCGGCGGTGGCGGGGTCGGTGGTGCGGGCGCGCTCGCCGGAGTCGTAGGTGATGTCGCCGGCCTGAAAACGGGCCTGCCATACGGCAGCGGGTACCGCGGCAAAGCGCGCAACAAAAAAATCCAGCAGGCAGGAGCCGCCGCCCGGGGTGACCACCACCACGCTGGGCCGCACACCGTGGCGCGAAGCCGGGGCTGGTGGCTGGAGGCGGGGCGGCAAAGTGCGCCTACACCCGCTCGAACACCAGGTCCCACACGCCGTGGCCGAGTTTGATGCCGCGGTGTTCGAACTTGGTAAGCGGGCGGTAGTGGGGCTTGGGCGCGTAGCCGGCGAGCTCGGGGTGGGTGAGCAGGGCGCGGTTGCGCAGGCTGGGCTCGTCGCTGAGCACTTGCAAAATCTGCTCGGCGTAGGGCTGCCAGTCGGTGGCGGCGTGCAGGTAGCCGCCCACCTTGAGGCGCGCCGCCAGCTTGGCCACCAGCGGCGACTGGATCAGCCTGCGCTTGTTGTGCTTGGTTTTGTGCCAAGGGTCGGGAAAGAAGATGTGCACGCCGTCCAGGCAGGCCGGCGGCAGCATGTGGTTAATCACCTCAACCGCGTCGTGGTTGCAGATGCGGATGTTGCGGATGTCGTTCTCGCCAATGCGTTTGAGCAGCGCGCCCACACCGGGCTCGTGCACTTCACAGCACAAAAAACGGGTGTCGGGCAGCGTCAGCGCAATCTTGGCGGTGGCCTCGCCCATGCCGAAGCCGATCTCCAACACCACCGGCCCGGGCACCGCAGGAGCCACCGGAGCAGGCAGCGGCTCGCATGAAGCGCTGTTTTTGGCATCATTTTGGGCTCTATCGCCCGCTGACATTGCGAAGAGTGCTTCAAAATCAATAGCAGATGCCTGGTAGGGCACCAGAAACTTCGGGCCCAGCTCGGCCATGGCCCGCTCCTGCCCGCCACCCATGCGGCCGGCGCGCTTTACAAAGCTGCGGATGGTGCGCATGAACGGCTTGCCGCCCTCTTTTGGTGCAGCTGCGTCGGTGGGCGGGAGTTCGTCGGGGGCGGGGGTGGTTGTCATGGAGCTCAGGGAATGGTGGCGCATTGTAGGCAGGGTGGTGTCGGGCGCGACCTACTTTGCGACGTCCGGTGCCGATTCCGGATTCCACACATTTCCTAAATAGCAACAAATTTCATCAATTTGTGTTTAGAATTTCTGACTGCGCTTCAGGGCGCGTCCGCCGGATCCAGCGCGCACCGCTTTGGGGCTTTGACGGGCAGCGAGCGGTAGTTGCCGTGGTCGCATTTAAGGAGTGAGGCAATGTTCAAGTCTTTGCGTTTTGTGTTGAGCCTGCTGGGCACGATTGGCGTGCTGGCTTCCGTGCTGGTAGCGGTACAAGGGTATTTCTTCGTCAACAAGATGGACAGCGCCGCGTATCAGGTGTTCGTGGCCAAAGACGTGGTGGCGGATATTTTGCCCCCGCCGCTGTACCTGATTGAGGCGCGCCTCGTGCTGTCTCTGGTGATTGACGGCAGCCTGTCTGCGGCCGATGGCCAAAAGCGCTTTGAAGTGCTCGCCAAAGAGTACGCCGACCGTGTGGAATATTGGAAAAAGACGCCCTCCTTTGGCTTGGATGCCAAGCTGCTGGGCGCTCAACACACCGCGGGCCAGACCTTTCTGGCCGCTGCGCGCAGCAAAGTGGTGGAGCCCGCAGTTGCCGGCCAGCTCGACGCTGCCAAGGCCAACTTGCCGGCAGTCCACGCTGTGTACCTGGAGCACCGCAATGGCGTGGACGCAACAGTCGTCCAGGCCAATCAGTTCGCAGAAACGTCCATCAAAGACAACGATCGCGCGCACGATCTCAGCACCAACGTCATGCTCTTGACCGCGATTGTGGCCGGATTGCTGGTGTATGCGGTGTACCGCTTTGTGGTGGCCAGCATCCAGAAGCCGGTGCATGCCAGCACCGACGCTGCCAAGCTGATTGCCACCGGTGATCTGGTAAGCCGTGTGCAAATGGACGAAGGCCGCACCGACAGCCTGGGCGTGCTGCAAGACGCGCTGCAGACCATGCGCGCTGATTTGAACGCCACCGTGAGCTCGGTGCGCACCATCGCCAACGGCGTGGCGACCGCCAGCGCCGAAATCTCCCAAGGCAACCAGGATCTGTCCGCACGCACCGAAAGCCAGGCCAGCGCGCTGGAAGAAACCGCCGCCTCGATGGAGCAGCTGACCGCAGCCGTAGGCCAAAACGCCGATTCCGCCCGTCAGGCCGACCAACTGGCCAAGAACGCAGCCGAAGTCGCCCAGCGCGGCGGTGCGGCCGTGTCTGAGGTGGTTAACACCATCAAGGGCATTAATGAATCGTCGCGCCAGATCGCCGGCATCGTCAGCGTGATTGAAGGCATCGCCTTCCAGACCAATATTCTGGCTCTGAACGCTGCGGTAGAAGCTGCCCGCGCCGGCGAGCAAGGTCGTGGCTTTGCAGTGGTGGCCTCGGAAGTCCGCTCCCTGGCCGGCCGCTCGGCTGAAGCCGCCAAGGAAATCAAGATCTTGATCGAAGCCAGCGTGGACCGCGTCTCCCGCGGTGCCGAACTGGCCGACACCGCCGGCACCACCATGGTCGACATGGTGCAGGCCACACGCCGGGTGAGCGACATCCTGGGCGAAATCAACGCCGCCAGCCGCGAACAGTCCAGCGGTATTGCGCAGGTGGGTGAGGCGGTCACGCAGATGGATCAGGTCACCCAGCAAAACGCAGCCCTGGTCGAGCAAATGGCCGCTGCGGCTTCCAGCCTCAAGACCCAGGCCGACGAGCTGGTGCAAGCGATGGCGCATTTCAACGCGGTTGATGCAACCTACACCACCTCGTCCAGCAGCTCCGGCCGTGGCAGCGCACCGGCCATCGGCGGCACGAACCAGCCCGCCTTGGGCAACCGCACCCAGCAAGCCATCGGTAGCAACAAGCCCTCGGCCAGCCAGGCCGGCAAAAAGGCCTTGGGCAACGACGGCAAGCGCCTGATGCTGAGCTAAGCCTTCGGCGGGGCGCTCAGGCGCCCCACACGCTGCGCCACTGCGCCACCCAGGTGGCCAGTGCATCCGCGGTGTTTCCCTTCACCTCTCCCAGCCCCAACGCCGTTGCCGCTTCCTGCAAAGCGGCCAGCGGGTCGCGCAGGTCCAGCGCCTGGGCGCCGTTTTGCTTGCTCAGTTTTTCGCCGTCGGGGCCGCGCACCAGTGGGGTATGCAGATAAATGGGTGTGAGCATGCCGAGTGCGGCCTGCAGGGCGATTTGGCGCACGGTGTTGTCGGCCAGGTCCTCGCCCCGCACCACATGGGTCACGCTCTGCGCCGCGTCGTCCACCACCACCGCCAGCTGGTAGGCCCACAGCCCGTCTGCGCGCAGCAGCACAAAGTCGCCCACCTCAGCTTCGAGCTGCTGCTGTTGCGGCCCCAGCCGACGGTCGCTCCAGTGCCAGGCCGGGTTGCTCGAGCGTGAGGCCAGGTCGGTGCGAAACCGCCAGGCCGGGCCCGGCCGTCTCGCGGCAGAGTTTTCCTGCGCCACACCTTGCCTGCAGGTGCCGGGGTAAATGAGTTCGCCATGGCGGGGTCTGCTGCTGCCGGCAGCGGCCAGCGCCTGGGCAATGTCTTTGCGCGAGCAGGTGCAGGGGTAGGCCATGCCGGCCACTTGCAGCGCGGTCAAGGCCAGCTGGTAGTGGCTGCTGCGCGCGCTTTGCCACAAGGGGGGCTCATCGGGCTGCAGGCCGCAGGCGGCGAGCTGCTGCAGGATGAAGGCGTCAGCGCCGCTCACGCAGCGCGGCGTGTCCAGGTCTTCGATGCGCACCAGCCAGCGGCCGCTGTGGGCGCGGGCGTCGAGCCAGCTGGCCAGGGCTGCAAGCAAAGAGCCCGCATGCAGCGGGCCCGTGGGGGAGGGGGCAAAGCGCCCGGTGTACCCCGGCGTCACGCCACTTTCAGTGCCATTTCCAGGCCCGAGACAAAGGCGTCTTCGACGCGGTGGCCGATGCACCAGTCGCCGCACAGGCCGATGCGGGCCTTGGCGTCCCACAGGTAGGCGTCGCCCAGCGGGGTCTCGGTTTTGGCGTAAAGCCAGCGGTGCATTTGCACCAGCGCGGGCTCGGCGTAGATGCCGGAAATCTCGGAAAACGCCTTCATCATCTTGGCCTGCACCCGCTCGGGGCTGTCGTGCAAGTGCTCTTGCGACCAGGCGGCGCTGGCCTGCACCGTCCAGCGCTCTACCTTGCCGCGCCCGGGCTTGCTCGACTCGCGCGCCAGCCATGCAATGCGGTGGTGGGTGCTGCGGGCGGCATTCCAGTGCGGGCCGAGGGTGGTCAGGCCGGGCTGCACCGCCTGCGGGTAGGCCAGCATCATGGTCCAGCACGGGGCCACCGTGACCTTGTTGAGCTTCTTGGCCAATGGCGCGCCTTTGGGCGTTGTGGCCAGCAGCTCCTGCGCCTGCGGGTGCGGTATGGCCAGCAGCACCGCATCAAAGCCGCTGTGCACATGGGTGCTGCCGCCTTCGCCCTCGGTGCGCAGCTGCCACAGGTTGATGTTGATGGCGTCTTGCTCAATGGCGGCCACGCGGGTGTTCACCAGCAAACGACCGGCCTCCGCCAGAGGATGGGCCCAGGCGCGCACCAGCGCATTCATGCCCGGGGTAGGCACCCAGTGCGCATCCCGCCCGGGCAGGGCGGCCGCAGCCACGCGACCGTGCGAGTCCAGCAGGCGCACCGAGTTCGCGCTCCAGGGGCGGCACATGCCCGGTGTGGTTTGCAGGGCCCGGGTGAAGCGCTCGTCGCGCACGGTGAAGTACTGCGCGCCGTGGTCAAAGGTGCCGAAGGCGCTCTCGCGGGTCGACATGCGGCCGCCGGCGGCGCGGCTTTTTTCAAACACAGTGACCTGGTGGCCGGCCTGGGCCAGCGTACGCGCACAGGTGATGGCCGCCATGCCGGCGCCCACGATGGCAATGTGTCGGGAAGTGGTCATGGGCGCAGACTCCTGTGGTGTGAATGGCCTCTTTATACACGCTGGTGCAGCGCAAAATTGTTTACGCGCTGCGGTGTTCCTCCACCAGTGCGCTGCGGGTGGTTTCGCTCTCCAGCTGTTGCAGCCACCAGGCCAGCGCCTGCCCTTGGTGGATGGTCTTGGTCTGCCGCCATGCGTAGTGCAGCGGTACGGTGCGCTGGGGCCGCTCGGTTTTTTTAACCACCAGCCGGCCGGTGCTGATGTAGCTCTCGGCCATGCTGCGCGGCAGGTTGCCTCCGCCGAGTCCGCGCAGCTGGGCGTCCAGCTTGGCCTGCATGGTGGGCACGGTGAAAACATCCTGTCCGCTGAGCAGGCCGTAGGTCTGGCCGTTGCCGCGCTGCACCGAGTCGGCCACCGCCACCGCGCGGTGTTTTTGAATCAGCTCGTCGCTGAGCGGCTCGGCAACCCGGGCCAGCGGGTGGTGAGGGGCCACCGCAAACACAAAGGGAATGATGCCCAGCGGTTTGCTGTGGACGCCGGCCGTGCGGGCCGAGTCCGGGCCCACACCCAGCGCCAGGTCGGCCTGCCCGCTGGTGAGCGCCTCCAGCGTGCCGGAGAGGGTCTCCTCGCGGATGCGGATACGAGTGGGCGGCGCGAGGCTGAAAAAGCTTTCGCACAGCTCCATCACTACCGGCTTGGAAATCACCGTGTCCACCGCAATGGTGAGCTGCGGCTCCCAGCCGGTGGCTACACGCTTGACGCGGTTGGCCACCGCGTCAATTTCCTCCAGCAGGCGCGCGCCTTCGCGCAGCAGCTCGGCGCCGGCGGCGGTGAGCCGGGCCTGGCGGGAGCTGCGGTCATAGAGCAGAACGTCCAGCGCATCCTCAATCTGGCGTACCCGGTAGGTCAGGGCGCTGGGCACCATGCCCATTTCGCGGGCCGCGGCCGCAAAGCTGCCCGCCTTGGCAATGCTTTGCAGCATGGCCAGCGCATCGGGGGTCAAAAAGTCGCGTGCAGTTTGCATGGTCGGGGCCCTTTAATTGAGTTTTTTTGAATGATGCCATCAAACACCATGCAAGCCTTCCCGCCTCGCCCGCCCTAAAGTTCAGGCCATCGCAACCCGGAGGCTCGCACATGTTGACCATTCGTAAATCGCAAGACCGCGGCTATGCCGACCATGGCTGGCTCAAGTCGTTCCACAGCTTTTCGTTTGCCGGCTATTACGACCCCGCCCACATGGGCTGGGGCAACCTGCGCGTCATCAACGAAGACCGCATCGCGCCCGGAACCGGCTTCGGCACCCACGGCCACCGCGATATGGAGATCATCAGCTACGTCATGTCGGGCAATCTGGCCCACAAAGACAGCATGGGCAACGTGAAGGGAATCCCTCCCGGCGACGTGCAGCGCATGAGCGCTGGCAGCGGCGTCATGCACAGTGAGTTCAACCACGCGCCAAACGACACAACCCATTTCTTCCAGATCTGGATCGAGCCCAACGTCACCGGCATTCCCCCCAGCTACGAGCAAAAAACCTTTGCGGCTTCCGACAAGCAGGGCACCCTGAAGCTGGTGGCCTCTAACGATGGCGCCGAGGGTAGCGTGGTGATTCACGCCGACGCCAAGCTGTACAGCGGTCTGCTCGATGGCCAGCAGGCGGCCAGCGTTGCGCTGGACCCTGCCCGCAAAGGCTATGTGCAGGTGCTGCGGGGTGCGGTGTCTGTCAACGGGCAAGCCTTGCAAGCCGGCGATGCGGCATTGCTCAGCGGTGAAGCCGCAGTGGCTTTGTCCAACGGGCAGGACGCCGAAGTGCTGGTCTTTGACCTGGCCGCCTGATTTTTTCCCCGCGGTGCGCGCAGCCAGTGCGCGCCGCCTTTTTAGCCCTCTTAGGAGTTATCTCATGGCAAAAGTAGCAGTGGTTTTTCATTCCGGTTACGGTCACACCCAACGCGTGGCGCAATTCGTGGCCGAAGGTGCCAGCGCCGAGCTGATCACCATCGACGCCAATGGCGACATCACCGATGACCAATGGACCACTCTGGATGCCGCTGACGCCGTTATCTTCGGCTCGCCCACCTACATGGGCATGGCCTCCTGGCAGTTCAAGAAGTTTGCCGATGCGTCGAGCAAGCGTTGGTTCACCACCGCCTGGAAAGACAAAGTGGCCGGCGGCTTCACCATCTCTGCCAGCCCCAGCGGGGACAAGCTGTCCACCCTCCAGTATTTCATCACCCTGTCCCAGCAGCACGGCATGATCTGGGTCGGTCAGCCCGCCATGAACGACGGCACCATCAACCGCATCGGTTCCAACTCCGGCGTGATGGCCCAAGTCGGCCCCACCAGCCCTGCGGAAGACATTCCGCAAGGCGACCTGGACACCGCAAAGGCTTACGGCCAGCGCATCGCAGCCATCACCGCCAAGTTCAAGGCTTAATCCGGTACTCCGGTTCTCCGGCAGTAAAAAGCCCGCATCAGCGGGTTTTTTTTTATGCTTCGGGGGCTTCGCCGGCGGGTCCGTCGTCGGCGGGCGGGGTGGCGTCGTCAATACGGCCCGTGGGCAATACCGCGGCTCCCATGTCCACCGGGCCATCGGCGCCCATGGCCACGGTGGGCGAGAGTTGCAGGGGCACCAGCTTGTTGACCCGCTCAATGATCTGCTTGGCCTCAAATGGCTTGGTCAGGTAGTCGCGCACACCCATGCGGGCAATCGCCACTACGGTTTCTGCCGTCTTGTTGGCGGTCAGCATCATCACCTTGGTCTTCTTGAGCAAGCCTTCTTCTTTCATGGCCTGGAGCACGTCCATGCCATTCATGCCGGGCATGTTGTAGTCCAGAATCACCAGGGCCGGGTTGTATTTGTCCATCATCTTCATGGCAATCATGCCGTTCTCGGCCTCGTACAAATTGCACTCGTAGCCGGCCAGCGAACGGGCTACCGCCCTGCGGACCATGCCACTGTCATCGACGATCAGGATGTTGGGATTCATGGTGAGTTTCCTTGTCTAAGGGGAATTAAATAAGGTAATCAGGAGCCTTCGGCACTCGAGCCGGTAGTGAGCCTTACCAGGCGCGAGGCCTTGGTGATGAGGTCGTCCGCCTGGAACGGCTTGGGCACATATTCATTCACGCCGGCACGCGCCATGGATACCACCAAGTCGGACTGTACGGCTGAGGTCAGCATCAAAACCTTCACGCCATCCAGCGCTGAGTCCGCACGAATCTCGCGCATAAATTCCAGCCCGTCCATCAGGGGCATGTTGTAGTCCAACACGATCAGGTCGGGTTGCACCTTGTGGGTCATTGTCAGCGCGGCCCGACCATCCGCTGCTTCAAACAGTTGGCAGTCATACCACTTGAATGCGGTTTTGACCGCCTTGCGGGCCATGCTGCTGTCGTCAACGATAAGAATTTTGAGAGTCATAGGAGCGTCTTTAAATAGGAGGAGGGGGTGCAGCCGGCGTCGCAGTGTCGCTCGTCGCGGGGGCAGGTGCTTCGGCCTTAGGTACCAGTGACACCAGCCGCGCCGCCTTGGTAACCAAGGTCTCGGCTTCAAAAGGTTTGGTGATGTAGTCCCGCACCCCGAGCCTGCCCACGGCAGCTACCGTTTCCGGGTTCGAGTTGGCGGTCAGCATGATGACCTTGGTCCGCTTGAGCTGGGGGTCAGCGCGCAGGGCGACGAGCATTTCCAGTCCGTTCATCACCGGCATGTTGTAGTCCAGCACGATCAGGTCGGGCGGCGTTTGGCCCGCCGATTCCAGCGCGATTTGCCCGTTCTCGGCTTCCACCACGTCGCAGGCAAAGGGCGCAAACGCACGGCGCACCGCTTTGCGCACCATGCCGCTGTCGTCGACGCTAAGAATACGTACGCTCATGGCTCGAGACGCAGCGCCAGGTTAAGAACCAGTGGCAGGCCTGCGCAGTGCCACACGCCCTTGTATTCGGGGTTGTCCAGCAGCGTGGTGTTCCAGTCGCCCGAGCCTTGCTGGACTTCTGGCACGCTCAGGTCGTTGGAATAGCCGCCTTTAGAGAGTGCCTGCCCGATCTGGCCCGCCAGCATGTTGCAGATTTCGCCGGCCACATCGGCCTTGTCCTCGGCGGCAATGTCATCGTCTTCGCTGCCGCCCACCATGAGTGCCACCAGCTTGTTGGCCAGAGCGTCGGGCATGGCCAGGCTCAGGTTGCCCTGCACGCGGCTGCCTGTGATGTGCACTGTGCCCGCGAGGTGCGAGGCATAGCCCTCGATGACAGGGCTGGGTTTGCTCACCGGCTCGGCGTCCAGTCCGAATTGAACGCGCAACACTTCGGTCACGGCGTTTTCAACAATGGGTCCGGCGGCGATGGGATGCATTTTGTTTCCTGGTTGCGGTTTATTTTGCCAAGGCCTGCACGATGGCATGCGGCATGTGGCTCAAGGGAAGTACCTGCTCGGCCGCGCCCAGCTTAATGGCAGCCTGCGGCATGCCGAAGACGACGCTGGTGCGCTCGTCCTGCGCCATGGTTCTGGCACCGGCGGAGCGCAGCGCCAGCAGGCCGCGGGCGCCGTCTACCCCCATGCCGGTCAGCAAGGCGGCTACTGCATCGCGCCCGGCCAGCTCAGCCGCCGAGCGGAACAAAATGTCCACCGCAGGCCGGCAGTGGTGCACCGGCGGCGACACGGTGAGCTTGACGCGGTAGCCGCGGGCGCTTGGTACCAGCACCAAATGCTTGTTGCCCGGCGCAATCAGGCAGGTGTTGCTCACCAGGTCTTCGCCGTCTTCGGCTTCGCGGACCGGAAACGGGCACAGCTCATCCAGATGCTGGGCCATGGTGCGCGAAAAGTTGGCCGGAATATGCTGCACCACCACCATCGGCGGCAGGCCCTCGGGCAGGTGGGGCAGCAGGTATTTGAGCGCCTCCACGCCGCCGGTGGA
>NZ_CAMCVG010000014.1 GCF_945881795.1 Rhodoferax sp. OV413
GAAGTGGGCCTCGCGCGAGCGGATGCGGACTTTCTTGGCCTTGCGCTGCATGTCCACGGTAAAGAGGTGCGCCTTGAAGCGCCGCCCCGCCGGAATGCGCACCACCGTGGTGTTCAGCTGGTATCGCTTCCACTCGGAGTACAGGTACAGCGGCACCCCTATTGCAAAGGCAGCACCGATGCTCCACAAAATCCAGGACAGTTCGTCAACCATGCGGTGATATTAAACGCCGCGCTTGCGCGGCTTGTGACTAGGCCTTCAAGTACTCGGCCTTGCCGCCCAGCCAGCGAGCCACATGCTTGGCCGCGAGCTGGGGATAGCTGTCGAGCAGCAGGGGGGCCTCGGCCTTGGCCCATTCCAACAAGGCGGTGTCGGTCGCCAGATCGGCAAAGCGCAGCATGGCCTCGCCGCTTTGCCTCGCGCCTAAAAATTCGCCGGGGCCCCGAATCTCGAGGTCGCGGCGGGCGATTTCAAAGCCGTCGTTTGTCTCGGCCATGGCCCGCAGCCGCTCGCGGGCGGTCTCTCCCAGGCGCGGCGCCTCGCCGGTCGAATACAGCAGCACGCAGGCCGACGCCGCAGCGCCGCGCCCCACCCGCCCGCGCAGCTGGTGCAGCTGGCTCAGGCCGAAGCGCTCGGCGTGCTCAATCACCATCAGTGAGGCATTCGGCACGTCCACCCCCACCTCGATGACCGTGGTGCTCACCAGCACCGACATCAGCCCCGCGGTGAATGCGCCCATCACGGCTTTTTTGTCGTCCACGTGCATGCGCGAATGCAACAGGCCGATCAGCACCGGCTGACCGTCGGCGCGGGTGGCGCCCTGCAGCGCCTCGGCCAGATCGGCGTGGGTCTGGGTGGCGTTGGTCAGGTCCAGCGCCTCGCTCTCTTCAATCAGGGGGCAGACCCAATACACCTGCCGGCCCTGACTGATCTGGGCGCGGATGCGCTCAATCACCTCGTCGCGCCGGGCCTCGTGAATCACTTTGGTGACGATGGGCGTGCGCCCCGGGGGCAGCTCGTCGAGCGTGGATACGTCCAGATCGGCGTAGTAGCTCATGGCCAGGGTGCGCGGAATCGGCGTGGCCGTCATCATCAGCATGTGAGGCTCCATGTCCTCATGGTGCAGCTTGTTGCGCAGGGCCAGCCGCTGGGCCACGCCAAAGCGGTGCTGCTCGTCGATGATGGCCAGGGCCAGGTTCTTGAACTTCACCTTGTCCTGAATGATGGCGTGCGTGCCCACCACCAGCTGCGCCTCGCCACTCTCAATCAGGGCCAGCATGGCGCGCCGGTCTTTGGCTTTTTGGGTGCCGGTGAGCCAGGCGGTAGTGATGCCCAAAGGCTCCAGCCAGCCCAGCAGCTTGCGAAAGTGCTGCTCGGCCAGGATTTCGGTAGGCGCCATCAGGGCGCACTGCCATCCGGCGTCCATGCAGGTGGCAGCGGCCAGCGCGGCCACCACCGTCTTGCCCGCGCCCACATCGCCCTGCAGCAGGCGGTGCATCGGGATACGGCGTGCCATGTCGTGGGCAATTTCTTCGCCCACCCGCTGCTGGGCGCCGGTCAGGCCAAAGGGCAAGGCCGCCAGCAAGCGCGCCCGCAACGTGCCGCCGGCTGCCGGCGCGAGCGCCGGCGCGTTCAGGGCCGCCCGCTCGCGCCGGCTCTGCAGCTGGCTGAGTTGCTGGGCCAGCAGCTCTTCGGCCTTCAGCCGCTGCCAGGCGGGGTGGCTGTGGTCCAGGAGGGTGTCTATCGACACATCGGGCGTGGGGTGGTGCAAAAACTGTAGCGCCTCGCGCAGTGTCCATAAGGGCTGACGGCCGATTTGGCCCAAAAAATCCTCGAGGTCGCCGGGCGCAAAGGTATCGCTCAGCTCAGCCCGCGCCAGGCCTGAGAGCACCGCCTTGCGCAAATAGGCCTGCGGCAAACCGGCCACCGTGGGATACACCGGCGTGAGCGCGGCAGGCAGGTCGCCCCCCGCCGTCTTGAAGCTGGGGTGGAGCATGGTGCGGCCCAAAAAGCCGCCCTTCACCTCGCCACGAATGCGCACCGTGTTGCCCACGGAGAGCGCCTTTTGCTGCGAGCCATAAAAGCTGAAAAACCGCAGGGTGCAGGTGTCCGAGCCGTCGTCCACCGTCACCACCAGCTGCCGGCGGGGGCGAAATGTCACCTCCTGGTCGGTCACCGTGGCTTCGATTTGCACCACATCGCCCTCACGCGCGTCGCGCAGCTTGACGATGCGGGTCTCGTCCTCGTAGCGCAGCGGCAGATGCAGCGCCAGGTCAATGTCGCGGCGCAGGCCCAGCTTGTCCAAGGCTTTTTGCGCGGCAGTCTTGGCAGGTGTCGGGCTGCTGGCCTTGGCGGGGGGCACGGGGTTCATGCGGTAATTGTGACGCAGCGCCAGCAGCCTTTTTAAACTTGCAAATCATCCAGTCAAGTTCCATAATTGCATAGATGTTTTCCCGCCAACTGCTCGCCCCCTTGTTGGAATCTATTGATTCATCGCCCGCCGTTGCCCTGCTCGGGCCGCGCCAGGTGGGTAAGACGACGCTGGCGCTCGAGCTTGCCAAGACGCGGCCCAGCCTGTACCTCGACCTCGAGTCCGAGCGCGACCGGGCCAAGCTCAGCCAGCCCGAGCTATATCTGGCCGACCACCTCGACAAGCTGGTCATCCTCGACGAGGTGCACCGCGCGCCCGGCCTTTTTTTGGTGCTCCGCGGCCTGATTGACCAGGCCCGCCGCGACGGGCGGCGCAGCGGCCAGTATTTGTTGCTCGGCTCGGCGGCGCTGGACTTGCTCAAGCAGTCCGGCGAGAGCCTGGCCGGGCGCATCACGTTTTTGGAGATGGGGCCGCTGAGCTTGCTGGAAGCCGGTGCCGGGCGTGCCGACGATGTGTGGGTGCGCGGCGGGTTTCCCGACAGCCTGCAGGCCGCCAGCGGCGCGCGCAGCCTGAAATGGCGCCAGGACTTCATCCGCACCTACCTCGAGCGCGACGTGCCGCAGTTCGGCCCGCGCATCGACGCGCAGTCGCTTCGCCTGCTCTGGACCATGCTGGCGCACCAGCAAGGCGGCCTGCTGAACGCGGCACATCTGGCGCGCAATCTGGGGGTCGACGTCAAAACCGCCACCGCCTACATCCACCTGCTGACCGATTTGCTCTTGCTGCGCCGGCTCAGGCCTTGGCACCACAACCTCGGAAAGCGGCTGGTGAAAACGCCCAAGATCTATCTGCGCGACAGCGGCCTGCTGCACGCCCTGCTGGACGTGGGCAGCAAAGAAACCCTGCTTTCGCACCCGGTGGTGGGTGCGAGCTGGGAGGGGTTTTGCATTGAGCAGATTCTGGCCAGCGCGGGTAGCGCAGTGCAGGCATTCTTTTACCGCTCCAGCGGCGGCGCAGAAATCGACCTGCTGCTGCAATGGCCCGCCGGCGAGCTGTGGGCGATTGAGATCAAGCGCAGCCTCACGCCAAAGCTGGAGCGCGGTTTTCATGAGGCCTGCGCCGACCTGCAGCCCCAGCGCAAGCTGCTCGTCTACCCCGGCCAGGAGGCCTACCCCATGGCCCACAACGTGCGCGCCATGTCGCTGCACGCCTTGTGTGCGGAGTTGGCCGAGTTGCAGGCCTCGCACTAACGCCCCTTCAGTCCGCCGGGACTTTGCCGATAACCAGCCATGGAATTGGCTTTTCCCGACTCAGAGACCCGCACGGCCCCGGCCCAGCGGCGGGCGATGCCTATGCAAGAGGCGATTGCGGCCAGCGTGCGCGCAAGCTTGTGCAACCGGTTCCCCCACAACTTTTATTCGCTGTGCCATGCGTTTGCGGTGGTTGGCTCCAATGTGGCCAGCATCGTCTGCAACCGCAATTACCGGCCGGTGGCGGGGCTGGCGGCGATTGACGCGGGCAACGACCAGATCATCGTGATGGCCGACGAGCAAGCCTTTCACAGCCCGATTGGCGGCGCCTACCACTGCTGGATCGAGTCCGACGACGAAGCGCCGCTGGAGCTGGTGGACTTCACCTTCGGCCACAACCACATTTACGCCGACGCCAACGGCTACCCCTGGGGCGGCGAAGATTCGCCGGCCTACCTGTGGGGCCTGTCGAGCGCCATCTCCATCCGCACCCCGTTGTCAGCCCTGCGCCCGGGCTTTGGCAAGGACAAAATCTGGGTGAGCGAGCCGATTTCCGGCGTGCACTGGATGCAGTGCCACATGGCCGACAACACCAACGCCTACGTGCAGCTCACCTCCGAGGCGCTGGTGCAGTACAAGCGGCTGGCGGACTGAATCGCAACCGGCGGCACGCGCCAAGCCGCCCCAAAGTGAGCGTCCCGCCTGTGGGAAAATCGCGCTCCTCTCACCTTGGAACGGGCCTGTCCGGCCCTCAAGCACTATGGCTTTTGTAGCACCTGGCGCACAGTGCGCCTACTCTCTCAGCGATTTTGACTTTGAATTGCCCGAGGCCCTGATTGCGCAGCACCCCGCCGCCGAGCGCACGGCATCGCGCCTGTTAGACGGCAGCGGCACGGCCCCGGCAGACCGCATTTTCAAAGAACTACCTAGCCTGCTGCGCGCGGGCGACTTGCTGGTGTTTAACGACACCAAGGTGATTAACGCGCGCCTGTTTGGCGAAAAATCCACCGGCGGCAAGGTCGAACTGCTGATTGAGCGGGTGCTGGGCGGCAACCAGGTGGCGGCACACATGCGGGTGAGCAAGAAGCCCGAGGTGGGCGCCACCATCCAGCTGCACTGCGCGCCGGGGCATGACGACGGCCTGTGCGCCACGCTGCTGGGCCGCTGGCCCACCCCAGAGGGCCCGATTTACCGCTTCGTGCTGAGCAACAACACTGGCGACGACCCCTACACCCTGATGGAGCGCCACGGGCATGTGCCGCTGCCGCCCTACATCGCGCGCCAACAAGACGGCCACGCCGACTCCCCCGAAGACCTGCAGCGCTACCAAACCGTGTTCGCCAAGCACCCCGGGGCGGTGGCCGCGCCCACCGCCGCGCTGCACTTTGACGAGGCGCTGTTTGCCCAACTCGATGCCATGGGCGTAGAGCGGGCGTTTGTGACCCTGCATGTGGGGGCCGGCACCTTTCAGCCGGTCAAGACCGAGAACATCGCCGAACACCAGATGCACAGCGAGTGGTACCGCGTGCCGCCCGAAACCCAGGCCGCCATTGTCGCCTGCAAGGCGCGGGGCGGGCGCGTGGTAGCGGTGGGTACCACCAGCGTGCGCACGCTGGAGAGCTGGGTCCGGTCCTTCCAAGGGAATGACTGGGCGAGCGGCGTAGCCAGCGGCGACACCACCATCTTCATCACCCCGGGCTTTGAATTCAGGTTGGTCGACATGCTGGTCACCAACTTCCACCTGCCCAAAAGCAGCCTGATGATGCTGGTGAGCGCCTTCAGTGGTTATTCACATGTCATGGCGCTGTACCGCCACGCGATTGCCGGCGGCTACCGCTTTTTTAGCTATGGCGATGCGATGCTGCTCAGCCGGGTTTCGGGTGATACCGCACCGCTGGCAAGCCCTGATAGTCCACATCCTGCGTCCAGAAGCTAGCGCCAAACTCCAGCGCGGTGCTGTACATCACCGCATCGGCCATGGCCAGTTTGTGGTGGGCGGCCAGCGCGGCGGCGGCAATGGCGCGCGGGTCAGTGAGTTCGACCACGCGGCCCATGCGCATTACGTTCAGGCATCGCGTAACCAGCTCGGCCGGCAGGTTGCGGCTTAGCACTTTGTGCACTTCATACAACGCAATCGTGGGCACCAGCAAGGCGTGGCGGTCCTCGATGACCGGTTTGAAGGCTGGCCCGTTCGGCCCGGCCCTGAAAAACTCAATCCAACCCGAGGAATCGACGACGTTCATTCAAACTCCCGGTCCGGCTCTTTCCCGGGCTCGGTGTCGCCCAGCTCGTAGTCCTTGAGCATGCCGTAGTAGGCGCTCATGGGCGGCTCGGGTTTGATGACCAGTTCGTTGCCACGCAACTCAAAATGAATGTGCGAGCCCGGCGTAATGCCCAGCCGGGCTCGCATGGCAGCAGGCAAAGTGACCTGCCCCTTGCTGGAAACAATGGCTTCAACCTCTAAGATGTCAGACATTTTTTAATCCTTTACTTTTTCAGAAGTAAGGCGAATTGTAAATCCAAGCAAAAATCTGCGTAAGTCTGAGGCACGTAAAATCAAACCATGCTGACATTCGCCCTCCTCCACCACGACCCCGCCTCTGCCGATGGCAGCTACCTCGGCAGCCATGCGCGGCGCGGGCGGCTGACGCTGAACCATGGCGTGGTCGAGACGCCCATCTTTATGCCGGTGGGCACCTACGGCACGGTCAAGGGAGTGATGCCGCGCAGCCTGCACGACATGAAGGCGCAAATCATTCTGGGCAACACCTTCCACCTGTGGATGCGGCCCGGGCTGGACGTGGTGCAAAAGTTTGGCGGGCTGCACCAGTTCGAAAAGTGGGGCAAGCCCATCCTCACCGACTCGGGCGGCTTTCAGGTCTGGAGCCTGGGCGAGATGCGCAAGATCAGCGAGGAAGGCGTGAAATTCGCCAGCCCCGTCAACGGCGACAAGCTGTTTTTGACGCCCGAGATCAGCATGCAGATTCAGACAACGCTGAACTCCGACATCGTGATGCAGTTCGACGAATGCACGCCTTATCTGTCGGTGGAGCCCAAAACCAAGGGCCAGATCACCACCGAGCGCGAAGCACGCAGCTCCATGGAGCTGAGCCTGCGCTGGGCCAAGCGCTGCCAGGCGGAGTTTGCGCGGCTGAACAACCCCAACGCCCTGTTTGGCATCGTGCAGGGCGGCATGTTTGAGCATCTGCGCGACGAGTCGCTGGCAGGTCTCGAGGCGCTGGACTTCCCCGGCATTGCGGTGGGGGGCTTGAGCGTTGGCGAGCCTAAGGACGACATGATGCGGGTGTTAAAGCACATCGGCCCCAAGCTGCCCAAACACAAACCGCATTACCTGATGGGCGTGGGCACTCCTGAGGACCTGATTGCCGGCGTGCAAAACGGCATCGACATGTTTGACTGCGTGATGCCCACCCGCAACGCGCGTAACGGCACCCTGTTCAGCCGCTTTGGCGACCTGAAAATTCGCAACGCGCGCCACAAGAGCGACGAAAAGCCCTTGGACGAAACCTGTACCTGCTACGCCTGCGCGGGCGACCCGGCCAGCCCGCCGGGCGGCGGCGTAAGTTGGGTCAACGGCGGGCGCGAAGGCTTCAGTCGCGCCTACCTGCACCACCTGGACCGTTGCGGCGAAATGTTGGGCCCCATGCTGGCCAGCGTGCATAACCTGCACTACTACCTCAACCTGATGCAAGAAGTGCGCGATGCGCTAGACGCGGGCCGCTTTGGCGCCTTTGTGAAGCAGTTTCACGCCGACCGGGCGCGCGGGGTCTGAGACTGAGGGCGGCCCGACGGAGCGCTAGGCCGTGAAGACGGTGAGCACGCCGGTGTAGCCGTAGACCTGGCCGGCGGCAATTTCTCCGCCGGCAAAAAATCCGACCAGCGGCACATCGCCCAAAGCGCGGCGCACGATCTGCATCTCCGCACTCGGCCCGCCAAAGTGCGGCCCGCCGCGACCGGAGCAGCTCACATACACCGCACCGGCAATGCGGCGCGCGGGATGGGGCGCGGCGGCGGCCTCGTCAGCATGCAACGCGCTGGCCACCTCCAAGCTGATTTCCAGCGGCTCGAGCTCTTCGCGAATTTCGGCACAAATGCGTGTCAGATCGGCGCGAGCGGCCTCCCGGCTGCGCCGGCAAAAGGCAAGCTGCCCGCCGGCTTGCACCGGCTGCGCCACTGCCACGCCGCGCCGGTTGGGGTCGAGCCCGATGATGTGGCGCACCGTGACCTCGTTACCCAGGTTGCCGGTGTTGCGCACCATGGCGGGCGAGTCGGCATCGGCCGGCGGTTCGGCTAAAGCAACCAGGGTGGCGCGCACGGTCTCCAGCGCCTCCTGCGGCCTGTCCATGGACAGGCCCAGCGACTGAAGCATCGCATCGAGCGCGGGCTCACCATCGAGCGAGAGCACCAGGTTGTGGTCAGCCTCGGTAATCGTGTGAGTCTTCGAGACAGGGCTGCACCCCTGGGTGACGCGCGAGATGAGCGCCACGCCCTCGGCAAAGGCCACGCCGCTCAGCCCCCCGGACAGCACGCCGCTGGCCGAGCCGTGGCCGCTGAGGTTGCCATCGGCTGCCACCGCAAACTGAACGCTTTGCCACCGGCTGCTGCTCAAGCCGCCGAACAAATAACCGGACTGGGTGCGGTCTGCCATCTCGCAGATGAGTTCGGGCAGGTCGAAGGTTTGCCCGTCGGCATGTACCAGGGCGGTGTGCGCCTCAAAGCCCAGCCCCAGCGGAGAGATGCCGGAGAACACGCGGTACTGGTGCGACGGCAGTTCCAGCAACATCACCGCCAGCGCCGGCTCGTCAAAGTATTCGACATTGTTGCTGGCAATGCCCACGCCCACCGTGCCGGCCCAGTCGGTCACCAGTGGCAGCTCGCCGCCGAGGTGCTCCAGGATGTCCTGCGCGTGGGGGGCGTAGTGGTCGGTGATGTAGAGCAGCGCAAGGCTGGGCTGGGCCGCGTACTGGGCCAGCGCCATTTGCGCGCGCAGCTGCGCCAGCACCAGCGCGGCCGCCATGGGCCACTGCGGATGGGTCGCGTGCGCATAGGGGAAGAGGCGCATTCAGTCCTTTAGTACTTCATTGCGACAGCTACTCGCAATCAGCGGCCGGCCGGTTTACGGGCAGCGGCTTTGGCTGGTGCGGCGCGCTTGGCGGGGGCCCTTTTGGCAGCGGGCTTTTTAGCGGCGGCTTTCTTGGCAGGGGCCTTGGGAGGTGCTTTAGCAGTGGGTTTGGTGGACGCCTTGGAAGCTGCCTTGGAGGGTGCTTTCGCTGAGGCCTTGGCTGCGGCAGCGGTAGCCTCTTTCAAGGCGCTGGCCGCAATGGTCTGAAACTGCTGGGTGAGCGAGCCCCACAGTTGCAGCGGGTCAATCATCGGCTTGGGGGGCGCGGCCTCATCGGCTGCCTTTCCATCCGCATCATCAGGGCCAGCACCGGGTGCTTCTTCAGGCTCGGGCTCGGGCTCCGGTTCGGCGGGCTTGGCAGCTGGTTTGGGTCGCAGCGAATTGGCCATCTCGGCGATGTTGAAGTTCATGCCCTTGAGCGTTGCCAGGGTGAGCTTCTGCACCTCGAGGGCCTGAATGGTGGCCGAGAGCGCGCGGGAGTTTTGCTCCAGCCAGAAGAGCACGTTCTTGAGCTCTTCGATGCGTTTGTCCAGGTCTTCCACGCTGAAGCTGGGCGCCACCCAGGCGCCGAGGTTGGGCATTTGCGGAATGCCGGCACCCGAGCCTTTGGCCAGGTTTTGAAGGAAGTCAAATCCCGGCACAAACTTGCCGAAGCCGGTGGAATTGGTGTCGCTCATGTTCGCTCCTCAGGCCTGCACTAGAAGCCCCGCGTACAGCTTACCCCAAGCCTGAAAGCGCCAGGGCTCGGGCCGGGGGTAAGGGCCTGCGAGGGCCAGGCCCGTTCAGGGCAGCGCGCTCAGTGCTTGTGCGCGCCGTGGCCTGTGGAAGCTCCATGGCCTCCAGCTGCGCCGTGACCTGCCGGCCCTACCTTCAACATACCTTCAAAACTGGCGAACAAGGCCAACTGTTCTTTGCTCAACTTGGCTTCAGCGGCATTTACCGCGGCAGCCAGCTTCGCAGCGTGGTCTAACGGCATGCCGGTGGTTTGCAGGACTTTGGCATCTTTCAGGCCATCACCGGCGCAAACCGAGATGAACCAACCATTGGTGTCCTTTTGCATCAATGCACGGCCACCCTTGCCCCCCTGGATCCATCCAGCCACGGCATAGTTACCCAGCACCGTAACTGGCGCCACACTCAAAGGCGCGTCCGGCCGATCAAATTGCTTTTTCATAACGGCAGCGATCTGCTCGGAGTCCGAGCCTTTAGGAGCAGACGCAGTGCCATGTCCCTTCGCACCGTGATCACCATGCATTCCGCCTGCAGCCGCACCAGCAGGTGCTGTCTGCGACACCGGTACCTTGAGCTCTTTTTTAGTCTCCACTCCCTTCGCGTCTTTGAACACGAGGGTGAGCGGGACGGTAGTGTCTTTTTGCAGGGGCAGCTTCAGGTCCATCAGCATGACGTGGTAGCCGCCGGGCTTGAGTTCGACCGCCTTGCCGGCGGGCAGCTCCAGACCATTGCTGAGGGCGCGCATTTGCATGACGTCGCCATTCATCTTCATTTCATGCACTTCCGCAACGCCAGCCACCGGCGAGCTCACCGCGACCAGCCGGCCCGCGGATTGTGCCGTCAGCGTCATGAAGGCGCCGGTGGCCTTTTGGCCCTGCACGGTGGCGCGCGCCCAGGCGCCTTGAACGTCCACCGTCTGGGCCGACACGCCCGCAGACAGGACAGAAAAACCAAGCGCCGCCAAAGCTGCAGCGGTACGACGAGTCGATGTCATATGAGGGTCCTTCACGATTAATGGGAATGACCGGCGGCCTGCACGTCCAGCACATCCAGACGCGCGGCGGGGTACTTCAGGCTGTGGGCGTTCTGCCCGGCGGCGGGTATTTCCGTCCAGCTATTTGCGCCCTTCACACAGCCCTGCACCACTTTGAACCACATCGTGCCGGGCTTTTTCGGGGTGGTGCCGCGGAAGACGAATTCATCGGCATAGGCGTCGGGTAATGTGTCATCGGCCGTTTTGGCGGTCCAGGTGATTTCCAACACGCCTTCGGTGTACTTGGTGCCGTGCATTTCATAGGCTTGGTCGAGCTTGCCCACCTTGGTGCTCAGCGCCCAACCCGGCTTGACCAGGGGCTGCGCGCCGTTGAAGCCTTGGGGAATGGTGACGGTGATGGCGTTGGTAGCCGCACCCGCGCAGCCGTGCCCCACCCGCAAAACGCCGCGGTACGACGCGCCGGCCGCCGCCGCCTGGTCTTGCAGGGTTACATGCGCAAAAGCACTGCCAACGCCCATGGATACTGCGCAAGCAGCTACGAATTGAATAGCAAAACGGTTCATGAATACCTCAAAGAAAAGAGAACAACAAAAATAACGGGGAGGCGTCTGGCCGCGGCGTTGCAGGCGCAAGCCGATAGCAGACCAACAGGCCACGCGAGCCGGGATGGCCCGCGTCGCCGGTGTACAGCGAGATCGGTGGTACGGATGGGCCCGTGTCAGCAGCGCAGGCTGCCGCGGGGCCTAGTGCAGGCTGGGTGGCCCGCGTGCCGAGGCGGGCCCGAGCAGCCCGGTAGGCAGCGCAACGGCGTGGGCGGACGGCATAACCGCCGCGGGTGACAAGTGCGCACATGCCGGCAGCGGCTGCACGGGCAAGGCGCCGGATGGGAGGCACAAGACGCAGTCCAGACCGTGCGTCTGGGTGCCGGCGGGTGCGATGCCTGCGCTGTTGGTGCTGCCGGCAGCCACCCATTTGACGCTGCCCGCAGTGGTGCAGATCAGCGTCATGGCCTGCGGATGCACCACCGGCGCGGCCACGGCCACACCGATGGACAGCGCAAACCACACCAGCATCCAACGGACGATGGTGCGTGCTTCGCGCAGAGTTTGCAGGCAGGACATGGCGCGGATTATGAGCCAGTCTGCGTTTTAGGAGGCGACCACGGTCTGCTCGATGGCGCCGAAAACGCTCACACCATCACGGCCCTTCACCTCGATACGGATGGTGTCTCCCACCTGCAGGTAGCCGGTGGCGGGCTGGCCGTCTTGCAGGGTTTCCATGGCGCGTTTGTCGGCAATGCAGCTGTAACCGTGCGGCCAGTCGGTCCCGCTTTTGCGGGCTACGCCCTCGTTGCAGACTGTGCCGCTGGCCAGCAGCGTGCCGGCCCGCAGGCGCCGGGTGGCGGCGGCATGGGCGATGAGCTGGCCGAAATGAAAGTGCATATCGGCGCCCGCCTCGCACAGGCCCACTTTGCGGCCGTTCCAGCTGCACTGCACCGGCAAGTGCAGCCGCCCGCGCAGCCAGGCATCGCCCAGCGCATCGGGTGTGACCACCACCGGCGCCAGCGCGGTGGCAAGCCGGATTTGCACCGGGCCTGCGTGCGACTCAGCGGGCGGCTGCTGCAGGGTGACCGCGTTGACCAGCGCCAGCAGGCGCACCGCATCCAGCGCACGGTCGGGCGCGCAGGCTGCCGGTACGTCTGCGGCAATGACCGCCAGCTGGGCCGAGAAGTCGGGGCCCCAGGCGGGGTCGACGCAGTGAATAACTTGCCGGGGCCCGGACAGATCGTCGCAGGCGACCTCGCTCAAATCGGGCGCAGCGCGGCGGCTTTCGGGCAGCGCCTCAGCGCGGGCACGGTAGGCCAGTTCGTCATGATGCAGGTAGGCGCCGCCCTCCAACAGGCGGCAGGCACGGGGCAGAGGGGCCATGCACTGCGCCGGGTCAAACGCAAACGCGTGGCGGGCGCGGCCCTGGTTGAGCTGGGTGTAGAGGTCTTGCAGCGCGGGCGAGAGGTAATTCCAGTCGTCCAGCACCTGCTGCAGGCGGTTGGCAACATCGGTGGCGTAGTGGGCCTGGGTCAGGTCCCGCGAGACGACGACCATCTGCCCGTCGCGGGAGCCGTCCTGGTAGGTGGCAAGTTTCATGGACGTATTTTCGCTGGATGTCTGCCGTACACTGGACTTTTGCGTTGCATACCCTATGCCACCCCCCCACACCGGCACCACGCTGCCCCGCGCCTTTGCCTCCAAAGTCCGGGCCCTGCTGAGAAGCCCGAAGCTGCGGGCCGCAGCCGTGGTGTGGGCGGCAGTAGCTGGCCTGCATCTGTGGCTGCTCGGCGGACTGGCGTTCGGGCTGCAATGGAGCCCTGCAAACGACGGTCCTCCCGCGGACAGCGCGCCGATCGCACTCACCCTCGCCCCGCCTGCGCCGCCCTCCCCTGCGTCAGCGCCAGCACAGGGATCAGCTCCGGCGCGCTCGGCACCAGCCGCCCAGCCTGCCACCGAGCCGGCCCCTTCAACAATGCAGCCCGCACTGCCCGCCGCAGACCAAGCCCCGCAGGCGCCGGCTGCCGGCTCCCCGCCAGAAGCGCCACAGCCGCTACAGCCCAGCCCGGCCCTCGAATCTGCCGGCGCGCTTCCCCCGGCAAAACCGCTCCCCGCAACACCGCCCGTTGCCGGCGAAACACCCGCCTTGAGCCAGTCGGCGCCGCAAGACGCGCAGCCCGCTCTCGCCGGTACCGGCAACAGCGATACCGACCGTCCGACGCGGTTTGCCTTTCCGCCGCCCGTCGTGCTGAACTACGACGTGCTCGGGCGCATCGACCAGCAGGACAACACGGTGAGCGCCACGATCAGCTGGCAACACGACGGCCAGAACTACCGGGCCAGTCTGCTGATCACCAAGTTCCTCATCCACTTGCGGGAATGGACCAGCAAGGGCGCGCTCACCAGCGCCGGGCTGGCGCCATTGCGCTTTGGCGACAAGGGCTTTCGCCGTGCCGAGCTGGCCTCGCACTTTGTGCGGGAGGAGGGGCGCGTCATCTTCAGCAGCAACAGCACGCCGGCAGCCTTGATGCCCGGCGCGCAGGACCAGCTCAGCGTGTTCCTCCAACTCGCGAGCATGTGGGCGGGCGAACCCCGGCGGCTGGGCGCGGGGGATACCGTGTCGTTCCAGTCTGTGAGCGCAAGGCAGGCCGAAAACTGGACCTTCACCGTAGCTGCCGAAGAGCGCATTACCGTGCCCGGCGGTAGCCTGCAAGCCATCAGACTCACCCGCGAGCCCGCCGGCCCCTTCAGCACGCGGGCCGAAATCTGGCTGGCGCCCCAGATGGCCTATCTGCCCGTGCACATCCGGCTGAGCGAACCCAACGGCAATGTGCTGGACATGCTGTGGACCGGCAACAGCCGCCCCTGAGACACCGGAGGCAAGCTAAACAGCCAGCGTGGCCAACAATCCGCATCGCGGAATAAGGGCGAAGCTTTTGCTGCTACTCTTGAAGCGTTGCAGTTGGCATCTATCTACGGTTCACCGAACGGACACCACCTATGAACACGCTCTATGAATCCGAGTCTTTCTCTGTCACCCACATGCTGGCCAACAGCGATGCCGAGGACCAGTCGCCGGAGATAACCGAGCGCCACCCCCAGGGCGTGCCGATCCTGGCCCGCTACGGCTTTGAGATTGTGGACAAGCGTTCCAACAAAGAGGTCTACCTGGACGGCTCCTGGGCCGAACTCTTCCAGCTGCACATTGAAGCCTGGCAGGAAAAAACCCCCACCCAGGAAGAAGTCGAAGACACCCTCGAGCAGTACGCCGAGCTCGCGCAAACCCCGGTTCAGATTCACTAAGCGCGCTGTCAGGGCACTCGCGGGCGGGCGCGGACACCCGCGGTCATGGCTGGCGGCACTGGTGGAACTGCGACAATCCCGCCATGAGCCAGACTTTCATTCTTACCTTCTCCTGCCCCGACCGGTTGGGGCTTGTGCACGCGGTGTCGGGCTTTTTGCTCGAGCGCGATGGCAACATCGAAGAAGCCGCCCAGTACAACGACCACGACACCGGCCTGTTTTTCATGCGGGTGCAGTTCAGCTGCGACCGCCTGACCCACGAGCAACTCAAGGCCCAACTTGAGGCCTTCGCCCAACCCCTGCAGCTGCAGTGGAGCCTGCACACCCAGGCCCAGCCGATGCGCACCGTGCTCATGGTCAGCAAAGAAGGCCACTGCCTGAATGACTTGCTGTTCCGCTGGAAGAGCGGGCTGCTGGCGCTGGACATCAGGGCCATCGTCTCCAACCACCGCGAGTTCTATCAACTGGCGGCCAGCTACAACGTGCCGTTTCACCACATTCCGGTCACCGCCGGCGGCAAGTCGCAGGCTGAGGCGCGGCAACTCGAAATCATTGAGACAGAGGGTGCCGAGCTGGTGGTGCTGGCGCGCTACATGCAAATCCTGAGTGACGACATGTGCCGCCAGCTCAACGGCCGCGCCATCAATATCCACCACAGCTTTCTGCCCAGCTTCAAGGGCGCCAAGCCTTACTACCAGGCGCACGACCGCGGCGTGAAGCTGATTGGCGCAACCGCCCACTACGTGACGGCCGACCTCGACGAGGGCCCCATCATCGAGCAGGACGTGGCCCGGGTCGACCACAGCCGCACGGTGGAAGACCTGACCACCCTGGGCCGCGACACCGAGAGCCAGGTGCTGGCCCGCGCCGTCAAGTGGCACAGCGAGCACCGCGTGCTGCTCAACGGCCACAAGACCGTCATATTCCGCTAATGGCGATGCGGCCGCGGCCGCGGGGGCTCAGCCGGCGGCCGACATGGCCTCGCCCAGGCGCACCGGCCGGGTTGCCTGCCAGTCCGGATTGAACTGCGGCGCACCTTTGCGAAACAGCAGCACCACCGTGGAGCCCAGCAAAAACCGGCCCATTTCCTGCCCCTGCTGCAGGCTCACCTGCCCGGGCTCGTAGCGCCATTCGGTAAGTTGCGGGCGGCGCGGCGGGTTCACGACCCCGTGCCACACCGTGGCCATGCTGCCCACCACCGTGGCGCCCACCAGCGTGAGCACAAACTCACCATAGGCCGAGTCAAACACGCACACCACCCGCTCGTTGCGGGCAAACAGGCCGGGCACGCCACGCGCTGTGGCGGGGTTGACAGAGAACAGGTCGCCGGGCACGTAAATCATGCGGCGTAGCTCGCCAGCGCAGGGCATGTGGATGCGGTGGTAGTCGCGCGGGCTCAAGTAAATGGTGGCAAAGCTGCCTTCGTCAAACTGCGCGGCCAGTGCTGCATCGCCGCCCACCAGCGCGGTGCAGCTGTAGTGGTGGCCCTTGGCCTGAAAAATATGGCCCCGGTCGATGGCGCCCAGTTGGCTGATGGCCCCGTCCACCGGGCAGACCAGCGCAGCCTCTGACAGGGGGCGGGCGCCGTCCCGCAGGGCGCGGGTGAAAAATGCGTTGAAGGTATCAAAGGCCGCCGGGTCGCTCTGGGCGGCCTCGTCCATGTTGACCTGGTATTTCCCGATAAACCAGCGGATCAGCGCGGTGGTGATGCGCCCGCCGCGGGCGCCGGCCACCCAGCCGCCGAAACGGGTGAGGGCCTTCTTGGGAATAAGGTACTGCGGCAAGACCGCGAGGGCGTCAGACACAGGGCTATTCCCTTGAGAAAAAGAGCGCCATTCTACGGGCGGCCCGACGGTGCGAGGGGCGGCAGTGGTGGCATCATCGCTGCATGAGCACATCCCGCATTCCTCCCATCCAGTGTCTGCTGACTTTTGAGGCCCTGGCGCGGTTGCGCTCGGTCACGCTGGCGGCCGAAGAGCTGTTTGTGACGCCGAGTGCGGTCAGCCACCGGGTGCGCCAGCTGGAGGAAATCATCGGCACCAAGCTGTTCGGGAGGGCCGATTTTTCGCTGACCACCGAGGGCAGCGAGTACTTGGCCCATGTGCGTGAAGGCCTGGCCATCTTGCAGAAATTTCCCAGCGCCAGCGCCGCGCCGGGCAAGCGCAAGCTGCGGCTGGCGGTCACGCCCACGTTCTCGCGCTCCATCCTCATCCCGCGGCTGCGCCAGTTCACCGAGGCCTACCCCGAGATCGATCTCACGCTGCAGGTCTCGATTCCGCTGCTCGATGTGGTGGCCGAAGACGCCGACCTTACCGTGCGCTTCGGGCCGGGCCGCTATGCCGACCTGGAGCACGTGTGCCTTGCCAAAGACGAGGTGACGCCTATGGCCTCGCCCAGCTTTTTGCGCGAGCACGGGCCGTTTGACACCTCGCATCAGCTGCAAACCATGCCCCTGCTGCGCAGCCCGCTGGAGCCCTGGCGCACCTGGTTTGCCGCCAACGGGCTGGACTGGCCCGAGCCGGTCGACGGCTCGCAGTTCAACGATATCGGCCTGATGTGCGACGCCGCGGCGGCCGGCATGGGGGTCGGACTGATCCGGCTCAAGCTGGGCGCGCCCTGGCTGGAAAACGGCTCGCTGGTACGGCTCTTTCCCCACAATGCGCCCAGCCCCCATGCGCATTACCTGTGCTGGCGCACCGGCGCCATGGACCGCTGGGAAGTCGCCGCTTTCGCCGAGTGGCTCAAAAAGGCATTGCACTGAGGCCCTTTTTCACGCGGGGTTGCAAGTTTCTTCACGCTCAGAGCTGTCGCTTTCTCTTAGAGTGAACCGCTGGCCTGTTGCCCCGCTGCACCGCACCCTACGGAACCCTTTCCCCATGAACGCTCCCCTACCCCACTCCACCCAGGAATCGCTACAAAAAAGAGAGCTGCTCGCGCAGCTCCTGCCTGCGCTGGAGGCACATTTGCCACGTCATGCGCTGCTCTACCAAAGCGAAGACACCACCCCCTATGAGTGCGACGGCCTGACCGCCTACCGCCAGCGCCCCCTGCTGGTCGCACTGCCGGAAACCGAAGCCCAGGTGGCTGCGGTGCTCAAGGTCTGCCACCGCCTGCAGGTACCGGTGGTGGCGCGCGGCGCGGGAACCGGCCTCTCCGGCGGCGCCATGCCCCACGCGCTGGGCGTGACCCTGTCGCTGGCCAAGTTCAACCGCATCCTGCGCATCGACCCGCGCAGCCGCACGGCGGTAGTGCAGTGCGGTGTGCGCAACCTGGCCATCAGCGAGGCGGCGGCGCCCTACGGCCTGTATTACGCGCCCGACCCCAGCAGCCAGATTGCCTGCACCATCGGCGGCAATGTGGCTGAAAACTCCGGCGGAGTGCACTGCCTGAAATACGGGCTGACGCTGCACAACGTGCTCAAAGTGCGCGGTTTTGGCGTGGACGGCGAGCCCATCGAGTTCGGCAGCGATGCACTCGACACCCCCGGCTACGACCTGATGAGCGTGGTGGTGGGCAGCGAAGGCATGCTGGCAGTGACTTTGGAAGTCACCGTGAAGCTGGTGCCCAAGCCGCAGCTGGCGCGCTGCATCATGGCCAGCTTTGACGACCTGCGCAAAGCCGGCGACGCGGTGGCCTCGGTCATTGCCGCCGGCATCATTCCCGCCGGGCTGGAGATGATGGACAAGCCCATGACGGCCGCGGTGGAAGACTTTGTGCACGCCGGCTATGACCTCAGCGCCGAGGCGATTTTGCTGTGCGAGAGCGACGGCACGCCCGAAGAGGTCGAGGAAGAAATCGGCCGCATGAGTGAGGTGCTGCGCGCCGCCGGCGCCACCGGCATTGCGGTGAGCAACAGCGAGGCCGAGCGCCTGCGCTTCTGGAGCGGGCGCAAAAACGCCTTTCCGGCCAGCGGCCGCATCAGCCCCGACTACATGTGCATGGACAGCACCATTCCGCGCGCGCGCCTGGCCGACATCCTGCTGGCCATTGCCGAGATGGAAAAGAAATACCAGCTGCGCTGCGCCAATGTGTTCCACGCCGGCGACGGCAATCTGCACCCGCTTATCTTGTTTGACGCGAACGACCCCGACCAGCTGCGCCGCTGCGAGCTGTTTGGTGCGGACATTCTGGAAACCAGCGTCGCCATGGGCGGCACGGTGACCGGCGAGCACGGCGTGGGCGTGGAAAAGCTCAACAGCATGTGCGTGCAATTCAGCCCCCAGGAAAACGCGCAGATGTTCGCCCTGAAGGCCGCCTTCGACCCGCTGGGCCTGCTCAACCCCGGCAAGGTGATCCCCACCCTGCAGCGCTGCGCCGAATACGGCAAGGAACTGGTGCGCGGCGGCAAACTCAAGCACCCCGACCTGCCGAGGTTTTAAACCACCATGACCCGCACCACCCCCGCCCTTGGCGCCTCGCTCGGCACACCGCTGTCTGCCAACGCCACCAAAGTCATGCTGCTGGGCAGCGGCGAGCTGGGCAAGGAGGTGCTGATGGCGCTGCAGCGGCTGGGGGTGGAGACCGTGGCGGTGGACCGCTATGACAACGCGCCCGGGCAGCAGGTGGCGCACCACGCGCGCACCATCACTATGAGCGACCCGTCCCAGCTCAAGGCGCTGATTGAGGCCGAGCGCCCCCTGCTGGTGGTGCCCGAAATTGAGGCGATTGCCACCCCGATGCTTGAAGAGCTGGAGGCTGCTGGTGTGGTGCGGGTATTACCCACGGCGCGCGCGGCGCGGCTCACCATGGACCGCGAGGGCATTCGCCGTTTGGCCGCCGAAACGCTGGGCCTGCCCACCAGCCCTTATTACTTTTGCGACTCCCTCGAAGAACTACAAGCCGCCATCGACGGCACCGGTGGGAACGGCCAGCCGCGCGCCGGCATCGGCTACCCCTGCATCGTCAAGCCGGTGATGAGCAGCTCAGGCAAAGGCCAGAGCAAGATTGACGGGCCGGCGGATGTGCAAAAGGCCTGGGACTACGCCATGGCGGGCGGGCGGGTGAGCCACGGCCGCGTCATCGTGGAAGGCTTCATTGACTTTGACTACGAAATCACCCAGCTGACCGTGCGCTCGCTCGGCGCTGATGGCCACATCGTCACCAGCTTTTGCGACCCCATTGGCCATGTGCAGGTGAGCGGCGACTATGTGGAGAGCTGGCAGCCCATCGCCATGCACCCCGCCGCGCTCGAGCGGGCGCGCGAGGTGTCCAAGGCCGTGACCGACAACCTCGGCCAAGGCTCGGACGGCCAACCTGCGGGCCTGGGACTGTTCGGGGTGGAGCTGTTTGTGAAGGGCGAGCAGGTGTGGTTTAGCGAAGTGAGCCCCCGCCCGCATGACACCGGGCTGGTGACCCTGTGCACCCAGCACCAGAGCGAGTTTGAGCTGCATGCCCGCGCCATCCTGGGCCTGCCGGTGGACACCCGCCTGCGCAACGCCGGCGCCAGCGCGGTGATTTATGGCGGCGTGGAAGGAGAGGGCTTGGTGTTTGACGGGGTGGCCGAAGCGCTGTCCGTGCCGGACACCGACCTGCGCCTGTTCGGCAAGCCCGAGAGCTTTGCCAAACGCCGCATGGGCGTGGCGCTGGCTCGCGCGGATGACACCGACACCGCCCGCAGCCGCGCCAAGCTGGCCGCGTCCAAGGTCCGCCCACGCCTGGCCTAACCAGACGGCTGAGCGCATGGCCTCACAGCCTGAGTGACTGTGCGCGGGGAAATATGCGGGACAGTGCAAGGTTTCGTACATGGTCTTCCCGTACATTAAGTGTCAAGTTCAGACACAAGGCACCCGCGTGCAATCCCCCACCCCACGTCCCGTAGACACGTCGGCCCTTGCCGGCGGCGAGCCGCTTCAATTTGACGAAGGCAACCCCAAGCTCTGGAAGCTCGCGCTTGAGGCCTCGGGCGCGGGTGCGTGGGACTGGAACCTTCAGACCGGCGAAGAAATCCACTCCCCGGGCTGGCAGGAAATGCTGGGCTATGCCTTCGGTGAAATCGAATCCCTGAACCAGAGTTTTGCCGAGCGGGTCCACCCCGAAGACACCACGCTGGTCACCCGGGCACTGGAGGACTGCACAGACGGCAAGACAGAGTCCTATTCGTGCGAGCTGCGCATGCGCTGCAAGGACGGCAGCTGGAAATGGATCTTGAGCAGCGGCATGGTGGTGCGCCGCGACCCAAGCGGCCAGCCGCTGCGCATGATCGGCACACACATCGACATCCACGAGCGCAAGGAGGCCGAGGCCCTGGTGCGCCAGCAGGCCTTTTTTGACCCGCTGACCAACCTGCCCAACCGCCGCATGCTGCGCGACCGGCTGGAGCAGGAAATCAGCCGCAACCGGCGCGACGGCCGCAAGATGGCGCTGCTGCTGATGGACCTGGACCACTTTAAAGAGGTGAACGACACGATGGGCCACGATGCCGGCGACGTGCTGCTCGTCGAAGCAGCCAAGCGACTGCGCGCCTGCGTGCGCGAGCACGACACGGTGGCCCGCATGGGCGGCGACGAATTCACCCTCTTGATTACCGCGCTGGACGACGCCGCCACGCTGGAGCCGGTGCTCCACAAGCTGCTCGAAACCATGGCCCGGCCCTTTGAGATGCAGGGGGAGCGGGTGTTTGTGTCGGCGAGTATCGGTGTGGCCTTGCATCCCGACGACGGCACCGACGCGGAGGTGCTGTACAAGAGCGCTGACCAGGCCATGTACGAGGCCAAGGCGATGGGCCGCAACCGCTTCAGCTTTTTCACGCCGGCCTTGCAGGAGGCGAACCTGGAGCGCGCCCGCATCACCCAGGGCCTGCATCAGGCGCTGGAAAAGCAGCAGTTTGAGCTGCACTACCAGCCGATCGTGGACCTGAGCGACGGCAGCGTGCACAAGGCTGAGGCCCTGCTGCGCTGGCGGCACCCCGAGCGCGGCCTGATCAATCCGGGGGACTTCATTCCGATTGCCGAGGCCAGCGACCTGATTGTGGACATGGGCGACTGGGTGTTTGAGGAGGTGCTGGCCCTGCTGCCGCAATGGCGCCGCACGCTGCACCCGAATTTTCAGATCAGCATCAACAGCTCGCCGGTGCAATTCCGCCGGCGCCGGCAGGCCCAGGGCACCTGGACCGAGCGGCTGCGCGCGCAAGGGCTGCCGGGGGTGAGCCTGGTGGTCGAAATTACCGAAGGGCTGCTGCTCAAGACCGACGCCTCGGTCACCGGCCAGCTGCTTGAGTGGCGGGACGCCGGCGTGCAGGTGGCGCTGGACGACTTCGGCACCGGCTACTCGTCGCTGGCGTATCTGCAAAAGCTCGACATCGACTTCATCAAAATCGACCAGTCCTTTGTGCAGGGCCTCACGCGCCACAGTACCCAGTACATTTTGTGCAAGGCCATGGTGGTGATGGCCCATGCGATGGGCCTGAAGGTGATGGCCGAGGGCGTGGAAACCGCGGAGCAGCTGGAAATGCTGCAAGAGGCGGGCTGCGATTACGCGCAGGGCTTTTATTTCTCGCGCCCGGCACCGGCCCGAGAGATCGAGGCCCTGCTGCAAACACCCGACCTGCCCCAACGCTGGATGCCCACCAGCATGTTGCGGGGTATGCAGATTCTGGTAATCGACGACCACCCCATCATTCGCCAGGGCATGCTGGCGGCCCTGCGCCTGCTGCAGGAGGGCGTCGAGGTGCTGGAAGCCGGCGACGGAGCCCAAGGCCTGGAAATGCTGGAGGCGCACCCCCGCATCAAGGCCGTAGTCACCGATCTGGATATGCACACCATGGGCGGCATTGCGACGATTCGAGAGATGCGGCTGATGATGCCCACGCTGCCTGTGCTGGTGGTGTCAGGCTCCGAGGACCCGGCCGACTACCACGCCGCTTTAAAGGCCGGCGCCAACGGCTACTGCCCCAAGTCCGCCGGCCTTGTCACCATGCGCCACGCGCTGCGCCAGATTCTGGATGGGCGGCCGTACGTGCCCGAATTTATGGCAGAGACTCTGAGTCCGGCGGTTTAGGCCGCGCCCCGAAAATCGCGCTGCCCACGCGCACCATGGTGCTGCCGCCGGCAATGGCGGCGTCCAGGTCGGCGCTCATGCCCATCGAGAGCGTGTCGAGCGCAAAGCCCTGCGCCACTAAGGCATCAAAAAGGGCTTTAGCCCCCGTGAATACTGCGAGAGCTGCTTCAAAATCAGGAGCAGGCTCGGGGATGCACATCAGCCCGCGCAGGCGCAGCCCGGGCAGCTGCTGCACCGCTTGTGCCAGCGCGGCAGCCTCCTGCGGGGCAACGCCCGACTTGGTGGGCCCGCCGTCCACATTGACCTGAATACACACCTGCAGCGGGGGCAGATGGGCGGGGCGCTGCTCGCTCAGGCGTTGCGCGATTTTGAGGCGGTCCACTGTGTGTACCCACTGAAAGTGCTCGGCCACCAGCTTGGTCTTGTTGCTCTGGATGGGGCCTATGCAGTGCCACTCGAGCGGCAGGTCTGCCAGCGCAGTGATTTTGTCGACCGCTTCCTGGATGTAGTTTTCGCCAAAGGCGCGCTGCCCGCCGGCATATGCGGCTTGCACTGCTTGCGGCCCGAAGGTCTTGGATACCGCCAGCAGCTGCACGCTGTCAACAGGCCGGCCGGCCCGTTCGCAGGCCCGGGCAATGCGGGCGCGCACGGCATGCAGCGTGTCGTCAATCGTCGTCATAATCAAGCGAGCGTACCAAACAACAGCACCCAGCCAAGAGAGGATTCCGTGGACATCACCCAGCTGCTCGCGTTCAGTGTCAAAAACAAGGCATCCGACCTGCACCTCTCGGCTGGGCTGCCACCGATGATCCGGGTGCATGGCGATGTGCGGCGCATCAACGTCGAGCCGCTAGATCACAAGCAGGTGCACAGCATGGTGTACGACATCATGAGCGACACGCAGCGCAAGATGTTCGAGGAGTTTCTGGAGATTGACTTCTCCTTCGAGATTGACGGGCTGTCGCGTTTCCGGGTCAACGCCTTCAACCACAGCCGCGGCGCGGGCGCGGTGTTCCGCACCATTCCCAGCAAAATCCTCACGCTCGAGCAGCTCAACGCGCCGCGTATTTTTTCCGACCTCGCGCTGCGCCCGCGCGGCCTGGTGCTGGTAACCGGCCCGACCGGATCGGGCAAGTCGACTACGCTGGCGGCGATGGTGAACTTTCTCAACGAGTCGGAGTTCGGCCACATCCTCACCGTGGAAGACCCGATTGAGTTTGTGCATGAATCCAAAAAATGCCTCATCAACCAGCGCGAGGTGGGGCCGCACACCCTGAGCTTTGCCTCGGCGCTCAAGTCGGCGCTGCGGGAAGACCCCGACGCGATTCTGGTGGGCGAAATGCGCGATCTGGAAACCATTCGTCTGGCCATGACGGCGGCCGAAACCGGCCACCTGGTGTTCGGCACCCTGCACACCAGCAGCGCGGCCAAGACGATTGACCGGATCATCGACGTGTTTCCGTCCGAAGAAAAAGAGATGGTGCGCGCCATGCTGTCGGAGTCGCTGCAGGCGGTGATTTCGCAGACGCTGTGCAAGACCAAAGACGGCCAGGGCCGCGTTGCAGCGCATGAAATCATGATCGGCACCAGCGCAATCCGGAACCTCATCCGCGAGGGCAAGGTGGCGCAGATGTATTCGGCAATCCAGACCGGCAACAGCGTGGGCATGCAAACCCTGGACCAGAACCTGACCGACCTGGTGCGCCGCAACGTCATCAGCTCGGCCGAGGCGCGCAGCAAAGCCAAGATCCCCGAGAACTTTCCCGGCTAGACAGACAAGGAGGTGTTCTCATGGAACGCGACCAGGCGACAAAATTCATCAACGACCTGCTCAAGCTGATGGTCAGCCGCAACGGCAGCGACTTGTTCATCACCTCGGAGTTTCCTCCGGCCATCAAGGTCGACGGCAAGCTCACCAAGGTCTCGCCCCAGCCGCTCAATGCGGCACACACCATGGCGCTGGCCCGCTCGGTGATGAGCGACAAGCAGATTGCCGAGTTCGAGCGCACCAAGGAATGCAATTTCGCTATCGCGCCGGCGGGCATAGGGCGCTTCCGGGTGAATGCATTCATCCAGCAGGGCAAGGTCGGCATGGTGCTGCGGGTGATTGCGCAGGTGTTGCCCACGATTGACGGGCTGGGCGTGCCGCAGGTGCTTAAGGAGGTGGCGCTGTCCAAGCGCGGGCTGTGCATTCTGGTGGGCGCCACCGGCTCGGGCAAGTCGACCACGCTGGCGGCGATGGTCGACTGGCGCAATGAAAACTCGTTTGGCCACATCATCACCATCGAAGACCCGGTGGAATTCGTGCACGCCCACAAAAACTGTGTGGTGACCCAACGCGAGGTGGGGCTGGACACTGACAACTGGGAAATCGCCCTCAAGAACTCCCTGCGCCAGGCTCCGGACGTGATTTTGATGGGCGAGATCCGCGACCGCGAGACCATGGAGCACGCCATCGCCTTCTCGGAAACCGGCCACCTGTGCCTGGCCACCCTGCACGCCAACAATGCCAATCAGGCGCTGGACCGCATCGTCAACTTCTTCCCCGAAGACCGGCGCAGCCAGCTGCTGATGGACGTGTCGCTGAACCTGCGCGCGATGGTGTCGCAGCGGCTCATCCCCAAGCAAGGCGGCAAGGGCCGTGTGGCAGCGGTCGAAGTCATGCTCAACACGCCGCTGATCTCCGACCTGATCTTCAAGGGCGAGGTCACCGAAATCAAAGAAATCATGAAAAAAAGCCGGCAGGCCGGCATGCAAACCTTTGACCAGGCCCTGTTCGACCTGTACGAGGGCAACGCGATTACCTACGAAGACGCTCTGAGAAATGCCGACTCTGTGAATGATTTGCGGCTTCAGATTAAGCTCAACAGCCAGCGCGGCAAGTCCAGAGACCTGTCCGCCGGCACCGAAAACTTTGCGATCATGTAACGGAACCCCTCTTCATAGAATCCACCATGCCCAACATCAACGACAAAACTTACGAAGCCTCCCCCACTTACTCGGTCGCCTTTTTGGGCCTGGGTGTCATGGGCTACCCCATGGCGGGACACCTGGCACGCGCCGGCCAGCAGGTTCGCGTCTACAACCGCACTGCTAGCAAATCTGAAGCATGGTGCGCAGAGTTTGCGGGGGCTAGCAGCCAATTGGGCGCTCATTCTCATGCCCCGACACCGCGCGAAGCGGTGCAGGGCGCGGACATTGTGTTTTGTTGCGTCGGCAACGATGCCGACCTGCTCAGCGTGACGCTGGGTGCCGATCTCGGCGGCGGCAGCCGCGGCACTGACGGCGCGTTTGCGGGCATGAAAGCCGGCGCCATTTTTGTAGACCACACCACCGCCTCGGCCGACGTGGCCCGCGAACTCAGCGCAGTGGCCAAGGGCCGCGGCCTGCAGTTCATTGATGCCCCCGTCTCCGGCGGTCAGGCCGGCGCCCAGAACGGGCTGCTCACCGTCATGTGCGGCGGCGATGCGCAGGCCTTTGAGTCGGTCAAGCCGGTGGCCATGGCGTTTTCGCGTGCCTTCACCCTGCTGGGTGAGAGCGGCGCGGGCCAGCTGGCCAAGATGGTCAACCAGATTTGCATTGCCGGCATCGTGCAAGGCCTCTCCGAGGCGGTGGCTTTCGGGCAGCGCGCCGGGCTGGACATGAACCAGGTGCTCGATGTGATCGGCAAAGGCGCCGCGCAAAGCTGGCAGATGGACAACCGCGGCAAAACCATGGTGGCCGACAAGTTCGACTTCGGCTTTGCGGTGGACTGGATGCGCAAGGACTTGGGCCTGGTGCTCGATGAAGCCAAGCGCAACGGCGCGCGCCTGCCCATGACCGCGCTGGTAGACCAGTTCTATGGCGATGTGCAGCTCATGGGCGGCAACCGCTGGGATACCAGCAGCCTGATCAAGCGCCTGAAGTAAGGCGCTCTAGATCAAGCGCCCCCTCCCGGGCGCTTGATTCTGCTCAGTTACCTGCCGGCAGGCGCTGCAGAGGCAGCAGGAGCAGGAGCAGGAGCAGGAGCAGAAGGAGAAGGAGAAGGAGTGGGGGCCGGGGCCGGCATGATGCGGGCCAGCTCTTCCTCCGAAATCACTTCCAGAATGCGCACCACCCGCTGCACACCGCTGGTGCTGCTGATGATGTCGGTCGCGCGTTTCGCCTCGCGGGCTGTCACACGGCCCATGATGTAGACGGTGCCGCGCTCGGTGGTGAGCTTGAAGGCGTTGGCAAACAAGTCTTTGGCGTCTACCAGACCTGCCTTGGCGCGGCCGCTCACCAGCAGGTCGGATGATCGCTGCTGCACGGTGCTGATGCCCATCACGCCCAGCTCGTTGACGATGTTTCGCACGTTCTCGACGCTGGAGACCACCCTCTCCACCAGCTGCTTGTCTTGCTGACTTGGCACCTCGCCGGTGAGCAGCACCTGGCGGTTGTAGCTGGTCACATTCACATGCACCCGCTCGCCGATGTTTTCGCGGATGCGGGCCGCGGCCTTGAACTCAATGCTTTCGTCCTCGAGCTGGGTGCCGGAGGTGCGACGGTCGCTGGCCACCAGCCCCGAGCCGACCATGGCGCTGCCCACCATCAGGGGCACGCAGGCCGTGAGGCCGCTGATGGCCAAGGTGCCGAGGACAAGACCGCGGGCCAGGCGCGGGAGAGAGAGGCGGGGGAGAGCGTGGTGGGTAGCGTTTTTCATGGGGTAGGTTCCTGTTCACCGAGGAGTTGGGCATCCACCGCATCGCTTATGCAATGCAGGGCGAGGGTATGGACTTCTTGAATACGGGCCATCCGGTCGTGGGGCACGCTGATGTGGACATCGGTGTCGCGCATCATGGCCGCCATCTTGCCGCCGCCGGCGCCGGTCAGGCCCACCACCACCATGTCGCGCTCGTGCGCGGCCTCTATGGCGCGTAGCAGGCTCTGGGCATTGCCGGTGGTGGAGATGGCCAGCAGCACATCGCCCGGGGCGCCAAGGGCGCGCACCTGACGCGCAAAGATCACGCTGTAGTCGTAATCGTCGGCCAGCGAGGTAATGAGGGCGGTGTCGGTGGTGAGGGCAATGGCACCGAGCTCGGGGCGCTCGCGCTCGAATCGGCCCACAAATTCGGCGGCAAAACGCTGCGCATCGGTGGCCGAGCCGCCGCTGCCGCAGGTGAGCACCTTGCCGCCACTAGTCACGCAGGCCAGCACCGCTTGCACCGCGTCGGCAATGGGTTTACTCAAGGCTTGCGCGGCCTGGTATTTCAGGTCGGCGCTGTCTATGAAGTGTTGTTGAATACGTAGTTCCAGCATGGGCGGTGATGATACCGCGCACCCTGTAAGCGTCTGTGTCGCTTCGCACAGCCGCCAGCGGGCTTTTGCGGGGCAGGTGGCAAGCCTTTGCCGCAGGGGCGGGGCTGCTTCAGGACGCGTCAAAGGCGGCGCGCAACCACTCCACCCCATCGCCGTCAATCACGACCACATCAAATCGGCATGGCGGCACGGTGCGCAGGGTCAGCAGGTAGTGCCGCGCGGCAAAGATGATGCGCCGCTGCTTGACATGGCCCACGCTGGCGGCGGCACCGCCGTGGTCGGTGCGGCTGCGTTTGCGTACCTCCACAAACACCAGGGTGCCGTCGGCGTCCCGCAGAATCAGATCGATTTCTCCGCCGCCGCGCCCTGGCGTCCGATAATTGCGCGCAAGGAATTGCAGCCCCCTGGCTTGCAAAAAACCCAACGCCTGCGCTTCTGCCGCATCGCCGACTTGCTTGGTGGTGGCGCGCGCCGGCCGCGATGGAAGTAAGCCCATATATGAGTGCGTCGTTTTCTACAGCTGTGCAAGCCGCCTCGGAGGCCGCCGGTGGGCAGCATTATCCGCAAGGCAGTCTGTACGTGGTGGCAACCCCCATCGGCAATCTGGCCGACATCACCCTGCGGGCGCTGCACGTGCTGGGGCTGGTGGACTGTGTTGCCTGCGAAGACACCCGCCACACCCAACAAATGCTGCGGGCCTACGGCATCGACAAGCCTGGCAGTGCCCTGCTTGCGGTGCACCAGCACAACGAAACCGAGGCGGCACAGGGCGTGATTCAGCGCCTGCACAGCGGGCAGCGGGTGGCCTATGTGAGCGACGCGGGCACGCCCGGCGTGAGCGACCCCGGTGCACGGCTGGTCGCGCAGGTGCGGGCGGCGGGCCTGCGCGTGGTGCCGCTGCCGGGGGCGAGCAGCGTGGTGAGCGCGATGTCGGTGGCCGGCGTGGTGGCGGCTGGCGAGGGGCATGGCGGCTTTGTGTTCAGGGGGTTTCTGTCGTCCAAGGCCACCGAACGCGCCAACGAAGTGGCCGCGCTGGCCGCCCAGCCCGAGGCGGTGGTGTTGCTCGAAGCGCCCCACCGGCTCGAGGCCCTGGCCAAGGCGCTGGGCGCCCTGGGTGAACGCAAGCTCACCGTGGGCCGCGAGCTCACCAAGCAGTTTGAAGAGATTGCCACCCTGCCGGCCGCAGAGTTCAGCGCCTGGCTGGCAGCCGACGCCAACCGCCTGCGGGGCGAGTTTGCGCTGGTCATTCACCCCGCTGCGCTGGCAGCAGGCGCCGCAGACGACCGGGTGCTGCTTCTGCTTTTGGAGCAGCTGCCGCTCAAGTCGGCGGTCAAGCTGGCGGCCGACATCACCGGCGAGCCGCGCAACGCGCTCTACGAACGCGCTCTCTTACTCAAAAAAGATAGCACCTAGCGCAATACTGGCGGGCTCTAGGCGGCTTTTCTTCCCTTTTTTTGGATTCAGCCGGCCACAGGCGGTAAAGGACCGGCGGCGCGGAGTTTGTCTTTCTTGCTGGGCCTGCGGCCCTTGATGCCGCCGGCGGCCTGGTCGAGCGAAACGCGGGGCGCCGCCTCCTGCGGCTCGAAGCCCGGCACCACCTCGCGCGGCAGGCTCAGTCCGTTGCGCTTTTCAATCAAAGCAAAGTGCGCGGCCGAATCGGCGCTCACCAGACTCAGGGCCATGCCGGACTCGCCAGCACGCGCGGTGCGGCCGATGCGGTGCACATAGTCATGCGCAGCGCGTGGCAGGTCGTAATTGACGACCACCGGCAGGCCGGCAATATCAACGCCGCGGGCCGCCACATCGGTCGCCACCACCACCTGCACCACACTGGCCTTGAAGTCGGCCAGTACCTGGCTGCGCTTGCCTTGGCTGAGCTGCGCATGAAAGGGCTCGGCGCTCAAGCCCGCCCGGCGCAGCTTGTCGGCCACCATCTCGGCGGCGTATTTGGTGGCCACAAACACCAGAACCCGCGGCCACTCCTCCTGCAGCAGCAGGTGGCGCACTAACTGGGTACGGCGGGGCTCATCCACCAGAATGGCGCGCTGGCGAATGGCGGGCGCGGGCTGGCTATCAGAATCAATGGAGACTTCTACCGGCGATTGCATGCGGGCTTCTGCCAGGCGGCGCACCGGCGCGCTGTAGGTGGCAGAAAACAGCAGGCTTTGGTGGGCCGGCAGCAGGGCATCAATGCGGGCCAGCTCTTCGGCAAACCCGAGGTCGAGCAGGCGGTCGGCCTCATCGAGCACCAGGCAGCGCACCTGTTGCAGGGGCATGGCGTTGCGGTCGACCAGGTCCAGCAGGCGGCCGGTGGTGGCCACCACAATGTCGGTTCCGCCGCGCAGGGCCATGAGCTGCGGATTGATGGACACCCCGCCAAACACCACCGACACCTTGGCCGCAATGCCCGCGGCACGGGCCAGGGTGTTGATAACTGCGCCCACCTGAACTGCCAGCTCGCGGGTAGGCACTAGCACCAGCGACTGCGCCCGCCGCGGCACATGGGGGGCCGGCGGCTGCCAACGCTGCAGCACGGCGAGCGCGTAGGCCGCGGTTTTACCGGAGCCTGTCTGCGCGCACACCACCACGTCTTTGCCACCCAGCGCGGGGCCCAGGGCGGCGGATTGCACCGGCGTGGGCGTGGTGAACTGCTGCGCCATGGCGGCTGCCAGGGCCGGACTCAGGCCCAGAGTAAAAAAAGGCATAGAGAAAACTCAGGGTGCCACAGCGGCTTGCGCCACTGCAGCGTTTAGGCGGACGTGCCGCGTTTGAGGTGGGCCGGCGAAACCACCGTGTGTCCGCTGCGGTTCAGGCGGGTGGCGAGGGCGTCGAGGTAACCCAGCAAGCGCTCAGCCTGAAGGGGTTTTTGGTAGACGGTGACCCAGTTGGGCAGGCGCGGGTCGTCCTGCACTTCGGTGCGGGTCAGGGCGGTGAGCACGATGACTTCGATCGGCTGGTAGGCTGGTTCCTTGGCCATGGCCTGCACCAGGTGGTAGCCGTCAAAGGGCGTCATCATCAGGTCGGTCACCACCAGGTCGGGACGCTGGCGCTCAAGCTGAATCAGGGCTTGCGATGCGTCATTGGCAACGGTGAGCGCCACTTCGTGGCCGCCGCGGGCCAGCAGCGCCTGAAAGTAGGCGACCTGCACCTGATCGTCTTCGGCCAACAGGATCCGCAGGGGCCGGGGCCCCGCCTCGGGAGGGGCAATGTTGCCGCGCGACTGCACCAGTTTGTCGATGGCGCTGCGGAAGATCCGGCGGTGTCCGCCAGGGGTGATCCAGGCTTCGAGCTCGCCGCTGATCACCATTTTTTGCACTGACGTGGTCGACAAGCCCAGAATTCGGGCGGCTTGTTGGGTGGTCAGAACGTCGGTGCTTTGGGGCATGGTGGGGCCAGTCGTGAAGGGGCACGCACCGAACCGTGATTTTTTCAGATTTGGTGCTTTCGTTGCATTCTATTCAGGTACAGCGCCGTGCACCACTGGGTTTAACGCCAAACGGGTGGTGTTTACAAAAAACAAACCTGTTTATTTGTGAATTGTGTGAGGCCTGAGTATTGCCCCGGCGCGGTTAGCGCTGGTCGTTGGGAGGGGGTGCGCTTTCCAGCAAGCCGGGGTCGCCCGGCACCGTCACGGCGAAGTCGGGCTCCGGCTCGCGGATGAGAATCGGCCCCTGCAGCGCTGTCTTGAAGCCCGACTGGATGCGACTAACCACATTGGGGTTGAGCCAGAAGGATGGCTCTGCGGAATCCGTTGATTTGGGGGCTTGCGGCATGGGATCCAATTGTGAAAATCAGTCAATCTTCAATATAACGTTTTTGACCTGTTTGTCAAATTGATGTCAGGGCATTCGCAGTGCCTGTTTCCGGCGCACGCTGCCGCATTCACACGGCGCGGCCTGTCAGGGGAATACCGGGGCTTCTTGTAAGCGGCCGCCGGGTGCGTTACGCTCACGGCCTCTTATCAGGGGAACATTACAGGCATGTCTGAACAAGAATCGGCCTCCGGCGAGGTGCTGGACCGTATCTCCATAGCCCGCCAACCTATTGTCAGCGCTGATAGGGTGGTGTTGGCTTATGAGCTTTTCAACCGCTCAGCCGGCACATCCGGCCACTCGCGCGAGAGCGATGTCGCACTGGCCTTACACGCGCTGGGCCATAGCGCAGCGCCATTTTCCACCTCGGTGCACGATGTGTTTATCCACTCGGTGCATGAAGGCCTGAGCGGCCCGCAGTGGGATTTTCTGGCTCCGCACCGCACCGTGATTGAGGTGGCCCCGGCGCCTCAGCATGACGCGGCCTTTATTGCTGCGCTGGCGCCGGCGCTGCAGGCGCTCAAGCTCCGCGGCTTTCGGCTGGCGTTCAAGCACAGCGTGGTGGCCCCTGTCTACAAGCCCTGGCAAGCCCTTGCCGACTTCGTCAAGATCAATGCGTCGGGCACTGACGTGCAGCAGCACAAGCCCTTGGTGTTGGCGGCCCAGAGCCGTACGCCGGCCGCGCTGATTGCCGAGAAGGTGGAGACCGGTGCGCAGTTCGAGGCCATGCGCGACTTGGGGGTGCAAGAGTTTCAGGGCTACTGGTTCTCGGTGCCCGAGATGGTGCAGTCGCGCGTGCTCTCGCCTGGTCAGGCCAGCGCCTTAGAAATCTTCAAACTCGCGCAGGCGGAGGCGCCCTTGGAGGAGTTGGAGACGGTCTTGAAGAAGGATGCTGCGCTGGGTGTCAGCCTGCTGCGGGTCATCAACTCCGCCGCCTTCGGCATGCGGCAGAAGATTACTTCGCTGCGCCAGGCCATCCTGCTCCTGGGCTACGCGAAGCTGGTGCAATGGTCGGCCATGCTGCTGACCAACACCATCGAGCAAGCCAGCGTGCAGGGCACGGCGGCGATTGTGCGCGGCCGCATGATGGAACTACTGGCCGCCATCAGCATGGGCCCGGAGCGGGCGGACACCGCTTTTCTGGTGGGTTTGTTGTCGCAAATTGATATCTTGCTGGGCCAGCCGATGGCTGATCTGGTGCAACAGTTGGGGCTGGACGAGGCTGTGGCACACCCCCTTATCACCCGCGAAGGGCCGTTTGGCGCCTTGCTTGACCTGGTAAGCGCCTGCGAGTCTGACGATGAAGCGGCGTTCTCAGCCGCATTCAGCGCGCACACCTTTTCGCTCAGGCAGGTCAACCTCGCGCATATGGAGGCCCTGGTCTGGGCCGACAGCATCACGGCCTGAGGTGGGACAAGGCAGCGGCAACGCGGCGGCCACGGCTCTTCTGTTCCTGTGCAGGTGAGCGTGGCGGGCGCAGCGGGAGCGGCGGTTGGGGCGGGCTCCGGGCAGCCGCCGATCGTGCAGCAGAACTACGCCCTCCCGCAGGTCGTTGAGTCGCGCATCATCTACCAGCCCTACTACGTACGGCCTCATGTTCTGCCGCCGGTGCAGTTTCACTTCGGCCGCAATGAAGGTCGGGGCAGGCATCACCACTGGCGGTGACCCCGGGGAGCTTGCCGGAGTCCGCTTGCACCGGGCGAAAAGGATCGTGGTTGCGGACTGTGCAGGCTCAACCCTGTGCGCTGTCGAACGGAGACCGGGGAGATAACTCTTTACTCTGGGGTACACCTTTCCCAGGAGTTCGGCTTGGTTGCCATGTCTCGACGAGTGTTCGCGCTGTCTGCCTGTGGCATTGCGGGCACCGCATCGTTCGTATCGGGATGCAGTTCCTTCGGCATGTCGGATGAGTACGAGGCCTTAGCAAGCCAAATCCGGCAGCCCGTCGCGCTGCCAATCAAGCTGCCGGTAACGCCGCTGGAGTTCGAGGGAAATGCCCCCACAAGCGAACTGGTCCGCTACGCCACATTGGCCCCGTCCAGCCACAACACGCAATGCTGGAAGTTCAGTGCCACCGAGACCTCCATCACCCTCCTACCAGACTTGGCGAGGCGGTGTCCGGCGGTCGATCCGGACGACCATCATCTGTTTGTCTCGCTCGGGTGCGCGACCGAGAACCTGGTGCAGGCCGCCTTGGCCCATGGGCTGCATGCCGATGTCGTTTTTGACGATATAAGGGAGAACATTCGGGTCGAGCTCAGGCCTACTGCGCCCCGGTCTTCCGCTCTGTTTCACGCGATTCCGCTGCGCCAGGTGACGCGTGGCGACTATGACGGAGCGGCCGTGTCTGCCGCGGAGCTCGATGTGCTGCAACGTGTCGGTAGCGGGCCTCAGGTCCGGCTGGTGCTCCTGACCGGGCGGCCGGCCTTGGAGCACGTGCTAGGACAGATTATTGGGGCCAACAGCCGCCAGATGGCAGATGCCGGCTTCGTCGCCGAGCTCAAGACCTGGATCCGGTTCAACGCGTCTGATGCTGTGCTCACCCGCGACGGGCTGTTCAGCCCCACCAGCGGCAATCCCGCCATTCCGGGCTGGTTGGGCCGTTTGGCATTCGGCATGCTTTTCACACCCGTGTCTGAGAACGACAAGATTGCGCGCCAGATTCGCAGCTCGGCAGGCATTGCGGTGTTCGTGGGCCTGTCGGCGGACAAGGCGCACTGGGTCGAGGTCGGACGCTGTTATGAGCGGTTTGCACTGCAGGCCACCGCCCTTGGCATTCGGAACGCCCATCTGAACCAGCCTGTGGAGGTTCCATCCTCGCGAAGCTCTCTTGCTAGAGCGCTCGGCCTAGATGGGTACCGGCCTGATCTGGTGGTGCGGTTTGGCAGGGGCCCGACCATGCCGTTTTCACTCAGGCGACCGGTGTCAGCGGTGATGGTGTGAGAACTATCCCGCTCTCGCCTTCCATGCGGCCGGCGTCTCGATTTGCACCACCCCACTTGGAGTCCTGAATTGTCAAAACGCATTCTTCTTATTCAGGGGCATCCCGACAGCAGAACTTCGCACCTGTGTCACGCGCTGGCGGCCAGCTACAAAGGCGGCGCCCAGTCTGGCGGTCACGCCGTGCGTCTCTGCCATGTTGCGGCGCTTGATTTCCCCTTGCTGCGCAGTCAGATTGATTTCAAGACCGGCTACCTGCCCAGGAGTTTGCAAACGGCCCAAGACGATATCTGGTGGTGCGAGCACATGGTGTTCTTCTTCCCGCTTTGGGCGGGGGACATGCCGGCGTTGCTGAAAGGTTTCTTGGAGCAGGTCTTTCGGCCCAGCTTTACCGGATCGAACCGCAATCCCTTCGCAAAGAAGCCGCTATCAGGCCGCTCGGCCCAGGTCGTCGTCACCATGGCCATGCCTGCGTTGGTGTACAGGTTGTTGTTTCGCGCGCACAGCCTGAAGTCTTTGCGGCGCAACATTCTTGGCATGGCGGGGATCGGGCCGGTGCGCGAGACGCTGATCGGCTCAGCAGGAGGCATGCAGGCGCAGAAAGCTGCGCAATGGTTTTTCAAGCTCAGACGCTTGAGCGAAGATGGCAAGTGACCGCACCGTCAAGGCGCCCCGTCATTGAATCCAGATCGCATACAAAACGCTATGTCCTGCTCGCCAATTTGCAGGGGCGCCGGACGCTCTCAGATGAGTAGCAAGCTATCAAGCTTTGGTGCGGCTGGCGGGGATCGAACCCACGACCCTTGGCTTCGGAGGCCAATACTCTATCCACTGAGCTACAGCCGCAACAGTGCTGGGATTGTAGGGGTTTTGAGGGGGGCGGCCGTTATAATCAGCGGCACATTGCATGCCCCCGCTTTTATTGAGGACCCCCATGAGCGACAACAGCCAATCCACTGCGCATGAAGAAGACCACACCGGGCCGATCAAAACGCCCAAGCAGCTGCTCTTTGCAGCTTTCTTTTCGTTTGTGATTCCTATTTTCGTGATCATTGGCCTGGTGGCGTATGTAACGGCTGACAACAAGCCGGCGGCCGGCGCGGTAAATGTCGAACAGTCAACCGCCCTGCGCATCCAAAAGGTGGGCGCCGTGGAAATTCGCGATGCCAACCGGGTAGTGAAAACCGGCGAAGAGGTGTACAAGGCACAGTGCGCAGCCTGTCACGTCAGTGGTGCCGCCGGCGCGCCCAAGTTTGGTGATGTTGGCGCATGGTCGCCGCGCGTGAAGACCGGTTTCGACGCCTTGTATACCTCTGCCATGAAGGGCAAGGGCGCAATGGGCGCGCAGGGTGGTGGCGATATGGCGGACTTTGAGATTGCCCGAGCCGTGGTCTATTTGGCTAACGGCAGCGGCGCCAAGTTCGATGAGCCAAAGCAGCCAGCGGCCGAAGCCAAGTGAGCCCCCGCTAATCTCATCCTCCCAAAGCCGGCCTTGTGCCGGCTTTTTTGTGTGCATTCGGCGCCAGTGCTGGGCGAGGTGCTCCGTTTTTTATAGCGGCTTAGTGTTAGATTGTTCTGCCTGCGGGCTGCAAACGTAGCCGAACCGGGGCGGCATTTCATGTGCCCGGATCTCTTGCGGGAGCCAGAGACCGGCCTCAACAGCGGCTGCCGCACGACCCATATCGGCGGTGTGCACGAGTCCGAGGCCTAGAGGGGTCTGGAGGTAGAGCCGGCCGGCCTCGTCTACCCAACTCTCGGCATAGGTGGTCTGCTGGCCCGTGTGGGCGTGAATGGCGGCTGTATCGTCCACGCGCCAGATCCATGGGGCGGCTTGAAGCTCGACGTAAACGCGTTGGGGCCCGTTCTGAAAATAACAGCGGCCCTGAGCGTCTGCCGCGTAGTTGCGGCAGATGAAATCCACCAGCTTCTCATGCATCAGCCGGCTGCCCTTACTGCCTGGGAGTCCGCTACTGAAGGCGCCCGCTGCCTGCGCCGCGTCGTCACGCAAGTACCAGTCGCCACGGTTGTCCAGGCCTAGCCAGCCGAAGCAGTGGGGCACATGCGGCCATTTGGCCATGGCTTGCCGGACGATGTCATCCATGGATTCTCCGGTCAGAGTACGGCGCGTGCGAGCCAGCTGCCAACAGCCTCTGGCATGGTGCGCACATGACCGGGCAGGCGACCCTGCGGAAAGCCAACGTGGCCGCCGTGCGCCGGCTGCCACAGGGTGACATGCGCACCTACCTCGCTCTGCCGGGGCAAGCTCCAAGCGGGCACAAACGGATCGTTGCGCGCATTGACAGCCAATGTGGGAATGCGGATTCGGTGCAAATGTGGCTTGGCGGAGGCGCGGGCCCAGTAGTCGTCGGTGTTCTTGAAGCCGTGCAGCGGCGCGGTGAAGATGTTGTCAAAGGTATAGAGGTCCCGCGCTTTTTGGAGTGCTTCTGCATCGAAAAGGCCGGGAAATTGCTCTAACTTGCGCATCGCCTTGGGCATCATGGACTTCAGGAACATGCGGCTGTAGGTGTAGCGGTTAAATCCCGCGCCGATGGCGTGGCCGCTGGAGCTCAGGTCGAGCGGGGAACACACTGCCGCTAGAGCGCGCACGGTGTTGGCGGCGGTGCTACCGGCCTCCTCGGCCCAGCGCAGCAGGGCGTTTCCGCCCAGCGAAATTCCAACGGCGACGATGGGGCCGTGGTGCCGGGTGCGAAACTGCTGCAGCATCCAGCCAATTTCCTCGTGGTCACCGGAGTGATAGGCGCGCGGCGCGAGATTCACTTCGCCGCTGCAGCCCCTGAAATGCGGCACCGCATAGGCCATTCCACGCGCGCGGGCAAAGTCCGCAAAAGCTTCCGAATAGTGGCTGCGCGACGTGCCTTCCAGGCCATGAAATTGCACCAAGAGCGGCGCACCCGCTGGCGCCTGCGGGTCCAGCCAGTCCACGTCGACAAAGTCGCGGTCGGGCGTGGTCCAGCGCTCACGGCGATAGAGGGGCCGCGGGCCCATGGTCCGGCGGGCATACAACGAGGACCAGATGGTTTGCAGATTTCCCCCGGGCAACCAAACTGGCGCTACATAATTCATAGCTGTCGGCGCATTGGTGGCGGGCGCAGAAGGCCCATTCAGTGCAAAACCTGAGGCGCGAGGGGACCGTTCGCAGTGTCGTCGGGTGTGCCGGGACTGGCATGGTGCACCACCATACGCCAGCCTTGCGGGGTCTTGTGATACACGTTCGTTGCCAGCACATGCGCGCTGCCCGGGCCCTCGGGCGTATGGATCTCGACTTTTTCAAGCACATGGTGAACTGCGCTGGCGAGGGAGTCTACGCGGCGGATCTGCTCCGGACTGACGGGGATAGAGCCGCTATGCGCGAACATGGCCTCAAAGCTCGCGCGTATGGCGCCGGGGCCGATGATGCGCCCGCCTCCCGGATGTATGCAGGCGATGTCATCTTCATCGGCCCAGCATGACATGAGCTGGTCGATGTCTCCGCGCTGCAGGGCCTCGTAAAAGGCGGACTCCACCTCGTCAGGGGTGCCACCCATTACGGCATGCAATTTGGCTTGTTGTTTTGGCATGGAAGCATTTTCGCGCATCTCTGTGGCGCGTCTGCGGCACAAAACACAAAGCCACCCGAAGGTGGCTTTGTGAGGTGCCTGCGCCGGAGCTTATTTCTTTCTCAGGAACTTGCGGGCTGCCGAGATTTCAGCGGCCATGACGGCGATTTCGGACTGAATTCGCGCTATGTCGATTTCGCTTTTGGCGTTCTTCAAAGCTTCCTCTGCAGCCGCTTTGGCTGCGTTGGATTTTTCTTCGTCGAGGTCTTTACCGCGGACGGCCGTGTCGGACAACACGGTCACGCAGTTCGGCTGCACCTCCAGAATGCCGCCGGCAACGAACACAAACTCTTCACTGCCGTCGGCCTTCTCAATGCGCACCGAGCCAGGCTTGATGCGGGTGATCAGCGGGGTGTGGCGCGGCTTGATGCCGAGCTCGCCAGCCTCGCCGGGAAGCGCCACGAAAACGGCTTCACCGGAGAAGATGGACTCCTCTGCACTGACCACATCAACGCGGATGGTGTTCATGACTTAGACCTTCTTGGCTTTTTCGAACGCTTCGTCGATGGTGCCGACCATGTAGAACGCTTGCTCTGGCAGGTGATCGCACTCGCCGGCCACAATCATCTTGAAGCCGCGGATGGTTTCAGCCAGGGTGACGTATTTGCCGGGGGAGCCGGTAAACACTTCAGCCACGTGGAAAGGCTGGGACAGAAAGCGCTGGATCTTACGGGCGCGAGCCACAGTCAACTTGTCTTCGGGGGCTAGTTCGTCCATGCCCAGAATCGCGATGATGTCGCGCAATTCCTTGTAGCGTTGCAAAGTACCTTGCACAGCGCGCGCTGTGGAGTAGTGTTCATCACCGACCACATTGGGATCAAGCTGGCGGCTGGTGGAGTCCAAAGGATCCACGGCCGGATAAATACCCAGCGAAGCGATGTCACGGGACAACACCACGGTGGAATCCAGGTGGGCGAAGGTTGTCGCGGGGGATGGGTCGGTCAAGTCATCCGCTGGAACGTAAACGGCTTGGATGGAGGTGATGGAGCCAACCTTGGTTGAGGTAATCCGCTCTTGCAGGCGACCCATTTCTTCAGCCAGTGTCGGCTGGTAGCCCACAGCGGAAGGCATACGACCCAGGAGCGCCGACACTTCGGTACCGGCCAATGTGTAGCGGTAGATGTTGTCCACGAAGAACAGCACATCACGGCCTTCGTCACGGAAGGATTCCGCAATGGTCAGGCCGGTCAAGGCCACGCGCAGGCGGTTGCCTGGTGGCTCGTTCATTTGGCCATACACCATGGCCACTTTGGACTTGGGTAGGTCTTCAAGGTTCACCACACCGGAATCGGCCATCTCGTGATAGAAGTCGTTCCCTTCGCGGGTACGCTCACCCACACCGGCAAACACGGACAAGCCGCTGTGTGCCTTGGCAATGTTGTTGATCAACTCCATCATGTTCACGGTCTTGCCCACACCGGCACCACCGAACAGGCCCAC
>NZ_CAMCVG010000015.1 GCF_945881795.1 Rhodoferax sp. OV413
CAGGCGCAATCGATGCCAAAATCACGCCGGCCAGACCCAGCCCCTCGCGCCAGGCCACCACCCGGCTGCGGTAGGCCTCGTTACCGCCCAGCATGGCGCCCCAGCTCTGGTGGCTGATGCTCAGGAAGCTGTAGGCGGCATAGGTGAGCAGCAGCGCCATCCCCGCCCACCACAAGAGCGCCTGCGCGCCGCGCACCGCCGGAAAAAACAGCAGGCAAAAGCCCACACCCAGAAGCGCGCAGGCCCAGCCCGCGCGGGCCAGCAGTATGTCGGCCCCGCGGCTGAACAGCCGGTCGCTCCAGCGCCCGAGCAAAGGGTCTATCAAGGCATCGACCAGCCGCGCCAACAGCAACACCAGCCCCAAGGCGGCCAGCGGCACGCCGAAGACGGTGGCGTAGTGGTTGGGCAGGATGACGTAGAGCGGCAGCGCCACAAAAGCCAGCGGCAGGCCCATCAGCCCGTAGCGCCAGCCTTGGCCCGCGTTCATGGAGCAAGCCCCGCCATCGCACCGGTCAGCAATTCGGCCCGCAGCCGCGGCTCGCTGGTTTTCTCGGAGAGCCAGATGCCAAAGAACAGGCGGCTGAACTCGGCATCGGGGACGGCCGGGCGCGGCTGGCCGTTGAGCCAGAAGCGCGCGCCCACGCCGGGGCTGTGCAGGCCGGTGATCCGGTCGCCCGATTGCACATCGGGGAACACCTGCTTCATCGCCTCCAGCCAGGCCTGCGAGGCGGCTGGGGTGATGGGGCCGCTGCGGCGCATTTCATCGAGCGAGCGCTGCGCGATGGCGCTGCCGTACAGGCCGCGCAGATAGCGCAACTCGAGCACCAGTGCGCTGTTCCAGTAGGCCGCCGCCTGAAAACCCGGCGCAACCCACAGCCGCGCGTCGTAAATCTGCAGGCCCAGGTAGCGCATGCGGGCGCTCCCCGACAGCACGGCGTTGGGCAGCTCGGCCGCGACTTCGGGCGGCAAGGTGCCGGTGCTGCTTGCGGCCCCGGCCGTGCCGCCGGCCGCTGCCGCCGCGCCGCCCCCGGGCTGCGCTTGCGCCCGGGCACCGCCCACCGCGCAGGCCAGGCCGGCGGCAGCAAGACGGAGGAGCGGGCGGCGTCGCATAGAAGGCTTGGTGCAGGGGTGCAGGGGTGCTGAGGGCGCTCAGGTCGGCTTGCGCAGGGTGTACTGCACCACGTCGATGCTGTCTTCCAGAAAGGCCGCCTCGCAGTAGCAGAGGTAGAACTCCCAGATGCGCATGAAGCGCTCATCAAAGCCCTGTCCCAGCACCGCGTCGCGCTCATGCAGGAAAGCTTCGCGCCAGCGCTTGAGGGTTTCGGCATAGTCGTGGCCGAACGCCAGCTCATTGACCACCTCGAGGCCTGCGGCCTGCGCCTGCGCCCTGAACTCGCCGGGGCTGGGCAGGCAGCCGCCAGGGAAGATGTATTGCTGGATGAAATCGGTAGAGCGGAGGTAGCGCTCGAAATAGGCGTCGTCGATCACGATGCTCTGCACGCAGGCGCGCCCGCCGGGTTTGAGCTTCTTGGCGATGGTCTGGAAGTAGGTCGGCCAGAACTCGCGGCCCACGGCCTCAATCATTTCAATCGAGCAGATCGCATCAAAAGGCGCGTCGGGGATGTCGCGGTAGTCCTGCAGGCGCAGGTCGGCCTGCTGCTGCACGCCCAGGCGCTGCATACGGTCCTGCGCATAGGCGAGTTGCTCGGTGCTCAGGGTGACGCCGGTGATGTGGGCGCCGAACTCGGTACTCGCCATCTCGGCCAGGGCGCCCCAGCCGCAACCAATCTCCAGCACACGGTCGCCGCCCTGCACACCGGATTCCTGCAGGGCGCGGCGCACCTTGGCCATTTGCGCTTGCGCCATGGACTGGTCCGGATTGCCTTGAAACAGCGCCGACGAGTAGTTCATCGTCTCATCGAGCCAGAGGCGGTAGAAGGCGTTGCCCAGGTCGTAGTGGGCGTGGATGTTTTTCTGGCTGTTGGCCCGGGTGTTGCGGTTGAGCAAGTGCTTGATGCGGTAGAGCAGTCTGCCGGCCCAGCTGCCGTAGATAACGCTCTCCACTTCGTCGCGGTTGCGCACCAGCACCCTCAGCAGCTCGGTCAGGTTGGGGGTGGACCAGTCACCTGCAATAAAGCCCTCAGCAAAGCCAATGTCGCCGGACTTGAGCGCAGCGCTGCAGACCTTCCAGTTGTGCAGCATCAGGCTGGCGTGGGGCGAGGCCTCGCCGCCAAAGCGCTGGAGGCTACCGTCGGGCAGCTGCACGGTGAGGCTGCCGCGGCGCAGCTTGCTCAGTAATTTGAAAACGGTGCGGGCCGCAGCCGGCGTGCCGGGTGGCAGGCCGGTGGCCGAGCGTTGTGCGGAATCGGAGGAGCGCAGGGTGGGGCTGTTCATGGCGGTCTGTCGGGGGGCTGCAATCAGGGGGCGGAATGGAGGGGCTCTGGGGGCGCGGCAGCAGGCGAGCTGGCGCGGCTTGTCATCAGAGCGGGTGGGACGGGTTTACGGAAAAACGGAACGCGCTTGAGCCACAACTTCAGCGCCTGCCAGTGGATGCGCGCCACCACGCCCAGCGTCATGGCGGGGTAAGCCCACAGCGCATGCCGGATGCTGGCGGGGGTCAGGGGCTGCAGGCGCCCGCTCACGCTGGTCTGAATCAGCGGGCCGCCGGCGTCGTCGTAGTCAATCCGGGCCACGGTGCGCAGGTCGTCGGCACTGCGCATCAAGCGAAAGCGGTACTTCCCCTCGACCGGGCAAAACGGAGACACATGAAATACCTTGTTGGCCAGCAGCTCCTGCCCGTAGCGCGGCGCATCCAGCAGGTAGCAATGGCGCTCGCCGAAGGTGTTGTTCACCTCCACCACGATGGCGCGAAGCGACCCGTCGTTACGGTGGCAGTACCAGAAGCTCACCGGCTTGAAGGTAAAGCCCAGCACCCGCGGGTAGCAGTGCAACCAGACCTCGCCCTGCGCGTCCAGAATGCCTTCGCTGTGCAGCAGCGCGTCCAGCCAGGCCAACGCGCCGCCTCGGGGCTCGCTGCGCCCGTCGCCATGGTCGGTGTCGTAAAAGCTCAGGGCGGCAAAGCGGTTGCGGGCCAGCGCGGCGCTGCCGTGGGCCGCCAGCTGCCGCATGGGCAGCATCAAAAAATACGTCGGGTAGGTGAATGCGTTGTGCGCCGGCCGCAGGCGGGTGTGCCGCACCTCGCCAAAGCCGATGAGGGGCTCGGCATGAGTGGGGCTGCAGGCGCTGGCGCTGGGCATGGGTGGGCGGGTCAGGCGGGGGTCAGTGCAGGTGATGCAACAGGGCGGCGCAGCGCCACTTGCAGGCGGGCCGCCACGTCCAGCCCGGATTTAAGCCCATCTTCGTGAAAGCCGTAACCCGTCCAGGCGCCGCAAAAATACGTGTGGTTCACTCCCTGCAGCGCCGGCACCTCAACCTGCGCCCGGATGGCAGGCAGATCGAACACCGGATGCGCATAGTCAAACCGGCCGTGCACCAGCGCTGGATCAATGGGACGCACCGGGTTCAGCGAGACCACCACGCTCTGCGAGAACGGCAGGGGCTGCAGCAGGTTGAGCAGGTAGTGCAGGCAGACGCGGGCATCTTCCTGCCGCGCATCGGCGCTGCGCTCGTAGTTCCAGGCTGCCCAAGCCAGCCGGCGCGTGGGCAGCACGCGGGTGTCGGTATGCAGCACCGCGTGGTTGGCCTGGTAGCGGATCGCGCCCAGGGTGGCCCGCTCGGCGGCGCTGGCGTCGGCGAGCAGGGCCAGGCTCTGGTCTGGATGGCAGGCCAGCACCACCTTGTCAAAGCGCTCGGTCTGCCCCTGGACGGTGAGCAACACGCCATCGCTGTCCCGCTGCACCCGCTCGACCGGGGCATTGAGTCGCTTGTCTGCTATGGAGCCAACAATCTTTTCAACATAGTGGCGCGCACCTCCGGCGACAGTCCACCACTGGGGGCGGTTGCTGACCTGAATGAGGCCGTGGTTGTGGCAAAAGCGAATCATGGTGGCCACTGGAAACTGCAGCATCTGGTCGGTCGGGCAGCTCCAGATGCAGCCCAGCATGGGCAACAGATACCAGTCGCGGAACTCGGCAGAGAGGCGGTGCGCAGCCATAAACACCGACAGCGGCTGCATCAGTTCGGTCTCTTCGTTGCGCTGCGCAATGCCGGTGGCCAACGCGTTGAAGCGCAGCACGTCGGCGAGCATGCGCAAGAAGCAGATGTTGAACACATTGCCGCGCTGGGCAAACACGGTGTTCAGGCTCGCGCCATTCCATTCCAGAACCCGCCCCCTCCTTGGCACCTGTACCGAGAACGACATGTCGGACTTCGCCGTGGCCACGCCCAGCTCGGCAAACAAGGCGATGAGCTGGGGGTAGGTGCGCTCGTTAAAGACCAGGAAACCAGTGTCCACCCCGTGCGTAATCGGGCCCTGCGGACCGGGCAAAGTCACATCAACAGTGTGGGTATGCCCACCGAAATAATCGCCGGCTTCCAGTAAGGTGATGTCGGCATGTCCGACTAAGCGGTGCGCGACGGCCAGACCGGAAATGCCGGAGCCGACGATGGCGACTTTCATGCGGACCCCCTTGTTACGTGAACTTCCAAGTAAATTTTGTGACTGGTTAGTAATATATCGCAAGGGCGCGACCTTGGAGCCATATTTCTCGGCAGCGCGGAAGTGGCTATCGCGAATAAAATTTATATCGTTAATCAGAAAGGCTGCAATGCTGTACCCCGAACTCTTCAGGCAGTTGGAAACGGTGCGATGGGACATGGACCGCGACATTCCCTGGGCTCAGTTCGACACCGCGTTGTTGTCGGATGAGCAGGCTACGACCATCAAAATGAACGCGATCACCGAGTGGGCCGCCCTGCCCGCCACGGAAATGTTCCTGCGCGACAACCGCGGCGACAGCGACTTTTCGGCCTTCATGTCGATCTGGTTTTTTGAAGAGCAAAAGCACTCGCTGGTGCTGATGGAGTACCTGCGCCGCTTCCGGCCCGAGCTCGCACCAACCGAAGAAGAGTTGCACGCGGTGCGCTTTGAGTTTGACCCGGCCCCGCCCCTGGAAACGCTGATGCTGCATTTTTGCGGCGAAATCCGGCTGAACCACTGGTACCGCCGCGCCAGCGAATGGCACACCGAGCCGGTGATCAAGGCGATTTACACCAAGCTCAGCCAGGACGAAGCGCGCCACGGTGGCGCCTACCTCAAATACATGAAGCGCGCCATCGCCAAGTCCGGCACCGAGGCGCTGTCGGCGTTTGCCAAAGTGGGCGTGCTCATGGCGAGCGCCCGCCGCACTGCGCAGGCCTTGCACCCGACCAATTTGCATGTGAACAAGGCCCTCTACCCGATGGACACGGTGCAGAGCCGCCTGCCCGATCCCGCCTGGCTGGAGCACTGGCTGGACAAGCAAATCAACTTTGATTCGGTCTGGGAAACCAAGGTGGTGGAGCGCATCCTTCATAACTTGAGCCTGCTGATGGAGCGCAGTTTTGCCAGCGTGCAAGAGCTCAATAAGTTCCGCAAAGAGCTGTCAGCCTCCACCTTTTTGCCCACGGCCGCTTAGTCTTGGGCGCTTGGTCCCGGAGGCGGCTGTTCCCCGTGGCGGCGGAATTACCAGGGCCGCACGGGCTTGTTTAAGGTGGTGAGGCGCAGCAGCCGCTCGAGGTTGAGCTGCACCTTGACCTCGCGGTGCGGGACGCTGCCGACAATGCGGTACTCGCGCACGCTGGTGTCGCGAATGGGCGGCTCCACCGTGGCCATGCCTTCTCGGTTGAGCAAGACCGCCACACGGGGTGTGGTGGTGTTCAGTCCCCGTTGAATGACAACGGCCACTTCATTGGTGCAGAGCCGCACATACGCTCCGGGTTGGTAAACGCCCACCGCCTTGATCAGCGCGCCGCCGGCCTCGTCCATTCCTTTGTTCTCGTCAAAGTAGCAGGATTGCATGGCGGCAGCAGGTGTCATCGGGAGGCGGGTCGCGCGCGGTGAGATGCGTGCCGCAAAAATGTCAGCCCGCTGGATCAGCCGCGCAAACCGGTCGCACTTTTCCCGTGGCGCCAAGGGCCCTGGAGGCGACTTGTGGTGCAGCTGGATGGCGTCCAGCCAGACCGGATCGGTCACGCCTGCTTTTTGCAGCAGGGCAACGCCATGGTTGCTGTGTTGCACAATCTGAGCGCGCTGCTCCTGGCTGGGCGGCTCCATCTGCAAGGCCAAGCGGTCTTGCAGCTCGGTCATGCCGTAATTCATAGTGAGCGCGGCCAGCCCCACCGTGCGTTGATCTTCTTCCGGCCAATTAAGCACTTCCTTGGCGGTCAGCATGCAGATCACGCTGACCAGCATGGCGTGGGTGCCGCTGTACATGCGCACATCGCTCACCGAGAGGTAAATCAGCGCAAACAGGGTACCGTCGGGGTTGTTCTGGATGTGCCGCACCAGCTGGCGTTGCAGCCGCAGTAAGCGGCGCTGGAAGGTGTGTGCCTGGGTGTCCCGCAGCAACGCGCTTGCGATGGTTTGCAGGTCCAGCCAATCGAGGCGGTCATCCTGCGCGGACTCGCGCTCAGAGGCAGTTTCCTCAGTGATCTGGGTCTCGGCGATCGAACCAATGGATTTCTCGTCGCGCACCATCCCGTACAGGTGGTCAATGTAGGCGCGGTGCCTCGCCTCGGAGTCGGTCACATTGATGTAGAGCCCGCCCCCGCGCTCAGCAATCTCGGCCAGGTCCTTTCGGGAGGCAATCACAAACTCCTTGCAGGCCAGCAAGGTTCCGTCCTTGTCCATCAACGGAAAGGCGAGCGGTTGTCCGATGGGAATGGAATCGATGCTGACGGCGACGAGGTTCATAAGGCACGGCAATTATGCAGTCTTCAATGCAAGCCATCCGCCCCTTTAAGGGCCCTGCACGAGCCCGGGCGCTCTCTGAAGTGCTGATAGGATGAGCTCATGCCAGACACCCCAGCACTTCCTGATTTCCTGCAAAAAATCACCCCCTTCTCCGACCTGGGTCCGGCGCTTGCGCGGTTGCCGCGCCCTTGGGTATTCACCAACGGTGTGTTTGATGTGTTGCACCGCGGCCATGTGCTGTATCTTGCGCAGGCGCGGGCCCTGGGCGGCAGTCTGATCGTTGGCTTGAATACTGACTCCTCGGTGCGCCGCCTCGGCAAAGGCGATGACCGTCCGCTGAACGCCGAAGGCGACCGCGCGGTCGTGATGGCCAGCCAGGGCGCCGTGGACCTGGTGACATGGTTTGCCGAAGACACGCCCGAGGCGCTCATTGCCCACATCCGGCCCGACGTTCTGGTCAAGGGCGGCGACTACGACATGGCCCGGCTGCCTGAGACACGCCTTGTCGAGTCCTGGGGCGGCCGTGCGCTGGCCCTGCCCTTTGTCAGTGGCTACTCCACCACCGCATTGGTTCGCAAGATCCGCGCGAGCAGCGCCGGCTGAACAGCCTTACTCCAGCTCAGCCCCGAAGACCACTTGCCACAGCGCGAGTCCGGCCTCTTGCGGGGTCAGGGGCTGGTCTGCAGGGACCTGCGTCGGTGCCTCGTTCAGCCGGGCTGTGTGCTGAATCTGGCGCAGCTGCCGGTAGGCCAAGGCGGCGTTCTCACCCACTGGCGCCGGCAGAAGACCGCAGGCTTGTGCGCGCTGCAGCAAGCCGATGTTGCCTGCATTCGCCAGCAGCTCAGGGTGCGCGCCGCCCGCGCTGAGCACCAAATACTGCACCGCAAACTCGATGTCCACCATGCCACCCGGGCTGTGCTTCACATCAAACCAGCCCTCCTTGACGGGGTGACTGGCGCGCACCGTGTCGCGCATGGCGTGAATCTCTTCGCGCAGGGCCCGGGCATCGCGCGGGCTGGCAATCACGGCCTCGCGCACCGCGTCAAAGCGCGCCGCGAGCTCCGCCGACCCCCATACACACCGTGCCCGGGTGATGGCCTGGTGCTCCCAGGTCCAGGCGGTGTTGCTTCCGCGCTGCTGCTGGTAGTTGGCAAAGGCCCCGAAGCTGGTGACCAGAAGGCCCGAGCTGCCGTTGGGTCGCAGTGCGGTGTCGATCTCGTACAAGTCGCCCTCACCGGTCTTGACGGTGAGGTAATTGATGACCTTGCGAACGAGCGCCGAATAGACCTCGGGGGCGCGCTCGTCCTCGTCGTCGTAGACAAACACCAGGTCCAGATCGCTGCCGTAGCCCAGCTCTTTACCGCCCAGCTTGCCGTAGGCCATGATGGCGAAGCGGGGCTGTTCGATATGCCGGCTCTTCAGGCGCGCCCAGCACCAGCGGGTGGCCACCCCCAGCACCGACTGCGCCAGCGCGCTCAGGTCATCGGCCACTTGCTCAACGCTGAGGCGGGCGTCCACGTCGCGCGCCAGGGTGCGGAACACCTCGGCATGGTGGGACCGGCGCAACAGGTTCAGCAGATTCTCATCATCGTCTTCCCGGCTGCCTTGCAGCGCCTTAAGGCGACGCTCGAGGTCGGCTTCAAAGGTGGCTGCGTCAAAGCGCTCATCCAGCACACGGTCGTCTGCCAGCTCGTCAATCACCCCTGGGTGCAGCAAAAGATACCGCGCAGGCCAGCGGGCCGCCCCCAGCATGCGCAGCAGGCGCTGGTGCACCAGCGGGCGCTCCAGCAACAGTGCCAAGTAGCTCTCGCGCCGCAGTAGCGGCTCCATCCAGTCGGCCAGCCGCAGTGCTGCGTCTTCGGTGATGAGGCCCTCACTGAGCCACAGCGCAGTGCGTTGCAGCAGGCGCGCCAGGCGGAGCCGGGAGTCTTCCTTGAGCGCCATGACCCGGGGATGGGTGCGCCACAGGGCCATGCGCTCCTTGAATTGCCCGCTCAGTGCGTCCAAGGTGCTGTCGAGGTCGGCCGCGTCAGTGCGCGCAGGGGCGGGGCATTGGGTGCAAGGGGCGGAGCTGCCGCCGAGCAAGGCATCAAACTCCTGCGCCACCAGTTCGCGGTGCCGGTCCAGCTCGCGCAGCAAGGCGCCGCTGTCGGGAAGCCCCAGCGTGACTGCAATCCACTGCAGGTCGGCCTCATCGGTGGGCAGCACATGGGTCTGCTGATCATCCAGATACTGGATGCGGTGCTCCAGGCCGCGCAGGAAAAGGTAGGCCTCTGCCAGCGACTGCGCAATCGGGGCCGGCATCAGGCCGGCCTGCACAAGGCGCTGCAGGGCGCTCACCGTGGGGCGCGTGCGCAGGTCGGGGAACTGCCCGCCGCGCACCACCTGCAGCAACTGCACGGTGAACTCAATCTCGCGGATACCGCCGCGCGAAAGCTTGACGTCGTTGCTGCGCTCGGGCCGCCCTGCGCTGCGTTTGGCCGCATGTTCGCGGATTTGCCGGTGCAAGACGCGCAGCGCATCAAACACGCTGTAGTCGAGGTAGCGCCGGAACACGAAGGGCAGCACGATGGCGCGTAGCTGAATGGCCATGGGCGAGCCCACAGCGCCCGATGGTGCCAGCACCCGACTTTTGAGCCAGGCAAAGCGCTCCCATTCGCGCCCCTGCACATGAAAGTATTCCTCCAGCGCGCCCAGCGACACCGCCGGCGGGCCCGAGTTGCCGTTGGGCCGCAGTGCCAGATCGACCCGGAACACAAAGCCGTGCTCGGTCGTCTCGCCCAGCAGTGCTGCCATGCCGCGCACCATGCGGGCAAAAAATTCCTGATTGGAGAGGCGTCCGCGCCCCCGCACGTCGCCGCCATCTTTGCCCGTGGGTTCGCCCGTGGTTTCGCCGTCCTGGTCGTAGACGTAGATGAGATCGATGTCGCTCGATACATTGAGCTCACGCGCGCCCAGCTTGCCCATGCCCAGCACCAGCAGGCGGGCCGGTACGCCCGTGCCGGTGCGCGGCTCCCCGTGCAGCGCCTTCAGGCTGGCGTAGCTGTCGGCGTAGGTGAGGTCGAGTGCCATTTCGGCCAGGTGGGTCATGGCGCCGGTGACCTGCGCCACATCGGCCTGGCCGCTGCAGTCCAGTGTGGCCAGCCGCTCCAGGGTGAGCTGGCGCGCCACCCGCAGTGCCGCACCCAGGGTCAGTCCGCAGGACTGCAGCGACACCGTGAGCTGCAGCAAGGTGGTCTCGGTGGGCAAGCCCTGCGGCAGCAAGTCAAGTTCGGCCGCATAACGCCTGCGGATACGCTGTACGAAGCGCGTGCCGGCCGAGGCGGCGGGATTCTCAATGCGGGTCATAATTCCTGACACAGTCCCCATAGCACGATGAACGAATCGACCACCGGCCCCTCACTGCGCCTAAGGGTGTTTGCCAGCGTAAGCCGCTGGGCCCTGCGCTTGCTGGCGGTGGCATGGTTGGGCCTAGTTGTGCTCTGGAGCGGGCTTCATTTTGTGATTGTGCCGCGAATCGCCGATTTCCGCCCGTGGCTGGAAGCGCGGGCCTCGCAGGCGGTGGGTTTGCCGGTCCGCATCGGCGATATGCAGGCCCGCACCAACGGTGTCATCCCCTCTATCGAACTCATCCGTGTAAGTCTTCTCGACCAGGACGGCCGAGAGGCGCTGCTGCTGCCCAGTGTCATTGCGGCCATCTCCCCGCGCTCCTTGCTTGTGGGGGGCTTTGAACAGCTCTATATCGACAGCCCCGCGCTGGACATTCGCCGCACGGCCGACGGCAATCTCTGGGTCGCGGGCCTGTCAATCAGCGACCGCGCCGGGCAGGACGGCGCCGTGGCGGATTGGCTTTTTTCACAGACCGAAGTAGCTGTTGTGAACGGGAGGGTGCGCTGGACCGATGAGACCCGGGCCGCACCGCCGGTGGAGTTGGAAGGTGTGCAACTGGTGCTGCGCAACCGCCTGCGCAGCCACTCCCTGCGCCTGGATGCCGATCCGCCGGCGCAATGGGGCGAGCGGCTGAGCCTGCGCGGGGTGTTCCGCCAGCCCCTGCTGTCCTTGCATGCTGGCGACTGGAAGGCCTGGGACGGACAGGCCTATGCCGACTTTTCGCGGATCGATCTGGCTGAGCTGGGCCGCTATGTGGATTTGGGCGCGCAACTGGCCAAGGGCAGCGGCATGTTCAGGGCCTGGGTCGATGTCGCGGGCGGCGTGCCCACCGGTGCGGTGGCCGATGTGCTGCTGCGTGAGGTCAACATGACGACCGATCCCGCGCTGGCGCCGCTGACTCTGGCGTCGGTGTCGGGGCGCCTGGGGGCCAAAAATTTGCCCGATGGCATGGAAATCAGCACCGAAGCGCTGGAGTTCGTGACCCAGGATGGCATCCACTGGCCCGGCGGCAACGTGACGCTGCGGCGCTTTCGCGCCGGCACGGATGCCGAGTACGGCCAGCTCACCGCCGACCGCCTGGACCTGGCCGCCATGGCGCAAATTGCCACCCGCCTGCCTTTGGACGCCGCATCCCACGCGCAGCTGCAGCGGCTCAACCCCCAAGGTGTGGTGGACCGGCTGCAAGCCAGCTGGAAGGGCCCTTTGAGCGCGCCGCAGACCTACACCGCCCAGGGCAAAGTAAGCGCCTTGGGCCTGCCATCCTGCCGCTGCGTGGATGCATGGCCGGGCCTGCGCGGGCTGGACGCTGAGTTTGATTTCGACCAGTCCGGCGGACGCGCCACGCTGGCGATGGAGCGCGGCATGCTCGATGCCTACGGAATGCTTGACGAACCGCAGGTGCCGCTCGATCAGTTCTCGGCCGATGTGCAGTGGAAGTTGGACGGCAGGCGCCTGGCGGTGTCAGGCACCAAGGTGCAGTTTGCCAATGCGGACGCGAAGGGCGAGCTGCAATTCAAGTGGAGCGGTCCGCTGGACAGCACGACCGGCCCCGGGCGCCTCGGCGTGCTGGACCTGCAGGGCAGCCTCAGCCGGGCGGATGGTGCCAAAGTGCGCCGCTATCTTCCGGTAGTCATGGAAAAAGACTCGCTGGACTACCTTCAGGGGGCCCTGCTTGCGGGCTCGGTCAGCAATGCGCAATTCAAGCTCAAGGGCGACCTGGCGGATTTCCCTTATCGCACCGGGCAGCCGGGCGAATTCCGCGTAACAGCCAATGTTCAGAACGCCAGCATTGCCTATGCGCCGCCCTTTGTCATGCCCAAAGACAGCCTGCCCTGGCCCATACTGACCCAACTGCAGGGCGAGATGGTGCTGGACCGTGATGTGGTGCAGGTCAAGGTGCAGCGCGGTATGGTCGCCGGCAGCGCGCTGCAGATTGGCAAGTCCGAAGTGCAGGTCAGCCGGTTGTACGACTCTTCGGTGGTGAGCGTGGTCGCAGAGGCCAAGGGCCCGCTGTCCGACCTGCTGGGCGTGGTCAACTCCAGCCCGTTGGCTGCGATGACGAACAAGTCCCTCGCACAGACCACGGCCAGCGGTACGGCGGACTACAAGCTCAGGCTCACCTTGCCGGTGGCGGATGTGAACAAAACCACGGTGCAGGGGAGTGTGGTGCTTGCCGGCAACGATGTGCAGATCGCGCCCGGCACGCCTAAGCTCGCACGGGCGCGCGGCACCATCAACCTGACGGATTCGGGCTTCAGCCTGAGCGGAGCGCAGGCGCGTGCGCTCGGAGGCGATGTGCGGCTCGACGGAGGGTTGACCTTTGGTAGCACTGCCGTTAATGCTTCCGGCAGTGCTGCTTCCAGCACTTCGCGGCCGCTGCCTACCCAGATTTTGCTCAGTGGCGTTGCGACCGCTGAAGGCATCCGCCAGACGCCCGAACTCGGGCCGGCCATCCGGCTGGCGCAGTTCGCCACCGGCAGCGCAGCCTACACCGCGAGCCTGGGATTTCGTTCGGGTGTGGCCGAGCTGCAACTACAGACCACCCTGGAGGGCATGGGCCTGCAGCTGCCCGTGCCGCTGGGTAAGGCGCCGGAGGCCGCGCTGCCGGTGCGTGTGGCGTCTGAGCTGTTGCGCACCGCAGGTGTCACGGGCGCGGGGCGCATTCGCGACCGCTGGCAGCTGGAGGTAGGGCGTGTGGCGTCGTTTGTGTTTGTGCGCGATCTCTCCGGCAGCGAGCCGCGGGTGCAGAGCGGCGCCATCGGCGTGGGTCTGGCGGTGGATGAGGCTGCGCCCCTGCCTGAAGAGGGTGTGTCGGCCAACATCAACATGCAGACCTTGAATCTGGATGCCTGGTCGGCCGTTTTGGACAAACTGGGTCTGGACGCCAGTGCTCCCTCGGGCCTCAAGCCTGCTGCCGGGAAGGCGGTCCCCGGACCCAATGCCGCTTCAGCCGAGGTGGGTTACATGCCTGCGGTGGTGGTCTTGCGGGCCCGGGAGCTGCAGTTCTCCGGCCGCGAGCTCAACAACGTGGTGATGGGTGCCGGTCGCGACGGCCCGCTGTGGCGCGCCAATGTGGACGCCACCGAGCTCAGCGGCTATTTCGAATACCGCCAGCCCTCGGGCGCCAATTCCGGGCGGCTCTACGGCCGGCTGGCGCGCCTGTCCATCGGGCAAAGCAACGCGCAGGACGTGGAGTCCCTGCTCGATGAGCAGCCCGCGGCCATACCGGCGTTGGACATCGAGGTGGAAGACTTCGTGCTGCGCGGCAAGCGCCTGGGCCGCATCGATATCGAGGCCGTCAATCTGGGCAGCGCCAGCGCCCGGGAGTGGCGCCTCAACCGCTTCAATATAGAGACCCCCGAGGCGCGGCTCACCGCCTCGGGCAACTGGGCCAGCGTCAACGCGTCGGCCGCGCCGCAAGGAAAAAGTATCCGCGATCGGCGCCGCACGGTGCTCAACTTCAAGCTCGACATTTCCGATTCCGGCGAGTTGCTGGGCCGCCTGGGCATGCCCGGCGTGGTGCGCAAGGGGGCGGGCAAGGTAGAGGGACAGGTGGCCTGGGCCGGCTCGCCGATTACCGTGGACTACCCCAGCATGAGCGGCAAATTCAATGTGAATGTGGAAAACGGCCAGTTCCTGAAGGCCGACCCGGGTATTGCCAAGCTGCTCGGCGTGCTCAGCCTGCAGAGCCTGCCGCGCCGGTTGATGCTGGACTTTCGCGATGTGTTCGCCGAGGGCTTTGCGTTTGACTTCTTTCGCGGTGACATGAACATCGAGCAAGGAATTGCCAGAACCAGCAACCTGCAGATGAAGGGGGTGAACGCCGCGGTGCTGATGGAGGGGCAGGCCGACATCGCCAAAGAGACGCAGAACCTGCGCATGGTGGTGGTGCCCGAAATCAATGCCGGAGGCGCTTCCCTGATTGCCTCCACCATCAACCCGGTGGTGGGCCTGGGCACGTTTTTGGCCCAGTTGTTGCTGCGCGGCCCGCTGGTCAATGCTGCCACCCAGGAATTTGTGGTGGACGGCACCTGGCTTGAGCCGCGGGTGACCCAAGTGCCGCGCCGGCCCTGAAGCGCCCGTACCCTCCCAAGCTATCAAGGAGCCCCCATGAAAGTTGCTGCTATTCAGATGGTGTCCACCGGCGAGCTGCAGGACAACCTGCGTGTGGCCGGAGAACTCTTGGCGCAGGCTGCGGTGCAAGGGGCTGAGCTGGCAGTGCTACCCGAATACTTCTGCCTGATCGGCCCGCGCGACGCTGACAAGCTCGCCATTCAGGAGGCCTTTGGCGAGGGGCCTATTCAGGACTTCATCGCCGGGCGCGCACGCGCATTGGGGCTCTGGATCGTGGCCGGCACACTGCCGCTCAGCGCCAATGAGCCCGACCATGTGTTCAACAGCTCGCTGGCCTACAACCCGCAGGGAGAGTGCGTGGCGCGTTACGACAAGATCCATCTCTTCCGCTTTGACAACGGGGTCGAGAGCTACGACGAGTCCCGCGTGCTGGAGCGGGGCCACACGCCGACTGTGTTTTCTCTGGCGTCGGCCGACGGGCACGCCTGGACGGTGGGCATGAGCGTGTGCTACGACATGCGCTTTGCCGAGCTCTACCGGGACTACGCCCGCCGCGGGGTGGACTTGCTGCTCGCCCCCAGCGCTTTCACCCACACCACCGGCGAGGCGCACTGGGAGGTGCTGCTGCGCGCACGGGCGATTGAAAACCTGGCTTTTGTGGCAGCCGCGGCCCAGGGCGGCGTTCACCCCAGCGGGCGGCGCACCTGGGGCCAGAGCCTGCTCATCGATCCCTGGGGTCGGGTGCTGGCCCAACAGGCGCAGGGCCCGGGCGTGGTCATCGCGGAGCTGGACCCGGCGCTGCTGCTGCAGTGCCGCACCCAGCTGCCGGCTTTGCAACACCGGGTGCTGGCGTGATTGCTATGCTTTCAGGAGCTAATCGCGCATATTCTACGTGGGCTAATCCGCTTTTTCGTCCTTTTTTTCCTCGGGCGGAAGCTCCCCGTTCTTGCGTCCGGCAAACATGGTCCACCAGATGATGCCCACAAATATCAGTCCCGCACCGAGGGCTTCGAGCAATAGCAAGGTCATGAATCGGGTCCTGTTCTGGTGGGTGGGGTGCGCCATTGTAGGAACGCTGGCGGGCTGCGCCGGCCGGCCAGCGGCCTACCGCGCGCCGGTAGAGCCGGACCGCACCGCGGCTTCGGCGCCCGGCGCCGGTTCGCAAGGCGCCATGCCGGCGGGCAGCGCGGTGGGCCCCGCTGTTGCCCCCGCTTTTGCCCCGGGTCGCAGCCGCTGGGTGCCGGTGGCCTGGGAGTCCTTGCCCGGCTGGGGCGGCGACAGCCTGTTTGAGGCCTGGAACGCCTGGATCAAGAGCTGCGAAAAGCCCCAGCCCCCACTGGCCGCCCTGTGCGGCGAGGTGCGGCGCTTGAGCATCGGCAGCCCGCAGGAGCAGCTGGAGTGGATGCAGTCCCGGCTTCAGCCGCACCGGGTTGAGTCTTTGCAGGGCGAGGCCACCGGACTCCTGACCAGCTATTACGAACCCACCTTGGAGGCCAGCCGCAACCCCGCGCCGGGCTTTGGCGTGCCTCTCTACCAGCTGCCCGCTGGAATGGCCGCGCGCAAACCCTGGTTCAGCCGCCAGGAGATAGACACCCTGCCCGAGGCGCAGGCCGCTCTGCGGGGCAAAGCGCTGGCCTATGTGGCCGACCCGGTGGACGCGCTGGTGCTGCAAATTCAGGGGTCCGGCCGCTTGCGCATCACCCAGCCCGACGGCAGCCAGATCCGGATCCGGCTGGCCTACGCCGGTACCAACGAGCAGCCCTACCGCAGCGTGGGGCGCTGGTTGCTGGACCAGGGCCTGATCAAGGACGCCTCGTGGCCCGGCATCAAGGCCTGGCTGGCGCAGAACCCGCAGCGCCAGCAGGAGCTTCTGTGGGCCAACCCGCGGGTGGTCTTCTTCAAGGAAGAGCCCTTGGCTGAGTTAGACGCAGCCTTTGGCCCGAAAGGAGCGCAGGGTGTGGCGCTGACGCCGGGCCGCTCAATCGCGGTGGACCCGTCGAGCATTCCCTATGGCGCGCCGGTCTGGCTGGCCTCCAGCGGAGGCCAGACGCAGCTGCAGAAAATGGTGTTTGCGCAGGACACCGGCAGCGCCATCGTCGGTGCCGTGCGCGCCGACTACTTCGCCGGCTGGGGCCCCGAGGCTGCCGAGCTGGCCGGGCGCATGCGCCAGCCCCTGCAGATGTGGGTGCTGTGGCCCCGGGAAAGCCTGACGCGGTAGCGTGCAGGCGCGGGGCGTTAGCATCGCTGTATTCAAGTTGTGCGATATTGACGCAACACGTGTGAGCCAACAAGGACGACCCCATGAGCAAAGAGTTGCGCGAGATTGACGAGAGAACCAACCTGGCAGCCAACAGCATGTTTGAGCTGCTGTTGTTCCGCCTCGGCGAGGCCCCCGACAGCAAGCGCCGCGAATTGTTCGGCATCAATGTGTTCAAGGTTCGCGAAATTCTGGTGATGCCCGAAATCACCGCCATGGTCAATGCGCCCTCCGGCGTCATGGGCGTGGCCAACATCCGCGGCCAGATGATCACCGTGATCAACCTGCCCAAGGTGGTGGGCTGCAACCCGACCAAAGGGCTGGGCATTCTGCTGGTGACCGAGTTCGCCCGCACCACCCAGGCGTTTGCGGTGGAAGAGGTCAATGAAATCGTCCGGCTGGAGTGGAAGCAGGTTCTCTCGGCCGAGAACTCGGGCGGCGGTCTGGTCACCAGCATCGCGCGCTTGGACGGCAATGCAGAAAACACCCGTCTGGCGCAGGTGCTGGATGTGGAGCAGATCATCCGCGACGTGCTCCCGCAAGAGGCCCGCCAAGACGTGACCGCAGCGAAGACCCGAGTGCAACTGCTGCCCGGGCAGATCGTGCTGGCTGCTGACGACTCCAACGTGGCGCGCATGATGATTGAGAGCGGGCTCAACAGCATGGACGTCCCCTATGTGATGACCCGCAACGGCAAAGAGGCCTGGGACAAGCTCGTCGCCCTGTACGAACAGGCCATCAGCGAGGGCAAGACCATCAAGAACAAGGTGGCGGTGGTAGTGACCGACCTGGAAATGCCCGAAATGGACGGCTTCACCCTGACACGCCAGATCAAGAGCGATCCCCGCTTCAGCCACATCCCGGTGATCATCCACTCCTCGCTGACCGGTGCCACCAATGAAGGCCACGTCAAGAGCGTGGGCGCGGACGCCTACATCGCCAAGTTCGTGGAAGAAGAATTGGCACTCACCATCCGCGAAGTGCTGCAAAGCTAAGAACCGGTGAGGGGAGTGCCCGTGTCGCGCAGGCGGCGGGGGCCTGAGACATTTCCGGCGGCGGGGCCTACACTTTGCCCCACACGAGCCCGGAGAACCGCATCATGAATGCACCCCTTCCACGCGACCAGCCCGCACGCAGCAGCGGGCCGGAAGACTTCCATCTGGACGACAAGTACACGCTCGCGCAGGGGAGCGCCTTCATGAGCGGCGTGCAGGCGCTGGTCAAGCTGCCTATGCTGCAGCGCGTGCGCGACCAGCGTGCCGGCAAGAACACCGCCGGCTTTATCAGCGGCTACCGCGGCTCCCCTTTGGGCACCTACGACCAGTCGCTGGTCAAGGCGGGCAAGTACCTGGCCGCGCACCACATCACCTTTCAGCCCGGCGTGAACGAGGAGCTGGCCGCCACCGCGCTGTGGGGCACGCAGCAGCTGGGCTTTGCCCCGCCGGGCAGCAACAAGTACGACGGCGTGTTCGGTATCTGGTACGGCAAGGGGCCGGGGGTGGACCGCTGCTCCGATGTCTTCAAACACGCCAACATGGCCGGCACCACACCCTGGGGCGGCGTGATCGCGGTGGCCGGTGACGACCATGTGGCCAAGAGCTCCACCGCCGCGCACCAGAGCGACCATATTTTCAAGGCCTGCGGCCTGCCGGTGTTCTTTCCGGCCAATGTGCAGGAGATCCTGGACCTGGGGCTGCACGCCTTTGCCATGAGCCGCTTCTCCGGCGTGTGGGCCGGCATGAAGACGATCCAGGAGATCGTGGAGTCCAGCGCGACGGTGCAGATTGACGCCGACCGCGTCATCACCCGCATGCCCGCCGACTTTGCATTGCCCCCCGGCGGCCTGCACATCCGCTGGCCGGACCACGCGCTCGATCAGGAGGCCCGCCTGTTTGACACCAAGTGGTACGCCGCCTTGGCCTACATCCGCGCCAACCGGCTGAACTACAACGTTATCGAGGGGCCGGGCGGCGGGCGGGGGGATCGCTTTGGCATCATTTCCAGCGGAAAGGCCTTCAACGACACCCGCCAGGCACTGCTGGACCTCGGGTTGGACGACGACACCTGCCGGCGTATCGGCATCCGGCTGCACAAGGTGGGCGTGGTGTGGCCGCTGGAGGCGCAGCTCACCCGCGAGTTCGCCACCGGACTGCAGGAGATTCTGGTGGTTGAGGAGAAGCGCCAGGTCATCGAATACCAGCTCAAAGAGGAGCTCTACAACTGGCGCGCCGATGTGCGCCCCACCGTGCTGGGCAAGTTCAACGAGGTTCAAACGCCCGACCACTTCGGTTCGGGCGGCGAATGGTCCATGCCCAACCCCAGCGCCAACACGCTGTTGCGGGCCAATGCCGACCTTTCGCCGGCCATCATTGCCCGCGCGATTGCACAGCGCATCAAGAAGCTGGGGCTGGACGAAGGCACCGCGGCCCGCATCGACGCCCACCTGGCTGTGCTCGACGCGCAAGAGCGCTCTCTGCAGGCCATCGAGCTGCGGCATGGGCCCTCTGCGGTGCGCCAGCCGTGGTTTTGCTCCGGCTGCCCGCACAACACCAGCACCCGGGTGCCCGAGGGCTCGCGCGCCATGGCCGGCATCGGCTGCCATTTCATGACCATCTGGATGGACCGCAGTACCGAGGGATTTACCCAAATGGGCGGCGAGGGCGTGCCCTGGGTCGGGCAGCAACCGTTCAGTCACGACCAGCACATTTTCGCCAACCTGGGCGACGGCACCTACTTTCATAGCGGGCTGCTGGCCATCCGCCAGAGCATTGCGGCGGGCGTCAACATCACCTACAAAATTTTGTACAACGACGCAGTCGCCATGACTGGCGGCCAGCAGGTCGGCGAGCGGCCCGAAGGGCACTCGGTTGTGCAGATTGCGCAGAGCATGCGTGCGGAAGGTGCTATCAAAATCGTAGTGGTTACCGACGAACCGGAGAAATACGACCAGGTCGACGGCCTGCCTGAGGGCATTGCCATCGAACACCGCGACGAGCTCGACCGCATCCAGCGTGAATTCCGCGCCCTTAAAGGCACCACGGTCATCATCTACGACCAGACCTGCGCTACTGAGAAGCGCCGCCGCCGCAAGCGCGGCACGCTGGCCGACCCCGAGCGGCGGGTGGTCATCAACGATCTGGTGTGCGAGGGCTGCGGCGACTGCGGCGTGCAAAGCAATTGCATGAGCGTGGAGCCGCTGGAAACGCCTCTGGGCCGCAAGCGGCAAATCAACCAGAGCACCTGCAACAAGGACATGTCCTGCCTCAAGGGCTTTTGCCCCAGCTTTGTGACGGTGGAGGGCGGCAGGCTCAAGAAGCCGGCCAAGGCGCAGGCCGCTGCGCCGGCGTGGCCCGCTCTGCCCGAGCCGAAGGCCGCGCAGCTCGCGGGCCTGCCCGGCGGTGTGTGGGGCATTGTGGTGGCCGGCGTGGGCGGCACCGGCGTGATCACCATCGGCCAGCTGCTGGGGGTGGCGGCCCACCTCGAAGGCAAGGGCATCGTCACCCAGGACGCCGGCGGCCTCGCCCAAAAAGGCGGCGCCACCTGGAGCCATGTGCTCATCGCCGCAACGCAGGACGCCATCCGCACCACCCGCGTGGGCGCAGCTGCTGCCGATCTGGTGCTGGGCTGCGACCCGGTGGTGGTGGCCGGGCGGGAGACCCTGCTGCGCATGCGCCCCGGGCGCACCCATGTGGCGCTCAACGCCAACACCGTGCCTACCGCAGGCTTTGTCAACCATGCCGACTGGGTGAACCCCGGCGCGCAATGCCTGGATGACATCCGCCGCTCGGCGGGCGAGGCGTTTGTGGGCCACTTCGACGCCGACGCGGTGGCCACCGCCGTTCTGGGCGACAGCATCTACACCAACCCCATGATGCTGGGCTACGCATGGCAGAAGGGCTGGATTCCTTTGGGGCTGGCCTCGCTGATGCGGGCCATCGAGATCAACGCGGTGGCAGTGGACAACAACAAAACGGCGTTTGAGTGGGGCCGCCGCGCGGCGGTGGACTGGCCTGCAGTGCAGCGGGCGCTCGGTCTGGCGCATCCGGCAGAGCAGGTGGTGGCTTTTATGCCCCGACCGCACAATGGCCTGGATGCTAGCCTGGATGCGCTGGTTGAGCACCGCACGGCCTTTCTGGTGGCCTACCAGAACGCTGCCTACGCCCAAGCCTATGCCGACGTGGTGGCGCAGGTGCGGGTCGCGGAGTCACGGCTGGGCGGGGACAAGCTGCCACTGAGCGAAGCGGTGGCCCGTTACCTGTTCAAGCTCATGGCCTACAAAGATGAGTATGAGGTGGCCCGGCTACATACCGACCCCGCATTCCGCCGCAAAGTAGAAGCCATGTTCGAGGGCGACTTCACACTGGCCTACCACTTAGCGCCGCCTCTGTTGGCGCGCAAGAACGATAAGGGCGAGCTGCAAAAATCCCGTTTCGGCCCGGGCATGGGGTTTGTGTTCCGTTGCCTAGCGTCCTTGAAAGTGCTGCGTGGTACGCCTTTTGATGTGTTTGCCTACAGCCTCGAGCGCCGCGAGGAGCGTGCGCTCATCGCCGAATACCGCGCGGCCATCGAGTCGCTCTTGCCCAGCCTGAGCACCGCCAATCGCGACGCGGCAGCAGCGTTCGCCCGGGTGCCCGAGCAAATCCGTGGTTTCGGCCATGTCAAGGCGCGGCATCTTCAGGCTGCGCGGGCACAGTGGGCTGAGCGGCTGGCCGGCTACCACGCCACGCCTGCGGCACAGCACCCCCTGCCTACTTAGGGCCTTGACTGCCCCTGCGGGGGCAGCTGGGCCCGCGCTTACAATGGCCGGCCGCCTTGCGCTGCCCCTGTTTTACCGTCCCTTTTTTGTGGAGTTCGCCCGTGTTCATTTCTTCTGCTTTTGCCCAAACTGCTCCTGCCGCCGCTGGTGGTGACATGCAATCCTCCCTCATGAGCATGCTGCCTCTGGTGCTGATGTTTGTGGTGCTGTACTTCGTGATGATCCGCCCCCAGATGAAGAAGCAGAAAGAGCACAGGGCCATGATTGACGCCCTGGCCAAGGGCGACGAAGTTGTGATTGCCGGCGGCGTGCTTGGCAAGGTCAGCAATATGGGCGACAGCTATGTGGGCCTGGAAGTGGCGAGCGGCGTGGAAATCCAAGTCCAACGCAGCACCGTGGTGCAAGTTCTGCCCAAGGGCACCATCAAGTAAGCATTGAATCCTTAGCAAAGCGCGATCATGAACCGTTATCCGGTGTGGAAATACGCGATCCTTCTGATCGCGCTGGTGGTAAGCGGGCTCTACGCCCTGCCCAATGTGTTCGGTGAAGCACCGGCGGTTCAGGTGTCAGCTGCCAAGAGCGCGACCAGGGTCGATACCGCCTTGCTGGCGCGGGTTGAGCAGAGCATCAAAGATGCGGGCCTCGCCGCTGACGCCGTCACCCTGGAGGGCAACTCCATCAAGGCGCGCTTCTCGGGTACCGATACGCAGCTCAAAGCCAAAGACGCCATCCAGAAAGCGGTTAACCCCGACGCAGCCGACCCCGCCTTTGTGGTAGCGCTCAACCTGCTCTCTCGCTCGCCGGCCTGGTTAACCAGCCTGCACGCCTCACCCATGTATCTGGGGCTGGACTTGCGCGGCGGCGTGCACTTTATGCTGCAGGTCGACATGCAGGCCGCGCTCACCAAGCGCGCAGAATCTCTGTCGGGTGATATTCGTACCGTGCTGCGAGAGAAAAATGTGCGCCACAGCGGTATCAGCCGCAATGCCCAAACGATCGAAGTGCGCTTCCGTGATGCGGCTACCGCAGACGCTGCCAAACGCGTCATTGCGGACCAGTTTGCGGATCTGGAGGCCTCGTCCGCCCCGGACGGCGGCGATGTGAAGCTGGTGGCCACCATCAAGCCCGCCTCGGCCCGCACCATCCAGGAGCAGGCCCTCAAGCAGAACATCACCACGCTGCACAACCGTATTAACGAGTTGGGCGTGGCCGAGCCAGTGATTCAGCAACAGGGCTTGGACCGTATCGTCGTTCAGCTGCCCGGCGTGCAAGACACGGCCAAGGCCAAGGACATTCTGGGTCGCACCGCCACCCTGGAAGTGCGCATGGTGGACGAAGGCACCGAGGCCCGAGCCGCCGAAACCGGCACCGGACCTGTGCCCTTTGGCTCCGAGCGCTACCCCGACCGCGAAGGCCGCAGCGTGATTGTCAAGAAGCAGGTCATCCTGACCGGCGAAAACCTGACCGATGCCCAACCCGGCTTTGACAGCCAGACGCAGGAGCCCACGGTAAACCTGTCGCTGGATGCCAAGGGCGCCCGCATATTCCGCGACGTCACGCGCGAGAACATCAACAAGCGAATGGCCATTTTGTTGTTCGAAAAAGGCAAGGGTGAAGTTGTCACCGCGCCGGTCATCCGCTCCGAAATCGGTGGCGGACGGGTGCAGATTTCGGGCAGCATGACGACCGTAGAGGCCGCAGACACGGCGCTGCTGCTGCGGGCCGGCTCGCTGGCAGCACCCATGGAAATCATTGAAGAGCGCACTATCGGCCCGAGCCTGGGTGCCGAGAACATTGCCAAGGGCTTCAACAGCGTGACCTGGGGCTTTGCGGCGGTGGCCGTATTCATGTGTCTGTATTACATGCTGTTTGGTGTGATCTCCAGCATTGCGCTGGGCTTCAACCTGCTGCTGCTGGTGGCGGTGTTGTCCATGCTGCAGGCCACCCTGACCCTGCCTGGCATGGCTGCCATGGCCCTGGTGCTGGGTATGGCGATTGACGCCAACGTGCTGATCAACGAGCGTGTGCGGGAAGAGTTGCGCAACGGTGCCTCGGCACAGGCGGCCATTCATGCCGGCTACGACCGCGCATGGGCCACCATCATCGACTCCAACGTCACCACGCTGATTGCCGGCCTGGCCTTGCTGGCCTTCGGCTCCGGCCCGGTTAGGGGCTTTGCGGTGGTGCACTGTCTGGGCATCCTGACGAGCATGTTCTCAGGCGTGTTCTTCTCACGTGGGCTGGTTAATCTGTGGTACGGTCGTCAGAAGAAATTGAAAACGGTTTCCATCGGTACCGTGTGGCGGCCAGACACCACTACGCACACAACAACACCATAAAGGCGGTCCGGACATGGAATTTTTCAAAATCCGGCGCGACATTCCGTTCATGCGGAACGCGCTGGTGTTCAACCTGATTTCTTTCATTACCTTCGCGGTAGCGGTCTTCTTCCTGTTCTCGCGCGGCCTGCATTTGTCGGTGGAGTTCACCGGCGGCACGCTGATGGAAGTGAGCTACTCGCAGCCCGCGGACCTTGACAGGATCCGCAACACGGTGGCCGGTCTGGGTATCAATGATGTGCAGGTGCAAAACTTCGGAACCGCGCAGGATGTGTTGATCCGCATGCCGGTGCAAAAAGGCAGCACCTCCGGCCAGCAAAGCGAGAAAGTTCTTGAGGCGCTTAAGGCCGCAGATCCCACAGCAAACCTACGCCGCACCGAATTTGTGGGGCCGCAGGTGGGCGACGAGTTGGCAGTGGACGGCCTCAAGGCCCTGGCCTTTGTGGTGCTTGGCATCATGATCTACCTTGCCATACGCTTTGAGTGGAAGTTCGCGGTCGCAGCCATCATTGCCAACCTGCACGATGTGGTCATCATCCTCGGCTTCTTCGCCTACTTCCAATGGGAGTTCTCACTGCCGGTGCTGGCGGCCGTGTTGGCGGTGCTGGGTTATTCGGTGAACGAATCGGTGGTGATTTTTGACCGTATCCGCGAGAACTTCCGCCGCTACCGCAAGCTGAGCACGGTGGAGATCATTGACAACGCGATCACATCTACCATCAGCCGCACCATCATCACCCACGGCTCGACGCAGCTGATGGTGTTGTCCATGCTGCTCTTCGGTGGCGCGACCCTGCACTACTTTGCGCTGGCGCTCACCATCGGTATTTTGTTCGGCATTTATTCTTCGGTCTTTGTGGCGGCCGCCATTGCGATGTGGCTGGGCATTCAGCGCGAAGACCTGATCAAGGGGGGCGTGAAGAAGGACAACGACCCCAACGATCCGAACGCAGGGGCAGCGGTCTAGCGCCCTGCAGCCGCCGACATGGCCGCTGGCCCAGCGCTTACTCCCCGACTGCAACTCACGCGCGCCCTGCGCGAACGTTTTCTGGCCGATGCTGTAACGGCCGTGCAAGCCTTGGGCGCTGGGGTGCAGGACCGGCTCAGCGCGCTGCTCGACGAGCCTACGAATTCCCGCGAGGCCCAGCTCCGGCGAGACATCTGGACCGCCTACAAGCAAGGCCGGCCCCTCTGGCTGGAAGGCACCAGCCGCGCCTATCGCGCCTGCCTGGATCCGCCCGCTGCCCGTGCGGCTCACGAGCCCGCTCCCGAGCGGCTGGAGCTGGTCGGAACCGATATCGTCGAGAAGAAGATCCTGGCCTCGCGCATGGTGCTGGCAGTTAACGAACGGGTGCTGCCGCAGCTCGAGGATTTGCGTATCCGTATCAAATTTCTGGAAGGTACCGAGGACCTGGACGGCCACGACCTGCTGCGTCCCGAGGTGTTGGTGCTCTTGCTGGTGGAGGAGTGGGAGCGCGCCGGCATGCCCGGCGAGTCCTGGCCGCTGGTCACCGAGGTTGTGCAGCGACTGCTGATCGAGCACCTCAGCCGGGCCTACCAGCAGGCCAACGAGCTGCTCATACGCAAAGGGGTGATGCCCCATATCGAGCTCAAAGACCGGGTCAGGATGCCGGCTCGGGGCACGGGGCTGGCGCCTGCCGTGTCCCCTGCGCCCGTCGTACCCTCTGCACCGGCCGCGCCCACCGCGTCGGAGGTTGCGGGCTCACCCCTCGCGCGGGCCCGCAGCCGCGCGCAGGGCGTGATCGGGCAGATCCGCAAGATGCTGCAGGTCCACGCCGGCGGCTTTGCGGGGGTGGCGGAGCACGGCGCCCCATCGGCTGGGCTGGCGGCGGCGATCGTGCAGCAGCCCGCCGGCGCCGGTGTTCGCGCCGTTGCACCCACCCACTATGAAGATTTCAGTCCCGCCGGCATGGCGCGCGTGGCAGACGGCTTGCGGGGCCAGTCCGCTGCGCTCAAGCAAAAGGCAGAAACCAAGGCCGAGAAGGCGACCATCGAGGTAGTTACGCTGATGTTCCAGTCGATCCTGGCTGAGGAACGCATCCCACCGGGCATACGCGTCTGGTTTGCGCGCCTGCAGATGCCGGTGCTCAAGGTGGCGCTGGAGGACCCGGAGTTCTTTGCATCGGCTGCGCATCCCACGCGGCTCCTGATTGATCGTATGGGCTCGTGCGTGATGGGCTTCGATGCGGCGGGCGTGCATGGCAGCGCCATGGAGGCCGAGATCAGGCGCATCGTGCAGGTCATCGAACAGTACCCTGAGGCCGGCAAGAGGGTCTACCAGATCGTGCTGGACGAGTTCCAGAAATTCCTCGCCAAGTTTTTGACGGAAAAAAGCGCGACGCAAAAAATGGTCGGCGTGGCCCAGCAGGTGGAGCAAAAAGAGACCCTGGCAATCCAATACACCATCGAGATGCGCAATATGCTGCGCGACATGCCGGTGCCCGATGACATCCGTGAGTTCCTGTTCAAGGTCTGGGCGGAGGTGCTGGCGGTGGCAGCGGTGCGCAAGGGGCCGCAGCATGCGGATACCCTGCAGCTCAAGAAGTCAGCATCTGATCTGGTGTGGGCCGCCGGCGCCAAGCCCCAGCGCACTGACCGCGCGCGGGTGATTCAGGACCTGCCGAACCTGCTGCAACGCCTGCGATCGGGCATGACGCTGCTGGCTATCCCGCTCGCAGACCAGGAAGTGCAGCTCAAGCGCATCAACGAGACGCTGGCCGATGCCTTTATGTCCAAGACGCAGGCGATTGCGCAGGACAAGATCGACGCCATGGCCCAGCGCCTGGGGCACTTGGAGGACTTTGTCTCCGAAGACGGTATGGGCGACCTGCCGCTGGACGCCGAGAGTATGGAGATGATGCTGGGCATCGACACGGCCGCACTGGAGGTGGTGTCCGCCGGTGGCGCCAGGCCTAAGCCTGCCACCGTGGCCTGGGCCAAGGAGTTGGAGCTGGGTAGCTGGTTTGTTTTGGACCACCTGCACCAGCTCAATCAGGTGCAACTGGCGTGGCGCAGTGAGCGCAAGCAGCTCGCCCTGTTTGCTGCGCCATCGGGCAAGTGCTTTTTGATTCAGGCCGGGCGCCTCGCCGGCTACCTGCAGTCGGGCTTGCTGCTGCCGCGGGAGGAAGAGACGCTGACGGTGCGCGCCTCGCGCGATGCCCTGGCGCAGATCGAGGCGCACCCCGAGCGACTGCTGAGCTGAATCCTGCGGACCCCCCGGCCCTGCCGGATCAGTGAATGGTGCGCTCTTCGTGGTCTTCGCAGAGCTCGTCGAGCGCCAGAGTGTCAGGCTCCTCGCCGAAGCTCCAGAACACCATCAGGATGATCAGCTTCAGGTCGTCGAGCGCCACCGGAGCGCCCAGCACTGCGAGCGCCCGGTCCATCACCACTTCGCGGATATGGGCGGGCAGCATGCCGGCGCTCTCCATAAAGCTGATGTAGCCCAGGCAGGCGGGCCCGAGGTGGTTTTGCTCCTGCACTGAATAAACCCGCACGCTGTCGGACGAGGGGATGTGCAGCCAGGTGCTGTGCAGCACGGTGGGGGTATCCGCAGCCGCCGGGCGGGCAAAGCGCGCCGCGGTGGTCAGGCCGGAGAGCCAGTCGATGGCTTCGGCTATTTCCTCCGCCTCAAAGCCTACGGCGTTGAGTTTTCTCTGTAAGTGAGCGGGTTCGGGGTAACCGTCATCCGCATAGTAGTTTTCGTAAACAAAGGCGAGGACTTCAAACATGGAGGGCAATATAGCGCAGAAAAAACGCTGCCGACCACGGGGTCTGAACTGCCCCCCTTTTCCGCGTTTTGAGGGGTGTTTAGCGGGCGCTAAGCGCTCGCCAGGCGCTGAAATTTGCCGCCCGGCAGCCGCCCGACCAGCCCCGCGAGCTCCAGCCCCATCAGCAAGGCCTGCAGCGTGGCGGTATCCATGCCGCTGCGGGCCTGGAGGGCGTCAAGGGTGGTGGGCTCAAAGCCCAAGGCGTCCAGCAGCCCCGCCTCCAGGGACGAGAGCGCAGGCAATTCCTGGGGCTGGCCGCCCTTGGGCCGGGCAGTGCCGTAGGCTTGCCCGCGGGCACGACCCTGCGCGGCGGGCTGGGGTGGCGGCAGCTCCTCCAAAATGTCTTGCGCGCTCTCGACCAGCTTAGCGCCCTGCTTGATCAGGGCATGGCAGCCACGCGCCTGGGTGGCATGGATGGAGCCGGGGATGGCGAACACGTCTTTGCCCTGCTCGACCGCCAGCCGTGCAGTGATCAGCGAGCCCGACTGGAGCGCCGCCTCCACCACCAGCGTGCCCTTGCACAGGCCGGAGATGATGCGGTTGCGCTTGGGGAAGTTGGCCGAAAGTGGCGGCGTGCCCAGCGAATATTCGCTGAGCAAGAGGCCGTTCTCTGCAATCTGGTGGGCCAGATCGAAATGGGCCTTGGGGTAGACACGGTCGAGCCCGGTGCCCACCACCGCAATGGTGGCCAGGCCCCTGCCGGAATAGCCCGCAAGCGCCCCTTCGTGGGCGGCGCCATCGATGCCCAGTGCCAGCCCGGAGGTAATGGTGAGTCCGGCGCGACCCAGGGCCTCGCTGAACTGCCGCGCGTTCTGCACGCCCTGCGGCGTCGGGTTGCGGCTGCCCACCACCGCTACTCCGAAAGCGGCGCAGTGGGCAAAGGCATCTTCGAGCTGTTCGATGCGGCCCATGGCATAGAGCATCAGGGGCGGGTCCTCGGTGTCGAGCAGGGCCTGCGGGTAATCGATATCGCCCAGGGACAGCACGCGGCGGTGGTCGGGCGCGGCCTCCAGCCATTGGACCGTACGCTCAAGCAGATCGTCCAGGCCTGCCGGCACCTGCAATAAGGCCTGGGCCTGCTGCCCGGACACGCATTGAAGGAGCGCCGGCTCCGAGGCCTCGAACACCGCCTGCGGCAGCCCGAAGTGGGCCAACAGTTTGCGCGCGCTCACATCGCCCACGCCGGGCGTGAGGCCAAGCCGAAGCCAGGCGCGCAGTTCTTCTCTATCCACCGTGGTGCTCTCCCGGGTGGGGCTTAGCGCGGGTTGACGAGGCGGTCGCCCACGCGCACGCCGTCGGTGATTTCCAGAATCAGGGCGTAGGACACCCGCTCGTAGCTGCTGAACACCATCAGCAGGCCGTTGCGCTCGTCGGGCAGCTTCATCAAGGACTTGCCGGTTTCTGTCTTGTCCAGCAGCTTGGCGCCGTCTTTCTGGATGGCCAGTACGTGGCCGTTCCCGATGCCGTCGCGCTTACCGAGGTTGATGGCCACCACCTGGTTCTGGGACGCATTGACGATGGACGCGCTGCCATAAACCGACACGATGCGCCCATTCACCCGCGCAGTCGGGGCGTGGGGTGTGTAGCTGGCAAACTGGCGCGGCGGCTCGGGTAGCAGGCGGTCGCCTACGCGCATTTCCTCTTTGGCCGAAATGATGTCGATGGTCGCAGGCACCACCGCGCTGATCGGAGTGCCTTCTGGGCCCATGACCTCGGTGCTGCTCTCGCCCCGCACCAGCGTGGCTTTGCCGACATATTGAGCTTCATAGGCCAGCACCTCGCCGGTGGCGGGGTCCTTCAAGGCGGTGGCATTGCGAAAGACGCGCAGGCGTTGTTCGGCGGGTTTGTTGTCGAGCAGGGGCGAATCGGTGCCGCGGGCATAGGCGCGGTCACCGCGGGCCAGCAGCACCCGCTCTTCCTGGGTAGCCACGATACGGGCCGCGCCGCTCAGGCCCTCCGCGTCCACAATCATCGGCTCAGCCAGAAAGGCCTCAATCACGCTGGTGCGCAGGGCGGGCAGGGCCGTGTCGGGCAGGTTTTCGACGCGCGTACCAGGGCTCAGGCGGACAGTCACGGGGGCTGCCCCGCCGGCGCCGACTGACTTCGCCAGCTTGAGGGTGGCCAGGCCGTTCGTCCGCTCCAGCAGAAGCAGCTGGCCGGGGTAGATGCGGTGCGGATTCCTGATGTCTTCGAGATTCATGCCCCAGAGCTCGGGCCAGCGCCAGGGGCTCTTGAGAAACAGCGACGAGATGGCCCACAGGGTGTCGCCGTTCCTGACGGTGTAGCGATCGGGCGCGTCCGCCGCGATTTCACTCAAGGGCACGCCCTGCTGCGCCACCGCCACCGCGGTCTGGCGCTGCGCGTCGGTCACGGTGAGGGCCTGGTTTTGCGCCCATGCCGCGGCGGTAGTCAACGCACCGGTCAGTGCTGCCAGGGCGGCAACTGCCCGCCGGTATTTCGCCATCAGGTGTGTCGTCATAGGATGCAGGGGGGTGGTGGAACTTGATAATTTACGCGCAATTTTGCGCTCAAGCCCTTGATTCAGCAACGCTTTCGCGCCGCCTATCCTGCAGGCTGGCGTAAAAGTGGCGAAAATACCCACTTCCCCGGGACTGTATTCATGGCACTTCTTCCTATTCTTTGTTACCCCGACCCTCGGCTGCATACGGTTGCCAAGCCGGTTGCCGCCGTGGACGAGCGCGTGCGTACCCTGATCGCTGACATGTTGGAGACCATGTACGAGGCCAAGGGTATCGGCCTGGCCGCCAGCCAGATCGATGTGCACGAACGCCTGATCGTCATTGACGTGTCGGACAACCGCGACCAGCCGATGGTGCTGATCAACCCCGAACTCATCTGGACCAGCCCCACCACGCACCTCAATGAAGAGGGCTGCCTCTCGGTGCCCGGCATTTATGACGGCGTGAACCGCTTCGACGCGGTGCACTGCCGCGCCTTGGACGGGGAAGGCCAGAGCCGTGTGATTGAGGCCGACGGACTGCTGGCCATCTGCATCCAGCACGAAATGGACCACCTGATGGGCAAGGTGTTTGTGGAATACCTCTCGCCCCTCAAGCGCAACCGCATCAAGACCAAAATGAACAAGGCCCGGCGCGAGGAAGCGCGCTAAGTGCTGCCCGGCAGCCCCCCGGTGCGCATTATTTTTGCCGGCACGCCGGAATTTGCGCGCCTGGCGTTGGAGGCGCTGCATGCGGCCGGCCACACCATGGCCCTCGTCTTGAGCCAGCCCGACCGTCCCGCCGGCCGCGGCATGAAGCTGCAGGCCTCCGCCGTCAAACAGTTTGCCTTGGAGCACGGTATCGCGGTGGAGCAGCCGCGCAGCCTGCGCTTGGATGGCAAGTTTCCCGATGACGCGGCGCAGGCCCGCCAGGAGATTGCACAGGCGCAGGCCGATGTGATGGTGGTGGCCGCCTACGGGCTCATCCTGCCCCAGTGGGTGCTCGACGACATGGCTGCGCCCCATGCAGACGGGCGGCCGCGCCGGGGCTGCCTCAATATCCATGGCTCGCTCCTGCCGCGCTGGCGGGGGGCCGCGCCGATTCACCGCGCCATCGAGGCGGGCGACGCGCAGACCGGCGTCACCATCATGCAGATGGACGCGGGGCTGGACACCGGCGCCATGCTGCTGAAGGAGTCGCTGCCCATTGCATCGGACGACACCACCGCCACCCTGCACGACAAGGTGGCCGCGCTGGGCGCGCGCCTGATCGTGCGGGCTCTGGACCTGTCATCGGCCGGCGGTCTGCAAGCGGTGCCGCAGCCACAGGACGGCGTGAGCTACGCGCACAAGATAGAAAAAGAAGAAGCCCCCATCCGCTGGACTGAGGACGCCGAGCGCATCGTGCGCCGCATTCGTGCATTCAACCCCTTTCCCGGAGCGAGCACCAGCCTGCACGGCGAGACCATCAAGGTCTTGGGCGCCTCGGTAGACACCCCAGGGCCCGGTGCCCGGAACATTGCAGATTGCGGACAAATTGTGGCGCTGAAGCCCGAGGGTATTGCGGTAGCTGCTATGAATTCTGTAGTGCTGCTGACCGAGCTCCAGCGCCCGGGCGGCAAGCGCATGGCGGCGGCTGACTTCCTGCGCGGCAGCCCGGCGACGGTTGGCGCGCGCTTTGCCTTGCCCCACGCCACTGCGCAGAGCTCTCTGCACCCTGCGCCAACCCCCACGACCCCGGAGGCTGGATGATGTTTTTGTCGTCCGAGCACCGGCGCCACCCCGAGTACCGGCGCGGCTTTCTCGACATGGCAGGTGCCGCCACCGGCATTGCCGCCTGGGGGCTGATGACCGGCGTGGCCATGGTCAAGTCCGGGCTCAGCACGTTGGAGGCCTTGCTCATGGCCCTGACCGTCTTCGCCGGAAGCTCGCAGCTGGCCGCCATCCCGCTGATTCAGGCCGGCGCGCCGGTGTGGGTGATTCTGGCCACCGGCCTGTGCGTCAATCTGCGTTTTGTGGTGTTCAGCGCCCACCTGAGGCCGTATCTGATGCACCTGCCGCGCCGGCAGCGACTCGTCATTGGCTACCTCGCCGCCGACCTGACCTATGTGATGTTTACCAAACGATTTCCGCAGCCCGCCAGCAACACGGCCGAACGGGCCGCGCAGATGGCTTATCTGGCAGGTAACAGCGGCATCAACTGGGTGAGCTGGGTAGGCAGCTGCGTGCTCGGGGTGGTGCTGGCAAACGCGATACCCACCGCCTGGGGGCTGGGATTTGCCGGCATCCTGGCGCTGGTGGGCATCGTGGCTTCCCTGGCCACCAGCCCGATGCGCTGGATGTCGGCGGGTGTTGCCGGCATGGCGGCGGTGGCTGCCTTTGCCTTGCCGCTCAAGCTCAATATTCTGGTCGCCATTGCGGCAGCGGTCGCGGTGTGCCTGCTGCTCGAAGGCCGGCTGCCGGGCGCCGCACCCCGGGAGGCCAAATGATGGACTGGATGCTGGAGGGTACCGACACCCGTACCGTGCTGATCATCGTGGGGCTGACTTGTGTGACCGTGCTCACCCGGGCGTTCTTTTTCATCCTCGAAAAAGACTGGGCGCTGCCGCCATGGGCCCAGCGCGGCTTGCAATACGCGCCGATTGCCGCGCTGGCGGCAGTGATCGTGCCGGAGGTCGTGATGGTGCAGGGGCAGCTGATTGGGACCCTGCAAGATGCCCGCCTGTTTGCGGTGGCCGGCGGGCTGACCTATTACTTTGTCCGCGGCGGCCGGGGGCAGGCGGTGCTCGGCACGATTGTCTCGGGCATGCTGGTGTATCTGCCGCTGCATCTGGGTCTGGGCTGGTAGGCCCTGCTCGTGAGCCATCCCGGGCTCTTTTGGGCACTTCTACAATCCGGGCACTGCCGCAGCGCAGCTCTTCTCTTATCGAACCTGAGGTGTTTCCCCCATGCAAGTGATCCGTTTTTCTGATCTGGTGTCCCAAGGCCAGGTGGCCGGCAAGCGCGTGTTTATCCGTGCCGATCTGAATGTGCCGCAAGATGACGCCGGTCACATCACCGAAGACACCCGCATCCGCGCCAGCATTCCCTGCATCGAGATGGCGCTGAAGGCGGGAGCGGCGGTGATGGTGACCAGCCACCTGGGCCGCCCCACCGAAGGCGAATTCAAGCCCGAAGACTCGCTCGCCCCCGTGGCCCGCCGCATGGGCGAGCTGATGGGCCGCGAGATTGCGGTGATTGCGCACTGGACTGAGGGCGTCACCGTGGCGCCGGGCGAGCTGGTGATGCTCGAGAACTGCCGCGTCAATCAAGGTGAAAAGAAGAACAGCGAAGAGCTCGCCCGCAAGATGGCCGCTCTGTGCGACATTTTTGTGCACGACGCCTTCGGCACCGCCCACCGGGCCGAGGCGTCCACCTACGGCATCGCCCAGTTCGCCCCGGTTGCCTGCGCCGGCCCGCTCCTGGCCGCCGAAATGGACGCCATCAGCAAAGCACTGCTGGCGCCGGCGCGCCCCCTGGTTGCGATCGTGGCGGGCTCCAAGGTGTCAACCAAGCTCACCATCCTCAAGAGCCTGGCCGCCAATGTAGACCAGCTGATTGTGGGCGGCGGCATTGCCAACACCTTCATGCTGGCCGCCGGCCTGAAAATCGGCAAGAGCCTGGCCGAGCCGGACCTGCTGGCCGAGGCCACCGCCGTCATCGAGGCCATGAAGGCCCGCGGCGCTGCGGTGCCCATTCCGACCGACGTGGTGACAGCCAAGACCTTCGCGGCCGACGCGCCGGCCTCCATCAAGGCCGCCACCGACGTGGCCGACGATGACCTGATTCTGGATATCGGCCCGCATACCGCGCAGGCCTTGGCCGAGCAGCTGAAGAAGGCAGGCACCATCGTCTGGAACGGGCCTGTAGGTGTGTTTGAGTTCGCCTCTTTTGAGAACGGCACCAAGGTGATTGCCGAGGCTATCGCGCAGAGCAGCGCTTTCAGCATTGCCGGTGGCGGCGACACGCTGGCGGCCATCGCCAAGTACGGCATCGAGAAGCAGATTGGTTACATCTCAACCGGCGGCGGCGCGTTTCTGGAAGTGCTCGAAGGCAAGACACTGCCGGCGTTTGAGATTCTGCAAAAACGCGCAGCTGGCTGACGCGCTATCAAAACAAGAGCTGGCTGCGCAATTAGCGCGGGCGATTGAGGCACTTCCGGCCTGAAACCGGAGGTGCTTTTTTATGCCCGGGGGTGGTTTGGGATTGGTTTGAGGGGCTGAGAACTTGTGCCCTGTATGTAACAAAGATACATGCAGGCGTGCCAGAATCAGTAACAACCACAAGGAGACACCCCATGCCGCGTCGCGCCACCAAAATCGTTGCCACTCTCGGCCCCGCCTCGAGTGAGCCGGTCATTCTGGAGCAGATGATCCGCGCCGGCGTGAACGTTGTGCGCCTCAATTTCAGCCACGGCAAGGCGCAGGACCACATCGATCGCGCCCGCATGGTGCGCGAAGCCGCCCAGCGCGCCGGCCGCGAAGTGGCCATCATGGCCGACTTGCAGGGCCCCAAAATCCGGGTGGGCAAGTTTGCCGAGGGCAAGGTTTTCCTTGAGCCCGGCCAGAAATTTGTGCTGGACGCCAGCCGCACCGAGCTGGGCGACATCCACGCCGTTGGCCTGGACTACAAGTCGCTGCCCCAGGAAGTCAAGGCCGGAGATGTGCTGCTGCTCAATGACGGCCTGATCGTGATCACCGTGGACGCAGTGACCGGCCAGCAGGTGCATACCACCGTCAAACTCGGCGGCGAGCTCTCCAACAACAAGGGTATCAACAAGCAAGGTGGCGGCCTGACTGCGCCGGCGCTGACCGGCAAGGACATGGAAGACATCCGCACCGCCATGAGTTTTCAGGCGGACTATGTGGCGGTGAGCTTCCCCAAGAGCGCCACTGACATGGAAATGGCGCGCCAGCTGTGCAACGTGGCGGCCGCTGAATACAACCACAAGCCGGGCCTGATTGCCAAGATCGAGCGCGCCGAGGCCATCCCCAAGCTCGAAGAAATCCTGCGCGCCTCCGACGGCATCATGGTGGCCCGCGGTGACTTGGCGGTCGAGGTGGGCAACGCGGCCGTGCCGGCCCTGCAAAAGCACATGATCAAGCTGGCCCGCGAATTCGACAAGGTGGTGATTACCGCCACCCAGATGATGGAGTCCATGATCACCAATCCGGTGCCCACCCGAGCCGAGGTGAGCGACGTGGCCAACGCTGTGCTCGACGGCACCGACGCGGTCATGCTGTCCGCGGAGACCGCCGCCGGCAAATACCCGCTGGAGACGGTGACCGAGATGGCCAAGATCTGTCTGGCCGCCGAGGGCAGCGAAATGGTCAAGCTCGATGCCGACTTCACCGGCAAGACCTTCACCCGCATCGACCAGTCCATCGCCATGGGCGCGCTCTTCACCGCCTACCACCTGGGCGCCAAGGCCATCGTCGCCCTGACCGACAGCGGCAGCACCGCGCTGTGGATGAGCCGCCACCTGATCCATGTGCCCATTTACGCGCTCACGCCCAGAGTCAGCACCCAGCGCAAGATGACGCTGTACCGCAATGTGCGCCCCCTGTTGATGGGCACCAGCGCCGACCGCGATACCGCGCTAATGGACGCAGAACAGCACCTCAAGAAGCGCGGCATTGTGCAGCCCGGCGATGTGTACGCCATCACCTGCGGCGAGCCTATGGGCGCTCCCGGCGGCACCAACATGCTCAAGATCTGCGCGGTGAGCTAGAGGCCGCCCGAGAGGGTAAACCCTCGGAAGGTAGAATCCATTTTCGGTAAAAGTTACCACGCGGTTACCAAGTAGTCACCAAGCAGTCACCCGCTCGGGCCGCCCGCGAATTCTTAACTTCTGGGGATAGAAAAATGGCACTCGTTTCCATGCGTGAGCTTCTCGACCACGCGGCAGAACACAGCTACGCAATTCCTGCGTTCAACGTCAACAACCTCGAGCAGGTGCAGGCCATCATGGAGGCCGCCAAGGAAGCCGGCGCCCCGGTGATCATGCAGGCCAGCGCCGGCGCCCGCAAATACGCCGGTGAACACTTCCTCAAGCACCTGATTCAGGCGGCCGTTGAGGCCTACCCCGAGATTCCGGTGGTCATGCACCAGGACCACGGTCAGAACCCCGGCGTCTGCCAGGGCGCAATCGATCTGGGCTTCAGCTCGGTGATGATGGACGGCTCGCTGGAGGCCGACGGAAAAACCATTGCCAGCTACGAGTACAACGTCGCGGTGACCCGCCAGGTGGTTGATCTGGCCCACAAGCTGGGTGTGACCGTGGAGGGCGAGCTGGGCTGCCTGGGTTCCCTGGAGACCATGAAGGGCGACAAGGAAGACGGCCACGGCACCGACGCCACCATGACCCGCGAGCAACTGCTGACCGACCCCGAGCAGGCTGCCGACTTTGTGAAGCGCACCCAGCTCGACGCGCTGGCCATTGCCATCGGCACCAGCCACGGCGCCTATAAGTTCACCCGCGAGCCCACCGGCGACATTCTGGCCATCGAGCGCATCCAGGAAATCCATCGCCGCATCCCTAACACCCACCTGGTAATGCACGGCTCCAGCGCGGTGCCGCAGGAATTGCTGGCCGCCATCAACCAGTACGGCGGCAAAATGGCCCAGACCTGGGGCGTGCC
>NZ_CAMCVG010000016.1 GCF_945881795.1 Rhodoferax sp. OV413
AGCCTGGCCAGCGGCGTGCCCATGGCCAAGGTGCTGTTCGCCGCGCCGGTGGTGGGCATGATGCTGCTGCCGGTTATGGTGTTCCACCAGATCCAGCTGATGGTGTGCGCGGTCATGGCGCAGCGCTACGGGCGGCGGCCGGAATAGCCCCGTCGGAGTCGGACTTTGAGTTCAGTGCCAAATCAGCCCTTGGCGCCCGTGCACTCTGCGCAAGCAGCTCCTCAATTCATAGCAACCGGCCTCTTATTGGGTGCCGCCGGTGCGGTGGCGTTCAGCGGGAAGGCGATTATTGTGAAGCTGGCCTACCGCTACCCCGGGGTGGATGCGGTGGGGCTGATCATGTTGCGCATGCTGATGGCGCTGCCGTTTTTTCTGGCGATTGTGTGGTGGACGGGCCATCGCGCGCGGCGCCTGGGCCGGCCGGTGGTGCCGCTCACCGGCAAAGACCGGCTGGGTATCGTCTGGCTGGGGATTACCGGCTACTACCTGGCCAGTTTTCTGGACTTTGCGGGCTTGGCCTATATCTCGGCGTCCCTTGAGCGGCTGATTCTGTACCTGAACCCGACACTGGTGGTGATCCTGGGCTGGGCCCTGTACGGCCGGCGCATCACCCTCGCTCAGGCGGCGGGTATGGCGATCAGCTACGGCGGCGTGCTGCTGGTGTTCGGCCACGAGGTGAAACTTGCCGGCGCTGACGCGGCGCTGGGTGCCCTGCTGGTGTTGGGCAGCGCCATCAGCTACGCCATTTACCTGAGTTACAGCGGCGAGATGGTGCAGCGCCTGGGCTCGCTGCGGCTGGTGGGGCTGGCGACCAGCGTGGCCTGCGTGCTGTGTATCGCGCAATATGTGCTGCTGCGGCCGCTGGATGCGGCGTTTGTGGTGGCGCCGCAGGTGCTGTGGCTCTCGCTGCTTAACGCTACCGCCTGCACGGTGGTGCCGGTGCTGTTGGTGATGATGGCGATTGAACGCATCGGGTCGGGGCTGGCAGCACAGGTGGGCATGGTCGGGCCGATGTCGACCATCCTCATGGGCGGGCTGCTGCTGGGGGAGCCCATCAACGCGTGGGTGCTCGCCGGCACCCTGCTGGTGTTGTTGGGCGTGTATGTGGTGAGTAGCCGTCGTTAACTCGTAAAGGAACAAATCATGGATCTGGGAATCAAAGGCAAATGGGCGCTGGTGTGCGGCGCGAGCAAGGGGCTGGGCCTGGGGTGCGCGCAGGCGCTGGCAGCCGAGGGGGTGAATGTATTGATGGTGGCGCGAGGTGCCGACGCGCTGGCTGCTGCTGCTACCCAATTAAGAGCAGCCCACGCAGACGCGGGCGCTGAGGTGCTCATTTGTGCCCAAGACATCACGACCGGGGCAGGCCGCGCGGCGGTGTTTGCCCTGCGGCAGGACTTTGACATCGTGGTCACCAACGCCGGCGGCCCGCCCACCGGCGACTTCCGCGACTGGGACCGGGAGGCCTGGATTCGCGCGGTGGATGCCAACATGCTCACCCCGATTGAGCTGATCAAGGCCACGGTGGACGGCATGGCCGCGCGTGGCTTCGGGCGGATTGTGAACATCACCTCCAGCGCGGTGAAGGCGCCGATCGACATTCTGGGCCTCTCCAACGGCGCGCGCAGCGGTTTGACCGGTTTCGTGGCTGGCGCCTCCCGCGGCAGCCTGGCCGCGCGCGGAGTGACCATCAACAACCTGCTGCCCGGCAAGTTTGATACCGACCGTCTGGCCACCACTCTGGGTGGCACCGCCGCCAAGACCGGCAAGTCGCTGGAGGAGGTGCGCGCCCAGGTGCAGGCGCAGATTCCGTCGCGGCGGTTTGGTACTGCGGCCGAGTTCGGCCAGGTCTGTGCGTTTTTGTGCAGCCAGCAGGCCGGCTACATGACCGGCCAGAACGTGCTGTTGGACGGCGGGGCGTATCCGGGCACGTTCTGATTCGCGCGGCTCACTTGCGCGAAGACATCACAATGCCTGAGACGATCAGCACAAAGGCCAGCGCGTGATACAGGCGGGGCGCCTCACCCAGAAACACCGATGACAGCACCGCGGTAAACAGCGGCGTGAGGTTGATAAAAAACCCTGCGACTGCCGGCCCCGCCCGGGCCACGCCGGCGCCCCAGGTGCCGTATGCAATCACCGCGGGACACAGCGCAATAAACGCCAAGGCAGCCAGCAGACCGCCGCTCCAGTCGATGTGGGCTGGAGTTAGCAGCCACTCGCCGCCGGTAAACAGCGCCGACCAGCCCAGCCCGAACACCACCTGCCCAAGCAAAAACGTGGCCCAGTTGGCGCGGATGCCGGCAGACTCCGGTGTCGGGTGCGCCAGCAGCCAGCTATAAGCCGCCCAGCCCACCGAGGCCACCAGCACATACAGGTCGCCCGGCACCAGTTGCAGGTGCGAGATAACTTCCCAGTCGCCCCGCCCCAGCACCATGAGCACACCGCCAATCGAGAGCACCGACCCCAGCATCTGCCGCGAAGACACGGGGACGCCGTACAGAATCCGGCCGAGGAGCAGCATCCAGACCGGTGTGCTCGCACCGACCAGTGTCACGTTGATGGCCGTCGAGGTGTGCAGCGCCAGGTAGAGCATGGCGTTGTAGCCGCCAATGCTGAAGAAGCTCAGCAGGGCAAACCGGCGCCATTGACGCCACAAGCCGCTCGCAGGTCGCAGCACCTGGCTTGCCAGCGGCAGCAGAATCAAAAACGCAATCGACCAGCGCAGCAGATTCAGCGTCATGGGCGAGATGTGCGGCGCCACCATGCGCCCCACTACCGCGTTGCCGGCCCACATCAAGGGGGGAATCACCAGCAGCAGGGCGGCGGTCGGGGTCAGGCCTTGGGTCATGCTGCGACTGTAGCAAGGTGGCAGAGTCCGCCGCGGGACTGCGGCCGCGTTACTTTTCTGGCAGGATAAAGTCAAATTTTTCAATTTGCCTTTTCGTCTTTTTCTGATTAGCTTTCACCCCCCCGATTGGAGACCCCCCATGACTTCCGTAACATCCCGCGCCATCCATATCGCCCAGCATGGTGGCCCCGAGCAAATGCAACTGGTTCAGGTGAGCGTCCGTGAGCCCGCAGCGGGCGAAGTGCGCATCCGCCACCACGCGGTGGGCCTGAACTACATCGATGTGTACCAACGCAGCGGCCTCTACCCGATGAGCCTGCCGGTGCAACTCGGCATGGAAGCCTCGGGAGTGATTGAAGCGGTGGGCGAAGGCGTGACGCACCTGCAGGTCGGCGACCGCGCGGCCTACGCCAGCCAGCCCCCGGGCAGCTACTGCGAAGTGCGCGTCATGCCCGCCAAATGCGTATGCAAGTTGCCGGACGGCATCAGCTTCGAGACGGGTGCGGCAATGATGCTCAAGGGCCTGACCGCCCAGTACCTGCTCAAACGCACCCTGCCCCAGGGCGGCCTGCAGGCCGGGGACTTTGTGCTCTTCCATGCGGCGGCGGGCGGCGTGGGCCTGATTGCCTGCCAGTGGGCCAAGGCGCTGGGTTTGCGCCTGATCGGCACTGCGGGTTCAGCCGAAAAATGCGCGCTGGCGCTTGCCAATGGTGCGGAGTTTGCTATCAATTACGCAGCAGAAGATTTTTCTGTCAAGGTCAAAGAGATCACCGGCGGTAAGGGCGTGAAGGTGGTTTATGACTCGGTGGGCAAGGACACCTGGGACAAGTCGCTCGACTGCCTGGCCCCCTTCGGCCTGATGGCCAGTTTTGGCAACTCGTCGGGCCCGGTGGCGCCGTTCTCCCCCGGCATCCTCGGCCCCAAGGGCTCGGTCTACGTGACCCGCCAGACCCTGTTCAGCCACATCGTTACCCGCGAAAGCACCCAGGCCATGGCCGACGATTTGTTCGACGCCGTGCTCAGCGGCAAGGTCAAGATCCACATCGCCCAGCGCTACACCCTTGAAAACGTGCAGCAGGCCCACCGTGACCTCGAAGCCCGCAAGACCACGGGTTGCACGATTCTCACCTTGTAATTCGTCGCCTATTTGTCGAGGAGCGGGAGGGCCTCCCGCTTTCTGTCCATCAGCGGGTAGGTTCCCAAATGGATTGGAAGTCAAACGAAAGTTGCCGTTGGTGACGGATGGCGAGTAAGTAGACTTCGTGAGGCAGGCGTAGGTACAAAAGCAGATAGCTTGACATGACGTACTCGCGGATTTCACCGTCTGCAGCCAAGGCATGAAGTTTGCGCTTGAGTGCGTCGAGCGCGTTGCTCGATTCCACGGAACCCGTCCGGCGTTCAAAAAACAAACGGCCCATACCGGGAAAACGCTCAAGGTTCGGGATGACGGTTTCGAGCAATTCGTCCAGCAAGAGATCGAATGCTCCCGGTGCCTCGGCGGCGACTAGAAAGGCGTCTATTTCTTCCAGGTTCCGCTCAAAATTCGCGGTGAGTTGAACGACGGGGGTACTCAAAGGCCGGCTCGCGCGACGCGGCGGATTTTCAGAGCGGCGAGCGTTGCGCTAGCTTCTTTGACCTTACCGCAGGCTATATCGTCGAGGCCCTTGGCTGCCTCATCAATGAGGAGCAAGTGAATGCGCTCACGCTCTAGCTGGTGGTAGTAGTCCAATCGGCGGGAGTCGATGATTGCCACATAGCTCTCCCCGTTTTTGGTTACGATTTTTTCGGCGCCACCCTTCACCTGGTCAGCCAGCTCGGACAAATTGGCCCGCGCTTGAGAAAGCGAGACGATATCGTTGGCAGAAAAAGTCATCAAACCTCCGGCAGGGCTAAGAAATGTACAGAATACTGCACATCATAAGCACCTAAATCGAGTTGCCGGCGCCGCTGCCTAAAACAAGAAGCCCGCAGACAGCACCTGCTCGTTCATCCACAGGGTCTGGGAGGCGGTGCCTTTGTACACCGGCACGCCGCGCAGCACGCCGTAGGCGACTTTGTTGGTGAGCTCGAGGTACATCGACTTGTAGACGCGGTAGCGAAGGCCGACCTCGACGCCGGCGGTCCAGCCGTTGATTTGCCACCAGTCGTTGCTCTTGAAGCAGCAGACGTTCTCATTTTTGGGGCCGACTTCGTTGGCGTTACCAAAGATGATGTTGTCGGCATGCGGGATCAAGAGGCCCGCGCCCACCCGGCTGATGAGTTGCAGATCGCCGGGCTTGTTCTCGGGGCCGCGCAGTCGGTGCAGCCAGACGGCGTTCACCATCACATGGTTCAGGCCGTTGTGCAGGGTGTAGTTGAAGTTCTGGCTGTTCACCACCAGGGGCGAGGTGGCGGGCTGGTTACCCACGGTGCCGTCCACGGTGACAGTTTGGCCCATGTCGACGTTGTATTTGCTGTGGTCCAGCGAGAACTCGACCGCAAAGGTCTTCTCGGGGTTCAGGAACTTGCCGATGCGAATGTTGTTTTGTGGATCGGTGAAGTCCAGCTTGATGAGCGAGTTGATGGTGTCGGAAATGCTGGACGGCGCATCGCTGCCGCGCGCCTGACGCACGGTGAAGTCGTTGCCCAGACTGGGCTGCGAGACGTGAATGTCGCTGGGCGCATATTGCTGGCGGCTGTAGCCCCAGGAGAAGTACCAGTTTTCATCGTTGTTGACCGCGCGGTCAAACTGCGTGGACACCGCGTTGGGCGCAGGCGACTGGGGCATTGATGCCGATGCAGGTGCCGAACCACCGGCTGCGCCCGTGTTTTGCGCCAGCATCACGCTTTGGGCCAGCGCTGGGGACGCGGCAAAAGAAGCGCAGGCAGCGGCGGTGAGCAGGAATTGGTTCAGGTGGCTTCGCATGGTGAGGTTCCGTGGGTAGGGACGATCGATAAGGCCGCGGGTGGTTTGTAACATGCCAATTTTTGCCATGAGGGATTTTGTGCCGGCTCAGGACTTGCGCACGCGGCGCAATTCGTCGAGCACCAGGCACAGCGCGCCGACCGAGATGGCGCTGTCGGCTACGTTGAATGCCGGAAAGTGCATACCGCTCCAGTGGAAGTCCAGGAAGTCCACCACATAGCCGTACATCATCCGGTCCACCACATTGCCGATGGCGCCGCCCAGAATGCAGGCCAGCGCAAAGCTGAATAGCTTTTGCCCCGCATGGGCGCGCAGCAACCAGAAGATCACGAACGCAGCGACCAATCCCACGACAGTGAAGAACCAACGCTGCCAGCCGCCCGCGTTTGCCAGAAACGAGAAGGCAGCGCCGGTGTTGTGCACCCGCACCACATTGAAGAAGCTGGTCACATAGGTGCTGTCTCCGAGCTGGTAGTTGCCCACGATCAACACCTTGGTGAACTGATCGACCAGCAGCAGGATGAGCGCCAGCCCCAGCCACTGCTGCAGGCCGGGAGGCTTGGGTGCGCTAAAGCGGTTGCGACTGCGGGCCATTACGCGCACCTCCGCACTTCGCCGGTGCCAAACAGGTTGCCGGTGCAGCGCCCGCACAGCGTCGGGTGCGCGGTGTCGTGCCCGACATCGCTGCGGTAGTGCCAGCAGCGCTCGCATTTCACAGCATTCGAGGCGGAAACGCTGATACTTTGTGCGCTACCAGCTATCAAAGTAATAGCGGAAGTGATGAAAACAAATTTCAGGTCCTCGCCCAGGCTACTCAGAATGGCAAATTCTTCCACCGGTACGGTGAGGGTCACTTCGGCCTGCAGCGACGCGCCCACGTGCCCCGCGGCGCGCAGGGTTTCAATGTCTTTGTTCACCGCCTCGCGCACCGCGCGGATGCGGGCCCACTTGGCCAGCAAGGTCTCGTCTGGCGCGGGCAGGGTGGAGTAGGTGTCCAGGAAGATGGAGGCACGGGTGGCTTCGGGGGTCTTGCCCTCGGCGCCCAGCACGGCCCAGGCCTCCTCGGAGGTAAAGCTCAGGAAAGGCGCCATCCAGCGCAGCATGGCCTGGGTGATCTGCCACAGCGCGGTTTGCGCCGAGCGGCGGGCCAGGCTGTTGGCGCCGGTGGTGTAGAGGCGGTCTTTGAGCACATCGAGGTAGAAGGCGCCGAGGTCCTCGCTGCAATACACCTGCAGCTTGCTCACCACCGGGTGGAACTCGTACACCGTGTAGTGCGCCAGGATGTCAGCCTGCAGCTGTGCTGCTCGGGCCAGCGCGTAGCGGTCGATTTCCAGCAACTGGTCGGCGGGCACGCTGTCGGTGGCGGGGTTGAAGTCGCTCACATTGGCCAGCAGGAACTTGCAGGTGTTGCGGATGCGGCGGTAGGTGTCAACCACGCGGGCAAGGATCTTGTCGTCGATGTTGAGGTCGCCCGAATAGTCGGTGCTGGCCACCCACAGGCGCACGATTTCGGCGCCCATCTTGCTGGTCACGGTATGCGGGTCTACCGTGTTGCCCAGCGATTTGCTCATCTTGCGGCCTTGGCCGTCAGTCGCAAAGCCGTGGGTCAGCAGGCCCTTGTAGGGCGCGCGGTCATAGAGCGCGCAGCCCAGCAGCAGCGAGCTGTGGAACCAGCCGCGGTGCTGGTCGTGGCCTTCGAGGTAGAGGTCGGCCTCGGGGCTGGAGTTGTCGGCGCTGGCATGAAACGGCGCCACGCCGTAGGCGTCCTTGTGGCTGCCGCGCAGCACGTGCTGGAAGGTGGAGCCTGAGTCGAACCAGACTTCCAGAATGTCGGTGCTCTTGGTGTAGTGGGCGGCGTCTGCTGCGCCCAGAATGTCTTGCGCGCTCACCCGGCTCCAGGCCTCGATGCCGCCGGCCTCAACGATGTCAGCCGCCTGGTCCAGGATTTCCATGGTCCGGGGGTGCAGTTCGCCGCTGTCTTTGTGCAAAAAGAAGGGCACCGGCACGCCCCAGCTGCGTTGGCGGCTGATACACCAGTCCGGCCGGTTGGCAATCATGTCGCGCAGCCGGGCGCGACCGTTTTCGGGATAGAAGCTGGTGTGCTCAATAGCGTCCAGCGCCAGCTGGCGCAGGGTCTTGGGCGCCTTGTCAGAGGTAAACACGCCCGCAGCGCCACTGCGCCCCTCTGCGTCCGCGTCGTCCATGCGGATAAACCACTGGGCTGCAGCGCGGTAGATGACCGGCGTCTTGTGGCGCCAGCAGTGCGGGTAGCTGTGGGTGATGGCAACAGTGGCCATCAGGCGGTCGCTCTGGCCGAGCACCTCGATCACGCGCTCGCAGGCCTTCCAAATGTGCTGTCCGCCGAACAGGGGCAATTCGTCGGCATAGACGCCATTGCCCTGCACCGGGTTCAAGATGTCGTCGTATTGCAGGCCATGCGCGACGCAGGAGTTGAAATCGTCTACCCCATAAGCCGGCGCGGAGTGCACGATGCCGGTGCCGTCGCCGGCGGTTACGTAGTCAGCCAGATACAGCGGGCTCTTGCGGCGGTAGCTGTATTTGTTGTCGGCAGTATTGTCTGTAGTAGCGTCTGCATCAGCGTCTGCATCAGCGTCTGCGGAAGCGCCGGTGGCGGTATCAAACAGCGGGTGGCGGAACACCAGGCCCTTGAGCGACGCGCCCGGCGCGGTGGCGATCACCGAGCCTTCGAGTTTGTAGCGCTCCAGGCACTTTGCCACCAGTTCTTCTGCCAGCAGCAACACGCCGCGTGGGGTGTCGACCAGCGCATAGATCAGCTCGGGGTTGGCATTCAGGGCCTGGTTGGCGGGAATGGTCCAGGCGGTGGTGGTCCAGATCACCGCGAAGGCTTTTTTGCTGCCGTTGGCCAGCGATTCAGCGGCCGATCCGGGCAGTGTGCTGAGGCCGAAGGCAGCGGCTAGCGCCGCCGCGTCATCCGCCTCAAAGGCCACGTCCAGCGTGTCGCTCTTTTTGTCGGCGTATTCAATTTCAAACTCGGCCAGGCTGGAGCCGCAGTCAAAACACCAGTACACCGGCTTGAGGCCGCGGTACACAAAGCCGCGCTCGATGACGCGCTTGAATGCGCGAATTTGGCCCGCCTCGTTTTTGGGGTCCATGGTGCGGTAGGGGCGATCCCAGTCGCCGAGCACGCCCAGGCGCTTGAAGTCTTCGCGCTGCTGGGCGATTTGTTCGGTGGCAAATGCGCGGCTCTTGGCCTGCATGTCGTCGCGGCTCAGGTTGCGGCCGTGCAGTTTTTCGATGGCGTTTTCAATCGGCAGGCCGTGGCAGTCCCAGCCGGGGATGTACTGCGCATCGAAGCCTGCGAGCTGCTTGCTCTTGACGATCATGTCCTTGAGCACCTTGTTGAGCGCGTGACCGATGTGCAACTTGCCGTTGGCATAGGGCGGCCCGTCGTGCAACACAAAGAGAGGCTGTCCGGCCCGGGCATCACGCAGTCGCTTGTACAGGCCACCGGCCTGGGCGCCGGTGCCGGAGTTCCATTCGTTGACCCATGCCGGCTCGCGCTTAGGCAGATCGCCCCGCATGGGGAAGGGCGTGTCCGGCAGGTTCAGGGTGCTACGGTAGTCAAGGGGTTCGGTCATGGCCAACTCTCGGTTTGGAGGCTTGTTGCAAGCGATTCGGTGGGGCAGGGCGTGACGCGGGGCAAAGTGCGTCGGGCGGCCGGGAGGCCGGCCCCGTCAAATTCGGGTGCCGCTGTAGCTGCGCAGCCAATCGAGCGCGTCGGCGCAGTCCTTCTGAATGCCGCGGGTCAGGGCTTCGAGGCCGTCGTACTTCAGCTCGTCGTGCAATTTGTGCAGTAGTTCCACCCTGATGATTTTACCGTAGGCCCCCTCGGGCCCCAGCGACGCGGGCCAGTGCAGGCAGTGGGTTTCGAGCAGCACGCGACCGCCGTTCACGTCGCTTGCGTCCAGCGAGGGTCGCACCCCCAGGTTGGCCACGCCTTGCAGCGGCTCGGGGGTAAGACCGTGCACCAGCACCACAAAAATGCCGCTGGCTGCGGGCTTCCAATGGGCAAAGCGCAGATTCAGGGTGTTAAAGCCCAGGGTTCTGCCGAGCTTGCGCCCGTGCACCACATGGCCGGAGATGCAGTAGGGCCGCCCCAGCAGCCGTGCAGCGTCCTGCATGCGGCCTTCACCCAGCGCCTCGCGCACGACCGAGCTGGAGACCCGCAGGCCGTGCACTTCGTACGAATTCATGCGGGCCACATCAAAGCCGTGTCTGGCACCTGCGGCGTCCAGCAGCGCGTAGTCGCCGGCCCGGGCTTTGCCGAAGCGGAAGTCGTCGCCCACCAGCACATAGCGCGCGCCTAGACCCTGCTGCAGCACCCGCCGCATGAAATCCTGAGGGCTCTGGTTGGCCAGCTGGGCGTCAAAGGGCAGCACGATGGCCTGGTCTATGCCGGTCTTGGCCAGGTCCTCGAGCTTGTCGCGCAGGGTGCCTACGCGGGCGGGGGCCAGCTCGGGCTTCTGGTGCAGCTTGGCAAAGTAGTCGCGCGGGTGCGGCTCAAAGGTCAGCGCGCAGCTCCGCACACCGCGTTGCTGCGCCTCGCCCCGCAGCAGGGCCAGCATGGCCTGATGCCCGCGGTGCACGCCGTCGAAGTTGCCTATCGTTACCGCGCACGCAGCGGCCACGCCGGGGTGCTTGAAACCGCGAAAAACCTTCATGAAACTGATATCTTTTTGATAGCAGACTGCGCACGCCACACCGGCGCGAGAAGCCAATTTGTCATTGAAACACGGTATATTGTCACCGAGCAGGGCACGGGATTCTTCCGGTGCGCACTTGCAGACCTTTGCAGACTGTGTTGGTGGTCTTTAGAACCGTTGATGGAGGCGATGCGTGAAAGTCTTGAAGTTGTCGGCCCAAGGGCTTCCCCAGTCCTGGATCTCTCTGGAGCAGGCGGTCATTCACTACGCCGCGGGTGAAGTGCGCTGGGAAGCCGGCGGCGAGGTCGCCGTGTTTCACGGCGGTCACAACGCAATCACCGGCAACCAGTCCATCATCCGCGTCAACAGCATCATCGGCACCCGCGGCGTTCCCCGCATCAACCCGTTCAACCTGCGCCCCGGCCTGACCAATGCCAAGCTCTTCATCCGGGACCGCAACGTCTGCGCCTACTGCGGCGGCCATTTTCACGAGAGCGATCTCACCCGCGAGCACATCATCCCCTTCGCCCAGCACGGCATAGACACCTGGATGAACGTGGTCACCGCCTGCAAGCCCTGCAACCACCGCAAGAGCCACCGCACCCCCGAGCAGGCCAACATGCCGTTGATCTACACCCCCTACGTGCCCAGCCTGTGGGAAGACTTCATCCTGCGCAACCGCCGCATCCTGGCGGACCAGATGGAGTTCCTGATGGCGCATGTGCCGGCGTCCTCCCGGCTGCTGAACTAGCGCCGGGCCTCACATCCCCCCGGCTGCTGGACTAGCGCCGGGCTTCACATCCTCCCGGCTGCTGGACTATCGCCCCGCCTCCCTCAGAGCGGGTGGCTCACCAGCTTGAAGTCGGCGTCTTCCTCAAAGGTTTTGACGGTAAAGCCCAGGCTGCGCATCAGCTTGAGCATGCCCGGATTGTGGGTCAGCACCAGGCCTTCCATCTCGACCAGGCCGTGGTCGCGGGCAACGTCCATGATGGACAGCATCAGCCGTGAGCCCAGGCCCTTGCCGGCAAAGTCGTCGGCCACCACCAGCGCGAACTCGCAGCTGGCCTTGTCGGGATTGGTGACGTAGCGCGACACGCCCACGATGCGCTCGGTTTCCAGAATCTCGCCGTCAACTCCGGCGGTGCGGGTTTTGTGCACAGCCACCAGCGCCATCTCGCGGTCGTAGTCAATCAGGGTAAAGCGCGCCAGCATGGCCGGCGGCAGCTCGTGCATGCTGGAGACAAAACGGAAATAGCGGCTTTCTTTGGACAAACCCTGCACCAGGTCCTGCAGCATCTGTGCATCGTCGGGCTGCACCGGGCGCACGGTGTATTCGCCGCCGCCGCGCAGGGGCCACAGCTGCTCGTACTGCGCGGGGTAGGGCAGGATGGACAGGTGGTTGTAGCTGTGGCCGCGGCTGCTGAGGCCTTGCGGCGCGGTGTCGATGACGATGCGCGCATCCACCGCCATGGCCCCGTGCTCGTCCACGATGATGGGGTTGATGTCCATCTCCCGCAGCTGGGGCAGCTCGCACACCATTTCCGAGACGCGCAGCAAAATCTGCTCGAGCATCTCCATGTCCGCCGGCGCGCTGCCGCGCCACTCGCCCAAGGTTTCGGCCACACGCGATCGATCAATCAGGCGCCGAGCCAGAAACTGGTTGAGCGGCGGCAGCTCCATGGCGCGGTCGTTGATCAGCTCGATCATGGTGCCGCCGGCACCAAAGGCAATCACCGGGCCGAAGGGGTCGTCGGTCACCAGCCCGATGTAAATCTCGCGGCCGTGGCGCGAGCGCACCATGCTTTGCACCGTGACACCGTTGATGCGCGCATCGGGGCAGTTGCGCTTCACCGTCTGCATCATGTCGTTATAGGTGTCGCGCACGCCGGTGGCGTTCATGATGTTGAGCGCCACGCCGCCCACGTCTGACTTGTGGCTGATGTCGGGCGAGTCAATCTTGAGCACCGCCGGAAAGCCCAGCTGGGTGGCAATCATCATCGCCTCGTTCGCGCTGCGGGCCAGGATGGTGCGCGTGACCGGAATATGGAAGGCCGACAGCAGCGTCTTGGACTCCATCTCGGTAAGCACCTTGCGCCGCTCCGCCAACACGCTCTCAATCACCAGCCGCGCGCCTTCAATATCGGGCTTGGCCAGAGTAGATAAGGGGGGCGGTGTTTGCTGCAGCAGCAGCTGGTTTTGATAGAAGGACGCGATGTTGCCAAATGCCCCCACCGCCGCTTCCGGCGTGCGAAAGCTTGGAATCTCGGCCTCTTTCAGGATGCTGCGCGCTGCGTGTACCGTGCTGTCGCCCATCCAGCACGAGAGCAGCGGCTTGCCCATGGCTTTTTTCATGTTCGCCAGCGCGGTGGCAACCTCGGCGCCGTCGTGCCCTGTTTTGGGCGAATAAATCGCCAGCACGCCGTCCACGCCGCGGTCTTTGGCTGCGGCTTCCAGCGCCGCCTTGAAATGGCTGCCATCGGCTTCTTCCGAGAGGTCAATCAAATCAACCAATGAAGCCAGCGCGGGCAGCTGCGGCTTGAGCGATGCGACCGTCTCGTCGGACAAACGGCCCAATTGCAGTTGCAGCTCGTGGATCCAATCGGCCGCCAGCACACCGGGCCCGCCGCCGTTGGTCACGATGGCCAGCCGCTTGCCCACCGGCCGGTAGCGGGATGCCAGGCACTTGGCTGCCGAAAACAACTCAACAAAAGACCGCACCCGCACCGCGCCGGCACGGCGAAGGGCGGCGTCAAACACATCGTCGCTGCCCACAATCGCGCCGCTGTGGGTCTGCGCGGCCTGGTTGCCGGCCTGGCGGCGCCCTGCTTTGAGCACCACCACCGGCTTGGAGTTGGCCGCCATGCGCATGGCGCTCATGAAACGCCGCGCGTCCGAGATGCCTTCCATGTAGACCACGATGCTCTGGGTTTGCGCATCGTTGGCCAGAAAATCGAGCACATGCGCGATGTCCACGGAGGTGTGTGGCCCCAGCGAGACTACCGACGAGAACCCCACCGCATTGTTGGCCGCCCAGTCGAGCATGGAGGCGGTCAGGGCGCCGGACTGCGACACCAGCGCCAGCGGGCCGCGCTGGGCCAGCGGGCCGGCCAGGCTGGCGTTGAGCTGCAATTGCGGGCGCTGCAGGCCCAGTGAGTTGGGGCCGAGCAGCTGCACGCCCTCGCGCCTGGCGATTTTGCGCAAAGACGCCGCCAAATCGGGCCCGACGCCGCTGGACACCACCATCGCGGCTTTGCAGCCGATACGGCCTGCGATCTCCAGAGCTGCGGCCATGTCCTGCGCGGGGAGGGCAATAACCGCCAGATCGGCGCGGACCTGGGCGAGGTCGGCCAGCGTGCCGGTGCTGTGGATATCCAAAAAGCGCAATGTTCCGGTGAATTCCTGCGTCTGCAGGGCCGCCACCAGCGCGCGTGATGCGGCCGGGAGCAGCTCGGGCTGCCCGATTTCGCCGGCAAATACCACCACTGACTGCGGCGTCAGAAGCGGAGACAAAAAGTGCTTGTCCATGAAGACTCCCCGGTCGGTGATTAATCGGCGCCGATCAGCACCTTGACATGCTCAGACACGCTGCGTGCCAGCGCATTGAGCGCATAGCCCCCCTCCAGGCATGACACGATGCGACCCCGGCAGTGCCGCTGGGCGACGCCCATGAGCTGTTTGGTGACCCAGGCGTAGTCGGCATCCACCAGCCCGAGGTTGCCCATGTCGTCCTCGCGGTGCCCGTCGAAGCCGGCGGAGATGTAGATCAGCTGCGGGGCAAACGCATCCAGCGCCGGAATCCACCGCGCCGCCACCGCCTCGCGGAACTTGTCGCTGCCTGAGCGGGACGGCAGGCCCACGTTCATCATGTTGGGGCCCACCGCCTGGTCCCCGGTGAAGGGGTAGAGGCCCTGCTCAAAAATAGAGCACATGAACACCCGCTCGTCGCCGCGAAAGATGTCTTCGCTGCCGTTGCCGTGGTGCACATCGAAGTCAATAAGGGCAACGCGCTGCAGGCCGTGCACGTCCAGCGCATGGCGAATGCCCACCGCCACGTTATTGAAAAAGCAAAAGCCCATGGCCGCAGCGCGCTCGGCATGGTGGCCCGGCGGGCGGATGTTGCAAAACGCGGTGGGCACCTCTCCGCTCAGCACCAGGTCGGTGGCCTGCACCGCAGCGCCCGCTGCGCGCAGGGCGGCGGGCAGGGTGAAGGGATTCATCTCGGTGTCGGGGTCCAGCCGGTGGTAACCCGCGGTGGGCGCGGCCTCCATGAGCTCATGCACATAGTTGCTGGCGTGGGCGCGGGCGAGCTGCTCTTCGGTGGCCAGGGGCGCGTCGTAGGTGTTCATGTAGTCCAAGAGGCCGCGCTGCAGCAGCATGTCCTGGATGGCGCCCAGTCGTTCGGGGCATTCGGGGTGGTGCGGGCCCATCTCGTGGCGGGCGCAGTCGGCGTGGGAAATAAAGGCGGGCAGCATGGGGTCTCCGGCGTCAGAGGGCTGAGTCTAGGCACAGTTTCTGACAGATAACTTGATGTGGGGCAATAGTGGGCGGGTCAGTCCGGCGGCGACACACGGCACTGTCAGCTGCCGGCGCCACGTTACTATCGCCGCTTCTATGACGCCCACACCCCCTCTGCCGCCTGCCGCCCCCGGCGGATCCATTCCCCGCTTTGTGGCTGCAAGTACTTTTGTGATGGTGGCTTGCGTGTGCCTGTGCGTGCTGGTGTACGGGCTATTGCCCGGCTTGCTGGCGATGTGTCTGGGCTTTATGGCGACACAGGCCCTGAGTACCAGCCGGTTCCTGGGCCGCCTGCGCCCCAGTGCTTTCACGGCGGCGGCGGTTGTGATTCTGGTGCCGCTGCTGTCGATGGGCCTGGCTCTGTCGCAGGCCAAGGGTGTGGTGTTCAGCGCGGTCGCGCAATATGAAGCGCTGCTGCAGCACCTGGCTGGCACGGTGCTGGAAATCCGCCAGAAGCTTCCCCCCAATCTGGCGGCCCACCTGCCCGACGAGCTGGTTGCGGCCCAAGCGTGGCTGGCGGCCTACTTGCAAAGCCAGGCCTCAGCCCTCACCGGCTTCGGCTCGGCGGGATTGCAGGGCGGCTTGCTGGCCTTTGTGGGGCTGGTGGTGGGCGCGCTCATTGTCGGCACCCCCGGGCACCAGCAGCCAGCGCCGCTGCGGGCTGCGGTGCGGGTGCGGGCGCGGCACTTTATCGGCGCGTTCAGGCAGATCGTGGTGGCCCAGTTCTGGATTGCGACCTTCAATGCGGTATGCACCTCCGCTTTTTTGTTCGGCGTCTTGCCCTTGTTGGATGTGCAGGTTCCCTACAGCGGCATGCTGGTGGCGCTCACGTTTTTTGCCGGGCTGATCCCCATTGTGGGTAACTTGCTCTGTAACGGCGTGCTCACACTGGCCGGTATGTCGGTCGCGCCCATGGTGGGTCTGGCCTGTCTGATGTTTTTGATTGCCATCCACAAGTTTGAATACGTCATCAACGCCAAGGTGGTGGGCAAGCGCACCGGCACCACCGCCTGGGAGCTGCTGACCGTGATGTTTGTGGGCGAGGCGATTTTTGGTGTTGCCGGTCTGGTGGCAGCGCCGCTGTACTACGCCTATGTGAAGCGCGAGCTGCTGGAGGCGGGGCTGGTGTGAGGGTTTGGTCTGAGGCGGTGGGGATAATGCGGCCGCTATGAGAAACATCGTCATCCTGATTTCCGGCAGCGGCACCAATTTGTCGGCCATCGTGCGGGCCTGCCGCGAGGAAGACTGGCCGGGCCGGCTTGGCGCGCAAGTCGCCGCCGTGGTGAGCAACAAGGCCGGCGCCCCTGGCTTGGCGCTTGCCCAATCGCAGGGCCTGGACACCCATCTGCTGGAGCACAGCGCCTACCCCGACCGCGAAGCATTTGACGCCGATTTGGCCGCAGTGATTGACCGCTACCACACGCCGCAGGAACCGGTGCTGGTGGTGCTGGCTGGCTTCATGCGGATATTGACGCCCGGTTTTGTCGACAAGTATGCGGGCCGCCTGGTCAATATCCACCCCTCCCTGTTGCCGGCCTTTGGCGGGCTGCACACCCACCAGCGGGCCCTGGACGCCGGTTGCAAGTTTGCGGGCGCCACGGTGCATCTGGTGACGCCGGAGCTGGACCACGGGCCGATTCTGGAACAAGCGGTGGTGCCGGTGCTGCCCGGCGACACGGCGCAAACGCTCGCCGCCCGCGTGCTCACCCAGGAGCACCTGATTTACCCCCGCGCGCTTGCTAAATTGCTATCAAAAAAATAGCTAACTGCGCATATTCCGCAAGGGAAAAAGGCCGATTTGGCCTTAAAAAATGAGTCTTGGACAGTCAGTCTTCAAGACGCGCGAAGCGGGGCTGCTCGAGGCCGTCAATCACCACAGTTTCCAAAAACATGGCCGCCGGTCGTACCCACAGGCCTTGCTCGCCATAGAGCGCGCGGTACAGCGTCATGGGTTCGCAGGTTTCGCTGTGGCGCACGGTGTCAAGCACCTGGTACAGGCCACCTTTGTAATGGCGGTAGCGGCCGGGCGGGGTGATGATCAGCGGGGGAAGCGTTTCAGCGGGCATGGGACAATCGTAGTCTATGCATCCAAAAGCTCTGCTTGACGCCTGTTCCGAACTGGTCCGGCTCACCCTCAAATTCGACCACCCCGCAGACGCTATCGTTTCCCGATTCTTCCGTGACAACCGTGGCCTGGGGCCGCGCGAGCGCGCCACGCTGGCCGAGACGGTCTACACCGTGTTGCGCAAGAAGCTGTTGTTCGACCACCTGGCCCCTTCTGGCAGTGGCCCCAAGGAGCGGCGCTTGGCTATTTTGGGTTTTTATGGCCCCGGTGATTTTTTGCGCAGCGCCCTAAGCGACCAGGAGAAGCGCTGGCTGGACCAGTGCGAAGCCGTCAAGGCCGATGACCTGATGGAGCGCCACCGCCACAACCTGCCGGAGTGGCTGGTGCAGCCGCTCAAAGACCAGTTGGGCACGGGCTTCTGGCCGCTGGTGGAGCACCTGAACCTGGGTGCGGGGCTGGATTTGCGCGTCAACGCGATAAAGGCCAAGCGCGCCGATGTACAAAAAGAGCTGCAGCAAGCCGGGATCAAGGCCGTGCCCACACCGTTTTCCCCCTGGGGCCTGCGCATTGCCGGAAAGCCCGCACTGAATAAGAACGACGCGTTCCTGCGTGGCGACTTTGAGGTGCAGGACGAGGGTTCCCAACTGCTGGCCATGCTGGTGGATGCCAAGCGCGGCGAGATGGTGGTGGACTTTTGCGCCGGCGCCGGCGGCAAGACCCTGGCGCTTGGAGCCGCCATGCGCAGCACCGGGCGCCTCTATGCCTTTGATACCTCCGCCCACCGGCTCGACGCGCTCAAGCCCCGGCTTGCTCGCAGCGGGCTCTCGAACGTGCACCCCGCAGCGATTGCCCATGAGCGCGATGACCGTGTGAAGCGTCTCAGCGGCAAGCTCGACCGCGTGCTGGTGGACTCTCCCTGCACCGGTTTGGGCACCCTGCGCCGCAACCCCGACCTGAAATGGCGCCAGAACATGGCGGCCGTCGATGAAATGGCGGTGAAGCAGGCCGCCATTTTGCAGAGCGCAGCCCGCATGGTGAAGGCCGGCGGACGGCTGGTGTACGCCACCTGCAGCGTGCTGCCCCAGGAAAATGAAGCCATCGCCGACGCCTTCAGCGTCGCCAACCCCGAATTCGCGCCGCTTGCGGCCGGAGAATTGCTCGCCCAGCTCAAGGTGGAAGGTGCCAGCGGCCTGTGCAGCGGCGGCGCTGACGGGCGGTTGTATTTGCGCCTGTGGCCCCATTTGCACCAGACAGACGGGTTCTTCGCGGCGGTTTGGCAGAAAAAGTAAAACTTTGACGTAAGTTAGTGTTTTTTGACTGCTGAATGATTTATCTCGCCAAAATTGACAGAGGCGTTTAAAATCTTTGACAGTCAAGGGGCGCTTGTCGCCCCTTTGTCGTACCCGAATCAACTAGAGAGAGATAACCAACTATGCTGTTACCTGATTGGGCTGTCCTGAATGCAGCCATCGACTGGCTGGCCCATGGCGCTTGGGACCTTGTCTGGTGGCAAAAGCTGTTGTTCGCTTTGGCCCTGACCCACGTCACCATGATCAGCGTGACCGTCTTCCTGCACCGTCACCAGGCCCACCGCTCCCTCGACCTGCACCCGATTGCGTCGCATTTTTTCCGTTTCTGGTTGTGGCTGACCACCGGGCAGGTGACCAAGGAGTGGGCGTCCATTCACCGCAAGCACCACGCCAAGTGCGAGCAGGCAGACGACCCGCACAGCCCGCACATCCACGGCATCAAGACCGTGCTCTTCCAGGGCGCTGAGCTCTACCGTGCCGAGTCCAAGAACAAGGAAACCATGGCCCGTTTCGGCCACGGCACGCCTGACGACTGGATTGAGCGCAACCTGTACACCCGTTTTTCCTGGCAGGGTGTGGGCCTGATGATGGTGATCGACCTGTTCCTCTTCGGCGCATCCGGCTTGGCCGTGTGGGCTATGCAGATGGCGTGGACCCCCATCACCGCGGCCGGCATCATCAACGGCGCAGCCCACTACTGGGGTTACCGCAACTTTGAGGCGCCCGATGCGTCCACCAATATTTCGCCCTGGGGCATCCTGATTGCCGGCGAAGAGTTGCACAACAACCACCACACTTATCCCACGTCGGCCAAGCTGTCGGTCAAGCCCTACGAGTTTGATATCGGCTGGATGTACATCTCCATGATGCAGGCGGTTGGCCTGGCCAAAGTCAAAAAGACGCCGCCCAAGGCCGCTTACGGCGACGTGCGCCCTGTTGCCGACGAGAAGACCCTCGAAGCCCTGATCGCCAATCGCTACGAAATCATGGCCACCTACGCCAAGGGCGTGCGCGAAGCCGCCCGCCATGAGCTGGCTGCCATGAAAGCGCGCAGCGCAGACGCCGCCGTGATTCAGGCCGCCAAGCGTTGGATGCACCGCGATGTTGAGAAAGTGCCGGCCACCGCCGCCACCCAACTGGCACAGGCCCGTGCGGCCTCTCCAGTGCTGGACAAAATGGTCACTATGCGCGAAGAGTTGCGCCAGCTGTGGCTCAACACCAGCGTCTCGCGAGAGCAGCTGACCAAAGACCTGCAAGCCTGGTGCCACCGCGCAGAAGAAAGCGGCATTGCTGCTCTGAGCGATTTCTCCATGAAGCTTCGCGCAGCACGCGTATAAGCGGTTGTTGCCGCAGATGCAAAGCCCGCCTTGTGCGGGCTTTTTTGTTACCGGGACTCTTGTTGCCGGTGCATTTTTGAATGTGAAAGTAGATATCTCGCGGAAGAAGAGGTAGTGAGGCTGGCGGTTTTGCGCAGGTAAAGGAGGAGCCCGAAGGGCGGGGGACACGGAGCAAAACCGCCGGCCTCGCTGCCTCTGGGTCGGCCGCAGGGGAATCGACGGGCACAAAAAAGCCCGCACAAGGCGGGCTCTTCGGAGGGGCCAAGCGTGAATTACTTCAGCTTGATTTCCTTGTAGTCGACGTGCTTGCGAGCAACGGGATCAAATTTCTTGATCAGCATTTTCTCGGGAGTCGTCTTCTTGTTTTTGTCGGTCGTGTAGAAGTGACCGGTGCCGGCTGTGGATTCCAGCTTGATTTTTTCGCGTCCGCCTTTGGTTGCCATGGTGCTTTACTCCTTAAGCTTGACCGCGTGCGCGCAGATCGGCGAGCACAGAATCGATACCGTTTTTGTCGATCAAACGCAGGCCGGCGTTTGAAATACGCAGGCGAATCCAGCGGTTTTCAGACTCGACCCAGAAACGGCGGTATTGCAGGTTCGGCAGGAACCGGCGCTTGGTTTTGTTGTTGGCGTGGGAAACATTGTTCCCGACCATGGGGCCTTTGCCCGTGACTTCACATACGCGTGCCATGTGGACACTCCGATCAAAACGGCCGCTGCAAAAGTGCCCCGGCCTCACCTCGCCATGAAAAAGGGTGGCGGTAACCCCCCGCAGGTTGCCCCCGCGGAACTTGCCGAACCCCTTGTGTGAAGGGCGGCCCCTCACGGGGCGAATTCAGCAAAGCCTAAAATTATAGCGACTCCGCGACCGGCCAGGTTTATTCCTGCTCGAGGAAGCGCTGAGCGTCGAGCGCGGCCATGCAGCCGGTGCCCGCGCTGGTGATGGCTTGGCGGTACACGTGGTCTTGCACATCGCCGGCCGCAAAAACGCCAGGTACGCTGGTCTGGGTGGCAAAGCCCTTGAGCCCGCTCTGGGTGACGATATAGCCGTTCTCCAGAGTCAGCTGGCCTTGGAAGATGTCGGTGTTGGGCGCGTGGCCGATGGCAATGAAGCAGCCCTTGAGGGTGATGTCCTCGGTAGCGCCGTCGTGCACGCTCTTGAGGCGGATGCCGGTCACGCCCGAGGCATCGCCCAGAACTTCTTCCAGCGTCTTGAAAGTCTTGAGTTCAATCTTGCCGGCGGCGACTTTTTCCATCAGCTTGTCCACCAGAATCGGCTCGGCTTTGAACTTGTCGCGGCGGTGCACCAGATACACCTTGCTGGCGATGTTGGAGAGGTAGAGCGCCTCTTCGACCGCGGTGTTTCCGCCGCCCACCACGCAGCACAACTCGTTGCGGTAGAAAAAGCCATCGCAGGTGGCGCAGCCGGATACGCCGCGACCCATGAAGGCGGATTCCGAGGGCAGCCCAAGGTACTTGGCGGATGCGCCGGTGGCAATGATGAGCGAATCGCAGGTGTATGCGCCGGAGTCGCCGTGCAGGGTAAACGGCCTCTGGCTCAGGTCGACTTTGTTGATGTGGTCAAAGATGATTTCGGTCTTGAAACGCTCGGCGTGCTCCTGAAAGCGCTGCATCAGCTCGGGGCCTTGCACGCCATGCACGTCGGCGGGCCAGTTGTCGACCTCGGTGGTGGTCATGAGCTGGCCGCCTTGGGCGATGCCGGTGACCAGCACCGGGTTGAGGTTGGCGCGTGCAGCGTAGACGGCAGCGGTGTAGCCGGCGGGGCCGGAGCCGAGGATCAAGACTTTGGCGTGTTTGGTGGTGGACATGGTGTAACCTTCTTCGAGAAAATCGTGTCCCGAGCCGTGTACAGTCCGGCCGGGTGGCTCGCTGATTGTATGGAGCAGCCCATGAGCGGGCAGGAGTCCCGTTTGATGGCAATATGGACTATCCCGGTTTGGCGCCTGCCTTGACATGACTTATTCCATCCACGCACTCCATTCCCCCACCCGCAAAAAGCCGCCCGAACCCGCACCGGGCTGGAGCCGCTTCACCAATGAAATGGCGCTGGTGGCAGGCTTTGTGTTGCTCGCGCTGTGGTTGCTCGCGCTCATCACGTATTCGTCGCAGGACGCCGCATGGTCCACCTCCGGCTCGGGCGCGCCCACCCGCAATCTGGTGGGGCGTTTGGGCGCTTTGTGCTCGGACCTGGGTTATTTTGTTTTTGGCTTTTCGGTGTGGTGGTGTGTGGCCGCGGGGGTTCGGGTATGGCTGTCTTTGCTGGCGGAGCGCTTGCGGGGTGAGGAGGACTCTGCGCAGGCCGAGGCCTGGAGCCCGCCCCACCGGCGCTGGATGTTCTGGGCCGGTCTCGTGCTGCTGCTGTGTGCCAGCACCTCGTTGGAATGGGCGCGCCTCTACCGCCTGGAATTGATGTTGCCCGGCGCCAGTGGCGGCGCTTTGGGCCAGTTGCTGGGGCCCTGGAGCGTGCGCTGGATGGGCTTTGCCGGCTCGGGGCTGGTGGCGATTGTGGTGGGCCTGATTGGCGTTTCGTGGGTGTTTCAATTCTCCTGGCCCCGCGTGGCAGAGCGACTGGGCGCATTTTTGTATTCGCTGGTGGAGTCGCGCCGCGAGAAGAAAGAAGAGGCCCAGGACCGTGAGCTCGGCCAGAAGGCCATGCGCGAGCGGGAAGAGGTCTTCCTCGAGGAGCAGGAGGAAGCCATCATCCACCCCCACCCGGCGCCTGTGGTGATTGAGCCGGTGCTGGTGGAGTTGCCACCGAGTGCGCGGGTTGCCAAAGAGCGCCAGAAGCCGCTGTTCAGCGACCTGCCCGACAGCAAGCTGCCGCAGGTGGCCCTGCTCGACGAGCCGCAGCTGCGCCAGGAAACAGTGGGTCAGGAGACGCTGGAGATGACCAGCCGCATGATCGAGAAAAAGCTCAAGGACTTCGGAGTGGAGGTGAGGGTGGTGCTGGCCCAGCCCGGGCCGGTGATTACCCGCTACGAAATTGAGCCCGCCACCGGCGTCAAGGGCTCGCAGATTGTGGGCTTGGCCAAGGACCTCGCGCGCAGCCTGAGCCTGGTGTCCATACGCGTGGTGGAGACGATTCCGGGCAAGAACTACATGGCGCTCGAGTTGCCCAACGCGAAGCGCCAGAGCATCCGCCTCTCCGAGATTTTGGGCTCGCAGGTGTACAACGAGGCCAAGTCCATGCTGACCATGGGCCTGGGCAAGGACATCGTGGGCAACCCCATCGTTGCCGACCTGGCCAAGATGCCGCACGTGCTGGTGGCCGGCACCACCGGCTCGGGCAAGTCGGTCGGTATCAACGCCATGATTTTGAGCCTGCTCTACAAGGCCGAGGCCCGCGACGTGCGTCTGCTGATGATCGACCCCAAGATGCTGGAAATGTCGGTTTACGAGGGCATTCCGCATTTGCTCGCGCCGGTGGTCACTGACATGAAGCAGGCCGCCCATGGCCTGAACTGGTGCGTGGCCGAAATGGAGAAGCGCTACAAGCTGATGAGCAAAATGGGGGTGCGCAATCTGGCCGGCTTCAACACCAAGATCGACGACGCCAAGGCCCGCGGTGAATTTATCTACAACCCCTTCAGCCTCACGCCCGAGAGCCCCGAGCCGCTGCAACGCCTGCCGCATATCGTGGTGGTCATTGACGAGCTGGCCGACTTGATGATGGTGGTGGGCAAGAAGATCGAGGAGCTGATTGCCCGCCTGGCGCAAAAGGCGCGGGCTGCCGGTATTCACCTGATTTTGGCAACCCAGCGGCCCAGCGTGGACGTGATTACCGGCCTGATCAAGGCCAACATCCCGACCCGCATTGCCTTCTCGGTCGGATCCAAGATCGACAGCCGCACCATCCTCGACCAGATGGGCGCAGAAGCGCTACTGGGCATGGGCGACATGCTCTACATGGCCAGCGGAACCGGATTCCCGGTGCGGGTGCATGGCGCGTTTGTGAGTGACGATGAGGTGCACCGCGTGGTGAGCTACCTCAAGGCCCAAGGCGCGCCGGATTACATCGACGGCGTGCTCGAAGGCGGCACGGTAGACGGAGAAGACGGCGCCGGCGGCGAAGACGGCGGCGGCGAAAAAGATCCGATGTACGACCAGGCGGTGGAAGTGGTGCTCAAGAACCGCAAGGCCAGCATCTCGCTGGTGCAGCGCCACCTCAAGATCGGCTACAACCGCGCCGCGCGGCTGGTGGAAGACATGGAGAAGGCCGGTCTGGTGAGCGCCATGAGCGGCAGCGGGCAGCGCGATATTCTGGTTCCGGCCCGCAATGAATAGGACAACCATGAAGCAATTTGCTGCGTTTTTGATAGCTGCTAGCGCAATATCGGCGTGCGCTGGCGGCATGAATGACCTTGAAAACTTCGTCAAGAACGTCAAATCAGGCCGGGCCGAATTCACCCAGACCGTGACTGCGCCGCCCAAGGCGGGGCAGATGGCGCGCACCCGTGTATCCACCGGCACCTTCGAGTTTTTGCGGCCCGGGCGCTTCAAGTTCAGCTACAAAAAGCCTTTTGAGCAAACCATCGTCGCCGACGGCCAGACCCTGTGGCTCTACGACGTGGACCTCAACCAGGTTACTGCCCGCAAGCAAGCGCAGGCGCTGGGCGCCACCCCCGCGGCGCTGATTGCCGCCGCCGTGGACATCAAGGCCCTGCAGGCGGACTTTCAGCTGGCCGATGCGCCGGACAAAGACGGCTTGCAATGGGTGCAAGGCACCCCCAAGGCCAAAGACAGCCAGTTGCAGCAGGTGCGGGTGGGTTTCAGGCAGGGCGAGTTGGCAGCGCTGGAGATGGTGGACAGCTTCGGCCAGCGCTCGGTGCTCAGCTTCAGCAACCTGCAGACCCAGGCGCCGCTGGATGCGTCGGTCTTCCAGTTCAAGCCGCCGGCCGGTGCCGATCTGGTGCAGCAGTAGGGCGCCCTTCAGCCTTGGCCCCAGCCTCCGTGCCACCGTCCCCGCGACCTCCCGTGTCACACCCCAAACACCAGCCGCTGGCCGAGCTGCTGCGCCCCACGACACTGGGCGAAGTCATTGGCCAGCAACACCTGCTGGGCGAAGGCATGGCGCTGCGCCTGGCGTTTGAGTCCGGCCAGCCGCATAGCTGCATCCTGTGGGGCCCGCCCGGCGTGGGAAAGACCACGATTGCGCGCCTGATGGCGCACGCGTTCGATGCGCAGTTCATCACCATCAGCGCGGTGCTGGGCGGCATTAAGGAAATCCGCGAGGCGGTAGAGCTGGCGCTGCAGGCGCGCGACAGCCTGGAGCAGCGCCGAACCATGGTGTTTGTGGACGAGGTGCACCGGTTTAATAAAAGCCAGCAGGATGCTTTTTTGCCGCATGTGGAGAGTGGGCTGTTCACCTTCATTGGCGCTACCACCGAGAACCCGTCCTTCGAAGTCAACTCGGCGCTGCTCTCGCGCGCTGCGGTCTATGTGCTGCAGCCGCTGGATGCCGAGAGTTTGGGGCACATTGTGGCCCGCGCGCAGGCGCAGTCTGCGCTGCCAGCTATCGAAACTGTAGCAATTAACCGCTTGATTGAATACGCCGATGGCGACGCCCGCCGCCTGCTCAACACGCTGGAGACGCTGGCCGTGGCCGCTCGGCAGGAGCAGGTGGCCGAGGTCTCGGACGCCTGGCTGCTCAAGGTGCTGGGCGAGCGCATGCGGCGCTACGACAAGGGCGGCGAGCAGTTCTACGACACCATCTCCGCCCTGCACAAAAGCGTGCGCGGCTCCGACCCCGACGCTGCCCTCTACTGGTTCGCCCGCATGCTCGACGGCGGCGCCGACCCGCGCTACATGGCCCGCCGCTTCATCCGCATGGCGGCCGAAGACATTGGCCTGGCTGACCCCCGCGCGCTGCGCTTGGCGCTGGATGCGTCAGAAGTTTATGAACGGCTGGGCAGCCCAGAGGGCGAGCTGGCGCTGGCCGAGTGCGTGGTCTATCTCGCTGTGGCCCCCAAGAGCAACGCGGTCTACAAGGCGTTCAACGAGGTCAAGGCATTCGTCAAGAAAGACGGCACCCGCCCGGTACCCATGCATTTGCGCAACGCGCCCACCGCGCTGATGAAGGCGCTCGACTACGGCAAGGGCTACCGCTACGCCCACGACGAGGACGACGCATTCGCCGCCGGCGAGCACTACCTGCCCGAGGGCATGCCGCGCACCGCCTTTTACCGGCCGGTCGAGCGCGGGCTGGAAATCCGCATCGCCGAAAAACTCCGTAATTTGCAGGAACGCAATCAGCGTAAAGACTGATGCCCGGCACCCCCGGACATGGCTAGAATCGCCCACTTGCTCAAGGCCTGCGACGCCGGTGAACCTGGTGTGGCAGGCTTATTGCTTTGAATGGTCTGACACCACAGTGTTAACGGCCATGGTCGTTCTCACACAAGAACAACGGAGTTTTTATGGACATATTGATACAGCAGATCATCAACGGTCTGGTGTTGGGCAGCATGTATGCGCTCATCGCACTGGGCTACACCATGGTGTACGGCATCATCAACCTGATCAACTTTGCCCACGGCGAGGTGGTGATGGTGGGGGCGCTGACCAGCTGGTCCATCATCGGCTTGATGAAAGACTCCATGCCCGGCACCCCGGGCTTTGTGATTCTCTTGATCGCTTTGGTCATTGCCTGTGTGGTTGCGGCCGCGCTCAACTTTGTGATTGAAAAAGTGGCTTACCGCCCGCTGCGTAACAGCCCCAAGCTGGCCCCGCTGATCACGGCCATCGGCATGTCCATCCTGCTGCAGACGCTGGCCATGATCATCTGGAAGCCCAACTACAAGTCCTACCCCTCGCTGCTGCCGGGCAACCCGATCGAGCTGGGCGGCGCGGTGATTACGCCCACGCAGCTGATGATTCTGGGGGTCACTGCGGTGTCGCTGGCTTTGCTGATGTGGTTGGTGAATTACACCCGGCTGGGCCGCGCCATGCGCGCCACCGCCGAGAACCCGCGTGTGGCCGCCCTCATGGGCGTGAAGCCCGATGTGGTGATTTCGGCGACCTTCATCATCGGCGCGGTGCTGGCCGCCATTGCCGGCGTGATGTACGCCTCCAACTACGGCACGGCGCACCATGCCATGGGCTTCCTGCCGGGCCTCAAGGCCTTTACAGCGGCGGTGTTCGGTGGCATTGGAAATTTGGCCGGTGCGGTGGTGGGCGCTCTGTTGCTGGGCCTGATCGAGGCCATCGGGGCCGGCTACATCGGCGCCCTGACCGGCGGCGTGCTGGGTAGCAACTACTCCGACATCTTTGCCTTCATCGTGCTCATCATCGTGCTGACCCTGCGCCCCTCGGGCCTGCTGGGCGAGCGTGTGGCCGACCGCGCGTGAGGAGAAACCTGTCATGAACTCTCAGATGAACCCCCAAAAGCGCTTTCTGGTGATGATGCTGGCCGCTGCCGGCTTGCTCATCCTCCCCTTCGTGTTGCAGGGCTTTGGCAACGCCTGGGTGCGTATTGCCGACATGGCGCTGCTGTTTGTGCTGTTGTCTCTCGGGCTGAACATCGTGGTGGGCTATGCCGGCCTGCTCGACCTGGGCTATGTGGCGTTTTTCGCTATCGGTGCCTATATGTACGGGCTGATGTCCTCGCCCCATCTGGTGGAAACCTTTGCCTTTATCGCCGCCATGTTCCCCAACGGCATGCACACCCCGCTGTGGTTGGTCATTCCGCTTGCGGCGGCGCTGGCAGGTGTGTTTGGCGTGTTGCTGGGCGCGCCCACCTTGCGTTTGCGGGGCGACTACCTCGCCATCGTGACTTTAGGTTTCGGCGAAATCATCCGCGTGTTCATGAACAACCTGGATCACCCTTACAACATCACCAACGGCCCCAAAGGCATCAACCAGATTGATTCGCTGCACTTTTTTGGCATCGATCTGGGTAAGCGGCTCTTCGTCGGCGGGGTGGAAGTGGCCTCGGTCACCTTGTATTACTACCTGTTCCTAGCGCTGGTGGTGGTGAGCGTGATCATTTGCCACCGGCTCGAGGTGTCCCGCGTCGGCCGGGCCTGGATGGCCATCCGCGAAGACGAAATCGCCGCCAAGGCCATGGGCATCAACACCCGCAACATGAAGCTGCTGGCCTTCGGCATGGGTGCCACCTTCGGCGGCGTGTCGGGCGCGATGTTTGCCTCGTTCCAGGGCTTTATTTCGCCCGAGTCCTTCAGCCTGATGGAGTCGGTGATGATTGTGGCCATGGTGGTGCTTGGCGGCGTGGGGCACTTGCCCGGCGTCATTCTCGGGGCGGTGCTGCTGGCGGCCTTGCCCGAGGTGCTGCGCTACGTGGCCGGCCCCTTGCAAACCCTGACCGATGGCCGGCTCGACGCCTCCATCCTGCGCCAGCTGCTGATTGCGCTGGCCATGATCAGCGTGATGCTGTTGCGCCCGCGCGGCTTGTGGCCTTCGCCCGAGCACGGCAAGTCGCTTCAAAACGCCAAGAGCTGAGCCGGGAGACACTGATGACAGAAACCGTATTGAACGTCTCCGGCGTCTCCAAGCGATTCGGCGGCCTGCAGGCCCTGAGCGGAGTGGGCATCAAGATCGAGCGCGGCCAGATCTACGGCCTCATCGGCCCCAACGGTGCCGGTAAGACCACCTTCTTCAACGTGCTCACCGGCCTTTACACGCCTGACAGCGGCAGCTTCGAGCTGGCCGGCAAGCCTTATCAGCCCACCGCGGTACATACCGTGGCCAAGGCCGGCATTGCCCGCACCTTTCAGAACATCCGCCTGTTTGCCGAGATGACCGCGCTGGAAAACGTGATGGTGGGCCGCCACATCCGCACCCATTCGGGCTTGTTAGGTGCCGTGTTCCGCACCGCGTCTTTCAAGGCCGAAGAGGCCGCCATCGCCCAGCGCGCGCAGGAGCTGCTGGACTATGTGGGCATCGGCAAATTTGCCGACTACAAGGCCCGCACGCTCAGTTACGGCGACCAGCGCCGCCTTGAGATTGCCCGCGCGCTGGCCACCGACCCCCAGCTCATCGCGCTCGACGAACCGGCCGCCGGCATGAACGCCACCGAGAAGGTCATGCTGCGCGAGCTCATCGACCGAATCCGCAAGGACAACCGCACCATCCTGCTGATTGAGCACGATGTGAAGCTGGTCATGGGCCTGTGCGACCGGGTGACCGTGCTCGACTACGGCAAGCAAATCGCCGAGGGCACGCCCGCCGAAGTGCAAAAGAACGACAAAGTGATTGAGGCCTATCTGGGCACGAGCGGCCACTAAGGATGTACGAATGACTACCCAGACTCTGCTCAAAATTAAAGGCCTGCAGGTGGCCTACGGCGGCATTCAGGCCGTCAAGGGCGTGGACTTCGAGGTGCGCGAGGGGGAGCTGGTCTCCCTGATCGGCTCCAACGGCGCCGGCAAGACCACCACCATGAAGGCCATCACCGGCAGCCTGCCGATTCATGCCGGCGACATTGAATACCTCGGTAAAAGCATTCAGGGCCAAGGCCCCTGGGACCTGGTCCAGCAAGGCCTGGCCATGGTGCCCGAGGGCCGCGGCGTCTTCACCCGCATGACGATCACCGAGAACCTGCTGATGGGTGCCTACATCCGCAGCGACAAGGACGGCATCGCGGCCGACATCGAAAAGATGTTCAGCATCTTCCCCCGCCTGCGTGAACGAAAAGACCAACTCGCCGGCACCATGTCCGGCGGCGAACAGCAAATGCTGGCCATGGGCCGCGCCTTGATGAGCCGGCCCCGCGTTTTGCTGCTCGATGAGCCGTCCATGGGCCTGTCCCCCATCATGGTGGACAAGATTTTTGAGGTGGTGAGGGACGTTTTTGCCCAAGGCGTCACTGTGCTGCTGGTGGAGCAGAACGCCAGCCGTGCCCTGGCGATTGCCAACCGTGGCTATGTGATGGAATCCGGTCTCATCACCATGACGGGCAATGCCACCGACATGCTGAGCGACCCCAAGGTGCGGGCCGCTTATCTGGGCGAATAAGGCCCCGCTGCCGCATAGGTTCAGGCGGCGGCTTAGCCTTAAGCAGTCGCGGCTTTGTCGGCCTCTGAGGTAAAGGCGTCGGCAAAAAATTCATCCGCCGGCAGGCCGGCCATGGCTGCAAAGTCCCGCTTGGCCGAATCCACCACCACCGGCGCCCCGCAGGCATAGACCTGGTATCCGCTCAGGTCGGGCCAGTCGGCCAGCACCGCGCGGTGAACAAATCCGGTGCGCCCCGTCCAAGCGTCTTCGGGCAGCGCGTCAGACACCACCGGCACATAGCTCAGATGGGGCATGCGGGTCTGGAGTTCGCGCACCCAAGCGTCCATGTACAAATCCGCCGGCCGGCGCCCACCCCAGTAAAGGGTTGCGGGGCGTTCTATGCCCTGCGCCAGCATGTGTTCCAAGATCGCCTTGATGGGTGCAAAGCCGGTGCCGGAGGCCAGCAGAACGATGGGCTTTTTGCTGTCTTCCCGCAGGTAAAACGAGCCCTGCGGCCCCTCCATGCGGAGGATTTCTTTTTCTTTCATCGCGCCGAACACGTGGTCGGTGAACTTGCCACCGGGCATGTGGCGGATGTGCAGTTCCAGGCTGCTGCCCTGCGGCGCATTGGCCATGGAGTAGCTTCGGCGTGCGCCATCGCGCAGCAGGAAATCGATGTACTGGCCGGCGCGGTACTGAAAGCTGTCGTTGGCGGGCAGCTGCAAGTTCAGCACCATCACGTCCTCCGAGGCCTTGTGCATCGTGGTCACCCGGGTCGGCACCTTCTTAATAGGCAGCGCACCTTCGGCCGCGACCTGGCGGGACTCCAGCACTACATCCGCGGTCGCCGTAGCACAGCAGGTCAGCACCAGGCCCTGGGCTTCCTCGTCCGCGCTGAGCGCCTTGCTCTGGTGGGTGCCGTGGACGACGCTGCCCGAGACCATCTTGCATTTGCAGGAGCCGCAGGCTCCGTCCTTGCAGCCGTAGGGCAGGCCCACGCCCTGGCGAATGCCGGCGGCCAGCAGGGTCTCGTCGCTCTGAGCGCTAAAGCTGCGCCCGCTGGGCTGCACGATGACAGAAAAAGTGCGGCTTGCGCCAACGGGTTCGCTCATCTTCGGTATCCTAGGTGGCTGGTGTGTAGAGAGTGTCGATTTTGCCTTCAAACCAATCCCCCCTTGGCGCCTTGCCTTCGCGCTTTCGCCGTCAGCGCATTCTTGTCATCGGTTGTGGTGATGTGGCCCTGCGGGTGGTGCGTCAAGCCACCGCCGGCGTGCGCTGGCTGGCGCTCACCTCCAGCCCCGAGCGGCTCGGGCCGCTGCGCGCTGCCGGCATTACGCCGCTCGTTGGTAACCTCGACCAGTCGGCCGGTTTGCGGCGACTGGCCGGCCTGGGGCACAGGCTCTTGTACTTAGCACCCCCTCCCACCGATGGCCGGACCGACCCGCGCGCGTCCTCGCTAGCCCGCGCTTTGCGTCGGCGCAGCGGCCTGCAATCGGCGGTGTACGGTTCCACCACCGGGGTGTATGGCGACTGCGGTGGCGATTGGGTTGATGAACGCAGACCCGTGATGCCCCAGACCCCGCGCGCCCAGCGGCGCGTGTACGCCGAGGCGGTGATGCGCATTTGGGGCAAGGCCACCGGTACGCCGGTGTCAGTCTTGCGCATTCCCGGCATCTATGCGCCCGACCGCGAAGGCGGCACCCCCGAGGCCCGCCTGCAAAAAGGCACGCCAGTGCTGCGGCAAGAAGACGATGTGTACACCAACCATATCCACGCCGACGACCTGGCCCGTGCCTGCTGGCGCGCGCTTTGGAAAGCGCCCGCGCAGCGCGTGTTCAACATCAGCGACGACACCCAACTCAAAATGGGCGACTACTTTGACCTGGCCGCCGGCATCTACGGCCTGCCCAAGCCGCCGCGCATTGCTCGGGACAGCGCGGGCAGCGTGTTGCCGGTCATGTTGCTGAGCTTTATGAGCGAATCGCGCCGCATCGATAACTGCCGAATGAAGGCGGAGCTGGGTGTGCGGCTGCGCTTTCCTGATGTGGCTGACGGACTGCGGGGTTGAACACAACTAGCGGGGGCTTCTTCCGCCCGGCGCACTGCTACATTGGGCATAAGCACCGAAGCCCCTAACGATTGGATTCACCATGACGATGCACCTCAAAGCAGCACAGCCCTCTGGCAAGGTCCGGGGCCTGTTGACTCTGGTGCCTCTGGTGGCACTTTTTGCTTTTGGCAGTGCGGCAGCCCTCGCGAACAACACGATTTACCTGCTGGGTGAGGTACACGACAACCCGAAGGCGCATTCGCAGCGCCTGGAATTTATCGAAAAGCTGCTCTCACAGAGCTTTAAGCCGGTGATTGCCATGGAGCAGTTCGACCGGGAAAACCAGGCCTTACTCCAACAGGCAATGACTTCCTGTCAAGACGCGGATTGCGTGATTCAGAAGGCCGGCGGCAAGGGCTGGGAATGGGCGTACTACAAGCCGGTGATAGAGGCTGCGCTTAAGCGCCGGCTCACCATCGTCGCAGCCAACCTCTCAACCAACGACGCGATGAAGGTCGTCCGCAACGGCCTGGGCGCGGCCTTAAATCATGAAACCTTGCGCGAATTCAACCTGGACCTGCCGCCGGATGCCGGTCTTTTCCAAAAACAGAAGACTGCGATTGAAGTTGGTCACTGCAATATGTTGCCGGCATCAGTGGTGCAGGGCATGGTGAATGCGCAAGTAGCGCGTGATGTGTGGATGGCCAAAACAATCCGCGAGAACGCCTCCCATGGTTTGATTTTGTTGGCCGGAAACGGCCATGTTCGTAAGGACATCGGCGTGTACCACTGGCTCAATGGCGCCGAGCGCACGCGCACCGAAGTAATTGCCTACAGCGAAGACAAAAGCGACACAGTCAGTGAGCAAGGCGCAGGGGAATACGACCGTGTCGTTCGGGTTGAGCCCTTTGAGCGGGGCGATCCGTGTGAAGCATTCACCGGCAAGAGCAAGCTCCAGAACTGATTGCCGGTGCGACCTGCTAGGGGCGCTTGTTCAGCTCCGCACGCCGAGCCAACTGCTGCAAGCCGGGCCTGAGCTTCAAAAACCCCCGATACGCCAGTTCTAAAGCCGGAGTGACGCCTGGAAGCCTGGCAATCCGGCCCAACCACCGCCATCCCGGCATCACCAGCCAAAGCGCCACAAAAGCGGCGGCTCCACTGACCATACGCCCGTCCTGCAGCTGAACATGGAACCGCGCCATATACCGGGCTTGGTCCTGCGGGCTCAGGTCTGCGTGGTCTTTGCTGACATCCCGCCACGACACCGCTTGCAGCGGAGCAAGCGATTGGTACATGGCGATTTCTCTCCTGCACAAAGGGCAGGCCCCATCGAACATTACGGTGAGCGCCTCGCAGCCTGTTGCCTGCTGCTGGGTGGGTGTCTGGTTCATGAGCATTAGCCTTGGTAGCCCAGAACATGCTGGTGGGCGTTTGTAGCGCATCAGCGCTGCGCTTGCCCTTGTCGGGGAATTGGGCGTGAATCACATCGGCAATTCAGTACGCAAAAGAAAAAGGCCCCGCTGCAATTTCTATAGCAGCGGGGCCTTTACATGTGTGGTGCCCAGGGCCGGACTCGAACCGGCACGCCTTGCGGCGGGGGATTTTGAGTCCCCTGAGTCTACCAATTTCACCACCTGGGCAGGTCTCT
>NZ_CAMCVG010000017.1 GCF_945881795.1 Rhodoferax sp. OV413
TTGCCGCGGTCTGGGCCCTGGGCCGCTTCATGCAGCAGGGCCTGCACGCGCTGGAGGTGCTGGCGGTAGAAGCCGCCGCCTGGGCCAGCCTGAGCGCGGTAGATCTGCTGCCCGGCCATCTGCTGGCCAAGCCTCTGGTCATAGTTGCCGCTATGCTTTTCATAGCTACACGCGCATATCCCATGGGCGCAAACGGCCAAAAACACATCAAAAACACGGCTTTGTTGCTGGCGGCGCTGGCGTTTTCGCTGGTGGGGGATGTCTTCCTGATGCTTCCCGGTGACTACTTCATCCCCGGCCTGGCTGCGTTTTTGGTGGCGCATGTTTTCTACATCGCCCTGTTCCGCCAGGATTCGCCCTGGTTCGCCAACCGCCGCGCGCTCCGGCTGGTGCTGGCCTTAGGTGTGGCGGTATACGCCCTGCTCTGGAGTCACTTGCCCGATGCGGGGCTTCAAGTCGCCGTAGCGGCGTATATCGTGGTGATTTGCCTGATGGTGGCCCAAGCGGTGGGCCGCGCACAGGCTTTGGCCCAGACGGGTGGGCGCTGGGTGGCGGTTGGCGCATGCATTTTTATGGCCAGCGACACCCTGATAGCGGTGAACCAGTTCCTGACACCGCTGCCGCTGGCAAACTGGTGGATTCTGGTGACTTACTTCACTGCCCAGCTGCTCATCGTCCACCACGCGCTGCCCGAACGCAGCGCCAGGTGAACAACGCAGCACTTCAAGTTTTGGATTTGCGCAGCAACCAGGCTTTGAGCTCGCCCACAAACCCGCGGCGGAAGGCGACAACACAAATCACAAAAGTGACGCCGATGATCACGTTGATCCACGCGCCCACCTGATCGGCGAGGAAGTTTTGTAGCCCGATGATGGTGAATGCGCCGATAACAGGTCCGGCGAAAGTGCCCATGCCGCCGAGCAAGGTCATCAGCACCACCTCGCCGGAGAGCGACCAATGCGCGTCGTTCAATGTCACAAACCCCAGCACCATGGTCTTGAGGGAGCCTGCGAGCCCGGCAATCGCGGTAGACAGCACGAAGGCCAGCAGCTTGTAGCGGTCCACGTCATATCCCAGGGAAATGGCGCGTGGCTCGTTTTCACGAATGGCTTTCAGCACCTGCCCGTAGGGGGAGTGCACGATGCGGATGATGCCGAGGAAAACCGCCACAAAAATGGCCAGCACCAGGAAATACAACGTCATGTCATTGTCCAGCGGCAGAAAGCCGAGCAGCATGCCGCGCGGCACTCCTTGCAAGCCGTCTTCTCCCCCGGTGAAGGGGGCCTGCAAAAACACGAAATACACCATCTGGGCCATGGCCAGCGTAACCATGGCGAAGTAGATACCCTGGCGGCGAATGGCAATCAGGCCAATCACCAAGCCGCACAGAGCCGCCATCAAAGTGCCCGCCAAAACCCCCAGCTCGGACGACCAGCCCGCAGACCGCACCAACCATCCGGTGGTGTAGGCCGCAAGGCCCAGGTAGGCTGCGTGACCGAAGGACAGCAGGCCCGTGTAGCCGAGCAACAGGTTAAACGCGCATGCAAAGATCGCATAGCACAGGGCCTTCATCATGAAGATGGGATAGAGGCCCAGAAACGGTGCCAGCACCAGCAGGGCCAGCCCGACCCACAGGGCGATGCGCGCCCATTTCTCAGTGCGCACTGCCGGCGACAGCTCAGAATTCGAAACAGACATCACGACTCCCTCCCGAACAGCCCGGCGGGGCGGATCATCAGCATGATGGCCATGATGACGAAGACCACGATGCTCGACGCTTCGGGATAAAACACTTTGGTGAGGCCTTCCACCAGACCGAGGGCAACACCGGTCAGGATGGAGCCCAAAATAGACCCCATGCCGCCAATCACCACCACGGCAAACACCACGATGATCAGGTTACTGCCCATGAGCGGGGTGATCTGAATCACCGGCGCAGCCAGCACCCCAGCCAGGGCCGCCAGCCCGCAACCCGCACCGTAGGTGAGCATGACCATGAGCGGCACATTGATGCCAAAAGCCTGCACCAAAGCAGGGTTCTCGGTGCCGGCTCGCAGATAAGCACCCAAACGCGTGCGCTCAATCAGATACCAGGTACCCAGACAAACGGTCAAGGAGAACACCACGACCCAGGCGCGGTAGTTGGGCAGAATCATGAAGCCCAAATTGGTGGCGCCCTGCAGCATCTCGGGCACCGGGTACGACTGCCCGGACACACCGAACTGCTCGCGCAACACACCTTCGGCAATCAGCGCCAAACCGAAGGTCAACAGCAAGCCGTAAATCGGATCGATCTTGTAGAGGTGCTTGAGCAGGGTACGCTCAATCACCACACCAACCGCTCCAACCACCAGGGGAGCAATCAACAGCACCGCCCAGTAATTGATGCCGAAGCTGTCCAGGGCCACAAAGGCCACATAAGCTCCCATCATGTACAGCGCGCCATGGGCGAAATTCACAATCCCTAACAGGCCGAAGATCACCGCCAGCCCCAGGCTGAGCATGGCGTAAAAAGAGCCATTCACCAGCCCCAGAAGGAGCTGACCGAGAAAGGCCTGTATGGGGATACCGAAAATGTCCATGTGCGCGCTGTCAAATTACAAGTTACTTGGTCCAGGCCGCGCACTTGGATTCGGCTTTGGTCGCAAATGCGGCCTCGCCCTTGATGGTTTCCACCACGTTGTAGTAATCCCAAGGCTCGACCGACTTGTCAGGTGACTTCACTTGCATCAGGTACATGTCGTGCACCATGCGACCGTCGTCACGGATGTAGCCACCCTTGGCAAACACGTCGTTGATCTTGGTTTTCTTCATCTGGGCCAACACCTTGTCGGAGTCATCGCTGCCGGTGGCTTTCACAGCCTGAATGAACTGGCTGGCTGCGGAGTAGTTGGCAGCTTGAATGGAAGAAGGCATGCGCTTGATCTTCTCGAAGAACTTGCGGCTCCATGCGCGGGTTTCCGCGTCTTTGTTCCAGTACCAGCTGTCGGTGAGGTACATGCCCTGGGTAGCTTTCAGGCCGAGGGAGTGGATGTCGTTGATAAACACCAGCAATCCGGCCATCTTCATGGTGCTGGTAATTCCGAACTCGTTGGCGGCCTTGATGGAGTTGATGGTGTCACCGCCCGCGTTGGCCAGACCCAAAATCTGGGCCTTGCTGCCCTGAGCCTGCAAGAGGAAGGACGAGAAATCGCTGGCCGACAGCGGGTGACGCACTGCGCCCACCACCGAACCGCCCGCAGCCCGCACCACGCTGGTGGTGTCGTTTTGCAGAGCCTGACCAAACGCATAGTCCGCGGTCAGGAAGTACCAGCTCTTGCCCCCTGCCTTCACCACTGCGCCGCCGGTGCCCTTGGCAAGCGCCAGGGTGTCGTAGGCATAGTGCACGGTGTACGGCGAGCATTGCTCATTGGTCAGGGCCGAGGTGCCCGCACCGATGGCGACAAACAGTTTCTTCTTTTCCAGAGCCACTTTGGACATGGCCAATGCGGTGCCGGAATTGGTGCCGCCGATCAACATATCGACGCCCTGGGTGTCAAACCACTCACGCGCCTTGGCAGCAGCCACGTCAGGCTTGTTCTGGTGATCGGCCACGATCAGCTCAATCTTCTTGCCCGCCACCGAGCCGCCCAGGTCAGCAATTGCCATGCGAATCGCTTCGGCACCGGCAGGGCCGTCAATGTCGGCATAAAGACCGGACAGGTCGGTAATGAAACCGATGCGCACCACATCGCCCGACACCTGTGCCTGCGCGCTGGAGCCGAACATGGCGGCTGCCGCCATGCCGAAGGCAATGGTCATTTTTTTCAATTTCATAATAGTCTCCTGTTGAAAATAGGGAATAGAAAAACGAAAAGACGGGCGCGTCAAACGCCCAAGTATTCGTGCAGGCTGGCACGCCGCTCGGGCAACTCGGCCTGCGTAAATTGCTGAATCACCTCGCCGTGCTCCATCACCAGGAAGCGGTCGGCCAGGGGAGCGGCAAATACGAAGTTCTGCTCGACCATGACAATGGTGTAGCCCTTTTTGCGCAGGTTCAGCACCATCTCCGAGAGTTTTTGCACGATGACCGGGGCGAGGCCCTCGGAGATTTCGTCCAGCAAGAGCAGCTTGGCCCCCGTGCGCAGAATACGGGCTACGGCCAGCATTTGCTGCTCACCTCCGGAGAGGCGTGTGCCTTGGCTCTTCGCGCGCTCCTTCAGGTTGGGAAACATGCGGTAGATCTCGTCCACGCCCATGCCATCGGCTGCCAGTGTGGGAGGCAGCATCAGGTTTTCTTCGGTGGACAGGCTGGAGAAAATACCCCGCTCTTCCGGGCAGTAGCCAATGCCCAGCCGCGCGATTTGGTGGGTCGCCATCGCAACCGTCTCGGTGCCGCGCACACAAACGGAGCCCTTGCGGCTACCAATCAGGCCCATGATGGCGCGCAGGGTGCTGGTCCGTCCCGCGCCGTTGCGGCCCAGAAGGGTGACAACCTCACCTTCTTCCACCGAGAAATTGACCCCGTGCAACACGTGGGACTCACCGTACCAGCCATGCAGGTCTTTGACTTCGAGAAAGGCGGCCATGTCAGTGGGCTCCCTTCAATTCGACGTTGGCACTGCCCATGTAGGCCTCCACCACCGAAGGGTTCTTCGACACCTCAGCGTAAGAGCCCTCTGCCAGAGTGGCGCCCCGCTGCAACACCGTGATGGTGTCAGCAATGCTGGCCACCACGCTCATGTTGTGTTCCACCATCAGCACGGTGCGGCTGGCGGCTACTTTTTTGATGAGCTGGCGGATGCGATCGACGTCTTCCAGCCCCATGCCCTGGGTCGGCTCATCAAGCAGCATGAGTTTCGGGTCCATGGCCAAGGTGGTGGCAATCTCCAAGGCGCGCTTGCGCCCGTAGCTCAGCTCGACGGCCGGCAAAGAGGCAAACTGCAGCAGATCCACCGAATCGAGCAACTCCAAGGCGCGCGCATCAAGACGCTGGAGGGTGCGCTCGGAGCGCCAGAAATGGAATGACGAGCCCATCTCGCGCTGCAAGGCCACCCGCACGTTCTCGAGCACGCTGAGGTGGGGAAACACTGCGGAGATCTGAAACGACCGGATCACCCCACGACGCGCAATCTGCGCCGGTTTTTCCAGGGTAATGTCCTGGCCGTCAAACACGATGGAGCCCGAGGTGGGCGTCAGGAACTTGGTCAGCAGGTTAAAGCAGGTGGTCTTACCGGCACCGTTGGGGCCGATCAGGGCGTGGATTGATCCACGTTTGACACGTAAATTGACCTTGTCAACGGCCACAAAGCCCTTGAATTCCTTGGTGAGGTCTCGGGTCTCCAAAATGCAATCCACGCGTTTACCTTCCTGAGTAAAGACTGTCGATGCTACGTCAGAAATCGCGGGAATCAGGACACGCGCAGCGACTCAAGGGTTAACCCTGAGGGCTAATCACCCAACAAATCCACCACCGGCCCGGCAGGCGCCGTCACCCCAAGATGGCGGTAGGCCGCGAGCGTGGCGATGCGGCCGCGCGGGGTGCGCTGCAGGTAGCCCTGCTGGATAAGGTAGGGCTCAATGACGTCTTCGATGGTTTCGCGCTCCTCGCCGATGCTGGCGGCAATGTTGTCCAGCCCCACGGGGCCGCCATCGAAGCGGTGAATCACGGCCTCCAGCAGCTTGCGGTCCATCAAATCGAAGCCTTGCGGGTCCACATCCAGCATGGCCAACGCGCGGTTGGCAATATCCAGCGTGATCTTGCCGTCACCCTTGACTTCTGCAAAGTCGCGCACCCGGCGCAGCAGCCGGTTGGCAATGCGCGGCGTGCCGCGGGAGCGGCGGGCGATCTCAAAGCCGCCGTCTTCATCCATAGGCACGCCCAGGAGGCCGGCGCTGCGCTTAACAATGCGGGCCAGCTCCTCGTTGGTATAAAACTCGAGCCTCGCAACGATGCCGAAGCGGTCGCGCAGCGGGTTGGTCAGCATGCCGGCGCGGGTCGTGGCGCCCACCAGCGTGAAGGGCTGCAGATCGAGCTTGATGGAGCGCGCCGCCGGCCCCTCGCCGATCATGATGTCGATCTTGTAGTCCTCTAGCGCGGGGTAGAGGATTTCTTCCACCACCGCCGAGAGCCGGTGAATTTCGTCGATGAAGAGAACGTCGTTCTTCTCGAGGTTGGTCAGCAGCGCTGCCAGGTCTTTGGGTTTTTCCAGCACGGGGCCACTGGTCTGGCGCAGGTTCACGCCCAGCTCGTGGGCGATGATGTGGCTCAGTGTCGTTTTGCCCAGCCCCGGCGGGCCGAAGAGCAGCACATGGTCCAGCGCCTCGTCGCGCTTTTTGGCAGCGCCGATGAAGATTTCCAGTTGCTCGCGCACCTTGGCCTGGCCCACATAGTCATCCAGCAGCTTGGGGCGCAGGGCGCGCTCAATGGCTTCTTCGCTGTTGGAAACAGGCGCAGCTGACACCATGCGCGGCGCAGGCGGCGGGGGAACAGCGAAATCGTCGGTCTGAATGCTCACGGGACGCCACTATACCCCGCAGCCCCCTCTATTAAAGAGACCTCGGGAAACTGCCGATAAGCACCTCAACCCCTTCTGGCGCGCCCTGTGGCCTGCCGGACCTTCGCATCTGCAGCCTGCATTTGCGCTTGCTTGAAAGGCCGCACGCTCCATGCCCCATCCGCCTATTCCCTCCGCGCCCTGCCTGCGTCGCCCTTCTTTGCGCGCGCTGAGTGCCTTGACGCTGAGCGCTTTGGTTCTGGCGGCGCTTTGCGGCACGCCCGTCTGGGGCAAGGATGCCGAGCCGGCTGCCAAAACCAGCACCAAAACCGGCAAGCGCGACATACCGGGCGAGATTACGGCGACCAGCGCATCCAACCCCAAGGAGGTGGGGGACCAGCTGCGCGACGCGCTGGGCAAAGAAGTGACCGCCAAGAAAAAACTCACCATCAATGTCACCGGCGGGAAGGCGGAGCCAGCTGCGGCCGGCCGCGCCAAGACCCCCAGCCAGAGCAGCCGCCAGTACATTCAGGCGCGCGCCGCTGCGCTGGCCGGCCAGGGCAACGCGCAGGTGGCCGCGGCCGGCAGCGCCCTCACCAACACACACAGCCACGAGGGAGACGCGCACTGGGCCTACGAGGGCGAGAACGGTCCGGCGGCCTGGGGCAAGCTCAAACCCGAATTCAGCCTGTGCGGCTCCGGCAAGCGCCAGTCGCCCATCAACATCGAAGAAACCAACACCCTGCAGGGGCCAGCCGAGGCGGTGCAGTTCAACTACACACCAAGCAATGGCACGGTCATCAACAACGGCCACACCATTCAGGTCGACGTGCAGGGCGACAACAGCATCACCGTGCGCAGCTCACGCTACCGGCTGGTGCAATTCCACTTTCATACGCCCTCGGAAGAAGCCATTAACTTTCGCCGTTTCCCCATGGTGGCGCACCTGGTGCACAAGAGCGATGAGGGCCAACTCGCCGTAGTGGCCGTGCTACTGGATGTGGGGAGTGCCAACCAGCTGATTGACAAGGTCTGGACCTATATGCCACTGGATTCCGGCGACCGGGTGCGCATGCCCCGTGAGTTGCTCAATATGAATGAGTTACTGCCCTCCGACCAGCGCTACTATCAGTTCATGGGCTCGCTGACCACGCCGCCGTGCTCGGAAGGTGTGCTGTGGATGGTTCTCAAGCAGCCTATGAGCATGAGCCGCAATCAGATGCGCCTGTTTACCCAGCTCTACCCCAACAATGCCCGCCCGGTGCAGCCCGCCAACGGCCGCACTGTGCGCGATGCGCAATAAATCAAGCGCCCGGGGGCAGGACTACTTCGCCAAGGCCTTGAGGGCGAGCTTGATTCCTTCGCTCACGCCCACGTCCTTGGGAAGTGCTTTGAGGGACACGGCGGCCTCTTTGTCGCTGTAACCCAGAGCCAGCAGGGCCTGCAAGATATCGGACTGCGCGTCGCCGACCGCACCCATGGGCGCACCGATATCAGCGCCCAGCCGGCCTTTGAGCTCGAGCAGCAGCCGCTCGGCGGTCTTTTTGCCGATGCCCGGCACCTTCATCAATCGGCCCGATTCCTGCAAAGTAATAGCTTGGGCCAGGTCGCCCACATCCATGCCCGAGAGCACCGAGAGCGCAGTACGCGGCCCGACGCCGGAAATCTTGACCAGCTCCCGGAAGGCCTCGCGCTCGGCGCTGGTGGCAAAGCCGTACAAAATTTGGGCGTCTTCGCGCACCACAAACTGGGTGAGCAGTGTGACCTTGTGACCGTCAGCCGGCAGGTTGTAAAAAGTGCTCATAGGCACCTGCACCTCGTAGCCCACGCCACCGCAGTCGATGATGACTTGCGGCGGGTTTTTATCGCTGACGATGCCTGTGAGTTTGCCGATCATTTATTGCCTATCATGGGGAACACTGCGAGGAATTATCAGCTTGATTCTTAAACACACCTTCACGCCGCTGAACAATACGCGCCTCTCTAATGTCTGCGGCCCGACGGACGAACACCTGCGCACCATGGAGCGGGCTTTGGAGGTCCGCATTGCCCACCGGCATGAACAATTTAAGGTGGAAGGCGCCAAGGCGCAGGCCCAGCGCGCGCTCGGGATGCTGCAAGCCATGTACGAAATTGCAGGGCGGCCTATCGCCGCATCCACCGTGCAGCTCATGCTCAGCGGCGATGGTGGCACGAACAGTGAGGACGGCCCCAGCCTCTCGACCCGTCGCGCAGACCTCAAGCCTCGAAGCCAGAACCAGGCGCTGTATCTGGACAATATTGCCGAGTTCGACATTACCTTTGGCATCGGTCCGGCCGGAACCGGCAAGACCTACCTGGCCGTGGCGGCTGCGGTGGATGCGTTGCAGCGCAGTTCGGTGCAGCGCATTGTGCTGACGCGTCCGGCCGTGGAAGCCGGCGAGCGCTTGGGCTTTCTGCCCGGCGACCTGAACCAGAAAGTCGACCCTTACTTGCGCCCCCTGTACGACGCGCTCTACGACCTGATGGGCTACGAGCAGGTGCACAAGGCCTTTGAGCGACAGCAGCTGGAGATTGCGCCGCTGGCTTTTATGCGCGGGCGCACGCTGAACAACGCTTTTGTCATTCTCGACGAGGCGCAAAACACGACGCCCGAGCAGATGAAAATGTTTTTGACGCGCGTAGGCTTTGGCACCAAGACGGTGATTACCGGCGACCTGACCCAGATCGACCTGCCCAAAGCGCAGATGAGCGGGCTGGTGGAGGCAGAGCGGGTTTTGCGCCGCACGCCGGGCATTGCCATCACCCGCCTGACCAGCACCGACATCGTGCGCCACCCGCTGGTCGCCCGCATCGTAGATGCCTACGAGGAAGCCCGCCTCGAAGACCTGCTACCCGGCTCGAACGCGCTCGCGCTGCCTGAGCCCGAGCCGGAGCTGCCGCGTGTGGCGCTTCCCAAAACCCGCACGCCGCGCCGCGGCTAAACCCGTTTGCCACCATAGAACCCTATGCTTCCAGAACTTAGCCTCTCCCTGCAATTCGGCAAGATAAAGGACGCCAACCAGCATCGCGACGCCCTCAAGCGCCACAAAGTCATCCGCTGGGTTCGCAACACGCTGGAGGTGGACGGCGAAATCACGGTGCGCATCGTGGATGCCGAAGAGGGCCAAGCCCTGAACCGCGATTACCGCCAGAAGGACTACGCGACCAACGTGCTGACCTTTGACTATTCGCAAGAGCCGGTTACCGCCGACCTGGTGCTGTGCGCGCCGGTGATTGCCCAAGAAGCCAAAGAGCAAAAGAAGACGCTAGAGGCCCATTACGCCCACATGATCGTCCACGGTACCTTGCACGCCCAGGGCTGGGATCACGAGTTGGATGAAGACGCTGAGGTAATGGAACTGCGCGAGAGCGAGATCCTGGCGCGGTTGGGGTTCCAAAACCCGTATTGAATTCATGGGGGCCGGGGGTTGAGACCCTTGTGGCTGGATGGGCGGATGCTCCGGAGTGGAGGCAACTCCCCACATTTCAAGCCTTTTTGCCCGCCAGGGCCCGCCCGATATGCGCAAGCAGCTACAAAATCAGTAGCACGCAGAACCCGCAGCAATCAGGTATTTGGCGCCACCCGCACCGGAATCGTTACCGGCCCGTCGTTGACCAGCTCCACCTGCATGTCTGCCGCAAAAATGCCGGTCTGCACGATGGTATGTGCGGCGCGAGCCTGGGCCACAAAGTGGTCATAGAGCCGCCGGCCCTCCTCGGGGGCAGCGGCGCCCTTGAAGCTGGGCCGGTTTCCGCTGGAGGTGTCGGCAGCCAGAGTGAATTGACTCACGATCAGCAGGCCGCCGTGCAGGCCCGCGCCATCCAGATCCTGCACACAGCGGTTCATCTTGCCGTCCGTGTCACTAAAGATACGCAGCTTGAGCAGTTTGGCCAGGAGCTTGTCGCCCTGCGCCTCACTGTCGCCCTGCTCGGCGCAGATCAGCACTAGCAGGCCTTGATCAATCTTGCCGACCGTCAATCCGTCCACCACCACCTGCGCGCGGAGAGCGCGCTGAACCAGTGCCAGCACGACCTGGCTTATGAAAGGGTGACGCGGGCGAACTTGCGCTTGCCCACCTGCAGCACATAGGTGCCGGCGCCGAGCTTCAGGCCCTTGTCGCTCACCACATTGCTATCCACCCGCACGCCGCCGCCGTCAATCAGCCGGTTGCCCTCGCCGCTCGAAGCAGCAAGACCCGCCGACTTGAGCAAAGCGCCGATGCCAAGGGCCGAGCCGCCCTCGCCCAGCGGCAGGATGATTTCGTCAATCTCGTCGGGAATGCCGCCCTTGCTGCGGTTGATGAAGTCCTGCTCCGCCGCATCCGCCTCCGCTGCGCTGTGAAAGCGCGCGGTGATCTCTTTGGCCAGTGCCACCTTGGCGTCTTTGGGGTTGCGCCCGGCTTCGACTTCGGCCTTCAGCGCGGCAATATCGGTCTCGCTCTTGAAGCTCAGCAGCGTGTACCACTTCCACATCAATACATCCGAGATGGACAACACCTTGGCAAACATGGTGTTGGGGTCTTCGCTGATGCCGATGTAGTTGTTCTTGCTCTTGGACATTTTCTCGACGCCGTCCAGCCCCTCGAGCAGCGGCATGGTCAGAATGCATTGAGGCTCCTGGCCGTACTCGGCCTGCAGGGTGCGGCCCATGAGCAGGTTGAATTTCTGGTCGGTGCCGCCCAGCTCGAGATCACTCTCCAGCGCTACCGAGTCGTAGCCCTGCATCAGTGGATATAGAAACTCATGCACCGCAATGGGTGTACCGGCCTTGAATCGGTCGTGAAAGTCATTGCGCTCCATCATGCGGGCCACGGTGTAGCGGCTGGCCAGATGGATCATGCCGCGCGCACCCAATGGATCACTCCACTCGCTGTTGTAGCGGATCTCGGTCTTGGCGGGGTCCAGCACCAGGCTGGCCTGGCGGTAATACGTCTCAGCGTTGACCTTGATTTGTTCAGCTGTCAGCGGCGGACGGGTGCTGTTGCGGCCGGACGGGTCGCCGATCATGCTGGTGAAGTCGCCAATCAAAAAGATGACCGTATGGCCCAGGTCTTGGAGCTGCCGCATCTTGTTGAGCACCACGGTGTGGCCAATGTGGATGTCCGGCGCGGTCGGGTCCAGCCCCAGCTTGATGCGCAGCGGTGTACCGGTGGCCTCCGACCGAGCGAGTTTCTTGACCCATTCGTCTTGCGGAAGCAGCTCTTCGACACCACGCAGTGTCACGGCCAGGGCCTCGCGCACGCGGTCAGTTACTACGATGGGGGGGCTGGAGGCTTGATTCATATGGTTTTTTTGGAGCTGGTACCGGAGCGGCGGCTATACTGCCGGCTCCCAACAGCAACGCCTGCGTTGCCAGCGGCTGGATTTTAGTCGGGCCGCGTTCCCCATTCCGGAGTCTCTGATTTGAAGCTTGGACTGAACGAGTCTGTTGACCTGTACCTTGCGCGCGCCGCGCAGTTCGTGCAGCAGTACCCCCAACGCATCACCGCGGTGATTGCCGCCCTGCTGGTGGGTGGCGCAGGCGGCACCTTTGCGGTGGCAAGCTTCGCCCCCGATGCTTCCGACCTGCCGGTACGCACCGTGGTAGAGATAGTGAACACCCAAGTGAGCACCGACCGCAACGAGGCAGTGCGCGAGGCCGCCATGCGCCTGTACCGCTCGGACAACGTCCGCTCAACCGACACTGCAGACACGCTTTTGAAGCGCCTGGGCATCTTTGACCCGCAAGCGGCTGCTTTTTTGCGTTCTGACAAACAGGCCCAGACCGCCTTGCTGGGTCGTGTGGGCCGCGGCGTGAGTGCAGAGGTGAACGAGCAACAGGGTCTCGAAAAACTCAGCGCCCGCTGGAGTCACACGGACGACGGCAACTTCAAGCGCCTGACCATTGAAAGAACCGCGGGTGGCTTCCAGTCGCGGCTGGAAACGCTACCCCTCGTCGCCAATACGCGTCTGGCCAGCGGCATCATCAACACCTCTTTGTTTGCCGCCACCGACGACGCCAACCTGCCCGACGCCGTGGCAACCCAAATTGCCGAGGTTTTTTCGGGTGACATTGACTTCCACCGCGCGCTGCGCAAGGGTGACCGCTTCTCTGTCGTTTACGAAACACTGGAGGCGGACGGCGAGCCGCTGCGCAGCGGCCGCGTGCTGAGCGCCGAGTTCGTGAACGCAGGCAAGTCCTTTCAGGCCATGTGGTTCAAAGACCCTCTGCCCGAAGGCAAAGGCGGTTACTACAACCTCGCGGGCGAGAGCCTCCGTCGCGCATTTCTTGCCTCCCCGCTGGAGTTTTCCCGCGTCAGCAGCGGCTTCAAAATGCGTTTTCATCCGATCCTGCAAACCTGGCGCGCCCACCTGGGCGTGGACTACGCGGCTAGCACCGGCACCCCGGTACGCGCTGTGGGCGATGGGGTGGTGGACTTTGCGGGAGTGCAAAACGGCTTTGGCAATGTGGTGATGATCAAACACCGCAACAACCAAATGACGGTGTACGCTCACCTGAGCCGCATCAGCGTCAAAAAAGGACAGTCCATCGCGCAGGGTCAACACCTGGGCGCGGTGGGCGCAACGGGCTGGGCGACCGGGCCGCACCTGCATTTTGAATTCCGCGTCAATGGCATGCACCGCGACCCGCTGACCATTGCGCGCCAGAGCGAGGCTACCCCCATCTCGGTTGCCGCCAGACCGGTGTTTGATAAAGCCGCACAAGGTGTTCGCGCTCAGCTGGCCACCGCTGCTCAGCTCCGGCCAGGCACCGCCGAATAAGCCGCTTGCCGCTGGTGACGGATCTCTTCATCGGCCTGATGTCCGGCACCTCGCTGGATGGAGTGGACGGCGTTCTGGCGGACTTTTCGGGCGACCGCATCAGGGTCATCGCGCACCACGCAGCCCCCTTTAACGAAGGCCTGAAGTCGGAATTTCTGTCGCTCAACACCCCTGGATCCAACGAAATCCATCGCGGGGCGCTGGCCTCCAACGCGCTAGCGCGCCTGTATGCCGACGTCGTGTCAACGCTCCTGGACAAAAGCGGGCTCGCGGCGGAGCAGGTGCGGGCCATTGGTGCGCACGGCCAAACCGTGCGCCACCGCCCCGGCGAGTTTGACGGCACCGGCTACACCACGCAGCTCAACCAGCCGGCCCTGCTGGCAGAACTCACCGGCATCGCTGTGGTGGCGGACTTCCGCAGCCGCGACATGGCCGCAGGCGGTCAAGGTGCGCCGCTGGTACCTCCGTTTCATCAGGCATTTTTCAGCCCCGGCGGTGAGCGTCTTGCGGTGCTCAACATAGGGGGCATCTCCAACCTCACGCTCTTGAACCTTGATGCACAGACTCCGGTCCTGGGCTTTGACTGCGGTCCGGGTAACGCGCTTATGGATGCCTGGTGCCAGCAGCACACAGGGCAGGCTTTTGACGATGCCGGCGCCTGGGCTGCCAGCGGCACCGTGCAGCCGGACTTGCTGTCTGCGATGTTGGCAGAGCCTTTCTTGCAGCGGCCTCCACCCAAGAGCACCGGGCGCGACTTGTTCAACGCGGGTTGGCTGGAGGCTTGCCTTGGCGCCCGGACGGCGACCGATCCGGCTGATGTGCAAGCGACTTTGGCCGAGTTCACCGCCCTCGCTTGCGCACACGCCCTGCAAGACTCCATGCAGCTGAGCGCAACGCTGGCAGTCTGCGGCGGCGGCGCCTACAACCTGCACCTGATGCAGCGCCTGCAGCACCATCTGCCGGGCTGGTCTGTTCAGAGTTCCAGCCACAGGGGACTGCCGCCTTTGCAGGTGGAGGCTGCGGCCTTTGCCTGGCTGGCGCGGCAATGCGTGCGGGGCCTCACCTCGAGCCTGCCAAAAGTTACGGGCGCACTAGGCGCCCGCATACTCGGTGCTGTGTACCCTGCCTGAGGCAGGGCTCGGCATCAGGTCGAAAAAGACGAACCACAGCCACAGGTCGTGGTGGCATTCGGGTTATTGATCACAAACTGGGCACCTTGCAGGTCTTCCTTGTAGTCGATCTTGGCGCCCACCAGATACTGGTAACTCATCGCATCAATCAACAGCGACACGCCGTTCTTGGTCATGGTTGTGTCGTCTTCGTTCGTGATTTCATCGAAGGTAAAGCCGTACTGGAATCCGGAGCACCCCCCACCCTGCACGAACACACGGAGCTTCAAATCGGGGTTGCCTTCTTCAGCAATCAGGTCTGCCACTTTGGCGGCCGCGCTGTCGGTAAAGACAATGGCCTCGGGCATTTCGGTGGGAATAGTTTCAGCAAGGGCGCTCATGGCGACTCCAATCAGTTGCGACAAGCGGGGAATAGTACAGCAAACCGCTCGGGAATTCAGGCTACTCGTTATTCGCCGCTAGTTTGAGTGTGGGTTTACCTTCGTCGCCGAGCATAGGGCGCAGTTGGCCGGTGATGAGCGCGCCTTGGTGCATCTCCAGGGCCGCGTAGTCCACGTCACCTTCAATGCGCGCCTTAGGTTGCAGCTCTAACATGCGGTGCGCGCAAATCGGCCCGATCACTGTGCCATTGACGATGATGTGGTCCGCCACCACACCGCCGGTGATGTGGGCGGAGTCCGAAATCACCAGGATGCTGGCCACCCCTTCGCTGGCCACTACGTCTCCAACGATGGAGCCATCCACCCGCAGGCCCTCAGAAAAGGTGATGTTCCCCTGAATCTGGGTTCCATCGGCAATCAGGCTCTTGATGGGCGGCTGCTTGCTTTTATTAAACATGAGGTACCTCTTTTTTGGGCTACAGCTTGATGGTTTGGGTCGCTCGGACGGTCGGACCGTCCATCACACGTGCGGAAACGCTCTTCACAACCGTCTGGGCGGGCAATTGAAATACGCCCTCTATCCGGCCGTATTGCTTGAATTTAATCGGCAAGGATCCCTCGGGTAACGAGACGGTCCAGTTTTTGCCATTTGACAGGCCCACAAGGGTTATCTCCAGTCGCCCGGAGAACTCGTTGGTGTAGCGGCCCGCCTGCATCACCAGCGCCTGCCACTTCAATGTGGACGGGGCACTCATCTCCGCCTGCAGTCCGCGAATGGCCAGCCCCTCGGACGCGCCGGCGGGAATCAGCCTCTCAAAAAATCCGAGGTCATCCCGAAGGGCCAGGTTTTCGGCTTCAAGCTGCTTGACCTGGGCCACCAGCTTGTCGTGCGACGCTTTTTCGGCGGTCACCAGCGTGTCTGCAATGTTGGAAATAGACTGCGCCTTGTCCCGCTCCGACTTCAAGGTCTGCATCTGGACCTTGAGTTCGGCTGCCTGCTGACGCAGTTGGAGCAACTCATCCCTGCCGCCGCGCTCTAAACCGGCAATATCGCGCCCAAACTCAAAGGCCCACAGACCGATGGCCGCACAAAACCCGATCACGATTGCCAGCATTGCCCAACGCAAGGGCCAAGGCAGGGCGCTGCGCACCAGCATTTGCGGGGCACTGATAGTAAGCCGGCGGCGAATCAGTCGAAATCTCATGGAGCGCGAAGTCTATCAGCCCAAAAAAACAGCCGCCGGAGTCTGCACTCGGGCGGCTGCTGGAGGCAACACCTGTTGCCGCGTGATTAGCGCTTGGAGAACTGCTTGCGACGGCGAGCGCCGTGGAAGCCGACCTTCTTACGTTCCACTTCACGCGCATCGCGGGTTACGAAGCCGGCTTGGCTCAGGGCGGGCTTGAGGCTCGCGTCGTAATCGATCAATGCACGGGTAATGCCGTGACGGGTTGCGCCCGCCTGGCCGGACTCACCGCCGCCTGCAACGTTGACCATGATGTCAAACGATTCAGCGTGGTTGGTCAGCATGAGGGGTTGCTTGCAGATCATGATGGAGGTTTGACGACCGAAGAAGTTTTCGATGTCTTTACCGTTCACGGTGATCTTGCCAGTGCCTTTTTTCAGAAACACGCGGGCGACGCTGGATTTGCGACGGCCGGTGCCATTGTTCCATTCACCAATCATGGGAGCTCCTTAAATGTCCAACACTTTGGGTTGCTGGGCGGTGTGGGGGTGCTCTGCACCGCCATAGACCTTGAGCTTCTTGATCATGGCGTAGCCCAGGGGACCCTTGGGCAGCATGCCCTTGACGGCTTTTTCCAAAGCGCGGCCGGGATGCTTGGATTGCATGTCGCGGAAGTTCGTGGCTGTGATACCGCCGGGGTAACCGGAATGGCGGTAGTACACCTTGTCGAGGGACTTGGTGCCAGTCACTTTGAGTTGTGCTGCGTTGATGACGACGATGAAGTCACCGGTATCAACGTGAGGCGTGTAAATGGCCTTGTGTTTGCCGCGCAAACGGAGAGCAACTTCGCTGGCTACTCGTCCGAGGACCTTATTGGTCGCGTCAACCACAAACCACTCGTGCACGACCTCAGCGGGTTTTGCGCTGAATGTAGACATGAGTTTTCTCTTTAAAAAGAAGGTTTGGGAGGGCTCTTTTCCACGGTCGGCGTTCCTCTGATGGGAATCTCTTAGGTGGGGAATACGCCGCGCAAAGTGATAAAGCATTGCCAAGCGTATCTTCGCCGCGGAGCCACAAAAGCGCTGCGAAGCCCGCGATTATACAAAGAGAGCGCCAGTTCGCCAAATACTGCCACCCAATGGCGCAGCCTGCAGGCCGGCGGTAGGTATCATTGGGAATGTTCAGTTACCGCCACGCCTTTCACGCCGGCAACCACGCCGACGTACTCAAACACACCACCTTGCTGGCTGTGTTGCGTCACATGACGCAAAAAGAGACCGCACTCAACGTCTTTGACACCCACGCCGGCGCCGGCTTGTACCGGCTTGATGGCGACTTTGCCAAGACCAGCGAAGAGGCGGCTGAAGGCTTTTTGAAACTGGTGGCCCATAAACCCGCCATGCCCTTTGCCCCCGCTTTGCAGGACTACATTGATATGGTCGCCGGCTTCAATGCAGGCAACCACTGGTCGGTGTACCCGGGCTCGCCCTTCATCATCCAAAACCTGTTGCGCGATCGGGACAAGCTCAAGCTGTTTGAGTTGCACCCCACCGACACCAAGACGCTGATGGCCAACATTGCGCAATTGGACGCAGGGCGGCAGGTCGCTGTGCTGAGGGAGGATGGATTTGAGGGACTTAAAAAGTTCCTGCCGCCGCCTTCGCGCCGGGCGCTCGTGCTGTGCGACCCCAGCTACGAAGTCAAGAACGACTACCAGCGCGTGGTCGCCATGGTGGCAGACGCTATGCAGCGGTTTGCAACCGGCACCTACGCGGTGTGGTACCCCATCATTCCGCGCCCCGAGGCACATGATTTGCCCAAGAAGCTCAAGACCATGGCCAACAAGGCCGGCAAAGCATGGCTACACGCAACCTTGACCGTCAAGTCGAGCAAGCTCACCCAGGACGCGCAGGGCGAGGTGGTGCGCCCCGGTCTGCCTGCCAGCGGCATGTTCTTGATCAACCCGCCACACACGCTGAAAGCTGCGCTCAAAGACGCGCTTGCGCAGATGGCCGCCATCCTCGGGCAGGACTCCAACGCGACCTCTACCCTCGACGCCGGCGGCTAGTCGCAGGCGGGCTGGGACCTAAATACCCAGGCCCAGGTTGTCGCACAGCGCCAATGTGGGAGCGCTCTGGTTCATGGTGTAGAAGTGCAAGGCCGGTGCACCGCCGGCGCGCAGCTGCTCGCACAGGTCGGTAACCACTTCCAGTCCAAAGGCCTTGATGGAGGCCACATCGTCGCCATAGCTCTGCAGGCGCAGGCGGATCCATCGGGGGATTTCGGCGCCACAGGCATCCGAGAAGCGCATCAGCTGGGTGGAGCTGGTAATGGGCATGATGCCCGGAACTACCGGCACGGTAATGCCCAACTTTTCGGATTCTTCCAGGAAGCGGAAATAAGCGTCGGAGTTGTAAAAGTACTGGGTGATGGCCGAATTGGCCCCGGCCTGCACCTTGGCAGCAAAAGCCTGGAGATCGCTGGCAGGCGATTTGGCCTGCGGGTGCACCTCGGGGTATGCAGCCACCTCGAGGTGAAAGTCATCGCCGGTCTCAGCACGGATAAACGCCACCAGATCACTGGCGTAATGAAACTCACCGCCAGCGCCGTAACCGCTGGGCAAATCGCCCCGAAGCGCCACCAGCCGGCGCACGCCCATGCTCCTCAGGGTGGCCAGCTGAGCGCGCACGGTGTCTTTGGTCGCGCCAACACACGAAAAGTGCGAAGCCGCGCTCACGCCCTCGGCCAGAATGTCGCGCACCGTGTTGAAGGTGCCTTCTTGTGTCGAGCCGCCGGCACCGAAGGTGACCGAGCAAAACTCAGGCTTCAGGCCATACAACTGCTGCCGCACCAGCCGCAGCTTGTCGGCGCCCTCGGGGGTTTTGGGCGGGAAAAATTCGAAACTCAGGGGAATGCGTTGCATGCTTGGCATTTCAATCTCCGACTGCGGCGCGCGGTACAGGTGCGCCGGACTCAGCCCGCCTTGCGGGCACAAATAAAGAATTCACGGTTGCCGTCGCCGCCTTCGATGGCGGAGTCGAACCAGTGCGTCACGGTCAAGCCCAGCTCGGCGCAGGTCTCACGCAGCCGCTGCTCCACGATGGGGTACATGTCCGGGTCTTTGACGATGCCGCCCTTGCCCACCTGGCCGGGCTGCAGCTCAAATTGAGGTTTCACCAGCGTGAGCATCACGCCACCCGCCTTCAGAAGTGCCACCGCCGACGGCAGCACCAGGGTCTGCGAGATAAACGACAAGTCCGCCACCAGCACATCAAACGGCGGGGCAAACTCAGGCGGCAGTTGCGGCTCTGTGTCGCCCTGCTCATCCGATTCAGCATTCATCGATTCGCCATCATCCGAAGGCGCATCGTCGTCGCCCATGTCGTCGTCGATATCGTGGCCCCAGGCGTCCACGCCCACCACCTTGTACTCAACGTCTGATTCTTCATCAAATTGGCCGTTTTCGCCCGTGCTGTCTGCGTAAGCAGCTATCAAATCGGTAGCAGATAGGGTTCGGGCGTTGACGCCTTCGACGCACAGCACCCGCGCATCGTCGCGCAGCGAGGGGTGCAACTGGGCACTGCCCACGTCCACCCCCACCACCGCCAAAGCGCCGGCCTGCAACAAGCAATCGGTGAAGCCGCCGGTGCTCTGACCCACGTCCACACACCGCAGGCCGGCCACCGACAGGCCCGCCTGGCGCAGGGCCGCCTCCAGCTTCAGCCCGCCGCGCGACACATAGCGCGCCTCGGAATCGTCCAGCAGGCGAACCTCGGCGCCGTCAGGCACTTCGTCGCCGTTTTTGGCCACGCGCCTCCAGGCTTGGCCGGCGGTTTCCAGCTTCAGCCATTCCACGCCATCCGCAATCAGGCGCTGGGCCTGAGAGCGGGTGCTTGCCAGCCCGCGCTGCACCAAGAGTTGGTCAATCCGCATCGCGGTCCTTGGTGCGCGCCATGTCCACCTTAGTAGCGGTAGGTGTCGGCCTTGTACGGGCCCGACTTGCTCACGCCGATGTAGGCCGCCTGCTCTTCACTGAGCTCGCTCAGCATGGCGCCGACCTTCTTCAGGTGCAGGCGCGCCACTTTTTCGTCCAAGTGCTTGGGCAACACATAGACCTTGCCGGCCTTGTAGTCCTTGGGCTTGGTGAACAGTTCGATCTGCGCGATGGTTTGGTTCGCGAAGCTGGACGACATGACAAAACTGGGGTGGCCGGTGCCGCAGCCCAGGTTCACCAGACGGCCCTTGGCCAGCAGGATGATGCGCTTGGAAGGCTTCTTGCCCTTGGCGGGGAAGATCACATGGTCCACCTGGGGCTTGATCTCTTCCCACTTCAGCTTCTCGAGCGAGACAACATCGATTTCGTTGTCAAAGTGGCCGATGTTGCAGACGATGGCCTGATCCTTCATGGCGTCCATGTGGGCGTAGGTGATCACATTTTTGTTGCCGGTGGCGGACACAAAAATGTCGGCCTTGTCGGCAGCGTATTCCATGGTCACGACCTTGTAGCCTTCCATAGCGGCTTGCAGGGCGTTGATGGGGTCAATCTCAGTCACCCACACCTGGGCGCTCAGAGCGCGCAGCGCCTGGGCGGAGCCCTTGCCCACGTCGCCATAACCTGCCACCACGGCCACTTTGCCGGCAATCATCACGTCGGTAGCGCGCTTGATGGCGTCCACCAACGATTCGCGGCAGCCGTAGAGGTTGTCGAACTTGCTTTTGGTCACCGAGTCATTGACGTTAATGGCGCGGAAGGCCAATGTGCCCTTGACCGACATTTCGTTCAAGCGCAGCACGCCGGTGGTGGTTTCTTCGGTCACGCCGATGATGTTCTTTAGGCGACGGCTGTACCAGGTGGGGTCCACCGCCAGCTTGGCCTTGATGGCGTTGAAGAGGCAAATCTCTTCTTCGCTGCCGGGCTTGGCCAGCACTTTGATGTCCTTCTCAGCCTTGGCGCCCAGATGCATCAACAAGGTGGCATCGCCGCCATCGTCGAGGATCATGTTGGGGCCTTCGGCGGCGGTGCCCTTTTTGCCGCCGAATTCAAAAATGCGGTGGGTAAAGTCCCAGTACTCTTCCAACGACTCACCCTTGTGGGCGAACACAGGCGTGCCCTTGGCGACCAAGGCTGCTGCGGCATGGTCTTGGGTGGAGAAGATGTTGCACGAAGCCCAGCGCACTTCAGCGCCCAAGGCTTGCAGGGTCTCGACCAGCACGCCGGTCTGAATCGTCATGTGCAGCGAACCGGTGATGCGCGCGCCCTTAAGGGGCTGCGCCTTGGCGAACTCTTCACGGATGGCCATCAGTCCGGGCATTTCGGTCTCGGCAATGGTCAGCTCTTTGCGGCCCCAGTCAGCCAGGCTCAGGTCGGCAATTTTGTAGTCTTCAGCGGCCACGGCAAGCACATGGGGCGCCTTGACGGGTTTGACGGCCTTCACGGCTTTGGGAGCCTTGGAAGGCTTGGCGAATTTCAATACAGCGCTCATGGTGAACTCCAAACGTAGTTTTGCATCAGGATTTGCGTGTCCACTGGCGCATGCGGGGGAAGTTTGGGAGGCAACTCACCGCACATGTTCCAGTGGGTGAGCGCCGTTGGGGGGCACGTTGCGTGGCGCACCGTGTTTTCCGAGCCTCACTCGCGGCGCCTGATCAGACGACTCACGGGCTGCAACGCTCCTCGGAATGTCAAGATTCTACCTACAGGCGCATTGCCGCAGCGCCACCCGGGGTCAAACCGCGCGGCCCGTGCTGGTACCAAGCTGCAAAGCGGGCTGCCGAAGGAGCTGATACGGACCGTCTTCCGGTTTGTGCAGCACTTGCATAACCACGTCAGCCAACGCAAAGCCGGTAGCCTGCGGGGTGGGCTGGGTGACGGTGGTGACGTTCAGGCCGGTGAGCAGGGTGTCTTGCGGAATATCGCCGTGCACCGCTACAGAAATATCCTTGCCCACCCGGACACCTGCATCCATCAACCCGCGAATCAGGCCCACACCGCCTAGGTTGTTATCCACCAGCACGGCCGTTGGGCGTGGCGTGAGAGCGAGCAACTGGGCCGCCGCCTGCAAGCCGCTGCGTCGGTCGTTTACCCCACCTATGCAATAGCCAGGCAGGCATTCCAGCCCCGCTGCTTGCAGGGTGCGCATGTAACCGCGATGGCGCTGGTAGGCGAAGTTCAGCGCCAGCGGCGCATGCACGTAAGCAATTCGCGCGTGGCCCAACGCTACCAAGTGCTCGACGGCCAGTTGGCTGCCAAGATCATTGTCAAAGTCCAGCCAGGAAAACTGCGCGCAGTCGGCAGTGCGGCCGTAGGCCACAAACGGGTAGTTGTGATGTAGCAAAAAATCCACTCGCGCATCCCGCACGCGGGTGTTGGGCACGATGACTGCGTCCACTCGCCCGCTGCGGAACAGGCGCTCATAAATTTCCAGCTCTGTCTCGTTCTTTGCCACGGCCAGAAGCAAATCCTGATGCTCGCGCTCCAGTCGCTCCGCAAGCCCGTCGGCCATGTCCAAGAACTGAGGATTACCCAAATTCTCGACCGCTGCCGAATAGACAATGCCTACCGCCTCCGATCGCCCGCGCACCAACCTTCGGGCACCCGCGTTGGCGCGGTACCCGTGGGCTTTCGCCGCTTGCTCCACACGCTCTCGTGTCGTAGGGTTCACGTCCTGATACCCGTTCAGCGCCCGGCTGACTGTCGACGTCGAAAGTCCGAGCTCCTTGGCGAGGGTCTTGATGTTCATGGCAGCGGAGCGGACTAACGGAGGTAACGGAGGTAACGGAGGTAACGGAGGCAAACGTACTCTAGCCCAAGCGGGCGAACAGCCCACCCCATGGTGCCAATTCCAAGGAGTCTGCTTGCAGGGTCCCGCCGCTCAAGCCGCTGCCCTCCAAAGCCTGGGCCCCATGAAGATCGGCAGGGAGCGCGTAGCGGGTGGCTGTGGCGCTGAAGTTGAATGCACACAAAACGCGCGCACCCTCAAAACCCCGCACAAAAGCAAACACGAGGTCTGACACCGGCAATAGTTGCAAGTCTCCGCGCTGGATCGCCGGCTGGGTTTTACGCCACTGCAAAATTTGGCGGTAATAGGTCAGAAGTGAGTCCTTCACTCCGTCTTGCTCGCTCACCGCAAGCGCCCTCTGAGATTCGGCGACCGGCAACCACGGCTTGGACTGGGTCGCGCCGGCAGGCGCAAAACCGAGGTCTGCAGCTTTGCCATCCCACGGCATAGGCGTGCGGCATCCATCCCTTCCCTTGAACTCGGGCCACATCGTGATGCCATACGGATCTTGAATGTCCTCGAAAGCGATCTCAGCTTCGGGCAAACCGAGCTCATCGCCTTGGTAGATACAGGAGGAACCACGCAAACTCAGTTGCATGGCAGCAGCGAGCTTCAACTTGGCCAGATCATGCGCGCTGCCCCCCCATCGGCTTGCCACGCGCACCACATCGTGGTTTGACAGCGCCCAGCAAGGCCAGCCCCCCTCTGAGATGCTTTCAAAGCGGCTGATGACGCCGTGCAGGTAGGGGGCAGAGTGCTCTGGCCCCAACAGGTCGAAGCAGTAAGCCATGTGCAGCTTGTCCCCACCACGGGTGTACTCGGCGAGGCAAGCTAAACCATCGTCGTCGCCGATCTCACCAACCATGGCTGTGTTGGGGTACTGATCCAGCATCGCGCGCAGCTTACGCAAAAACTCGAGATTCTCGGGCTGGCTCTTGTCGTATTTGTGCCATTGCCAGCCATAAGGGTTCACTGCTGTGACCGCTGCATCTGTGCCATCAGGCCGGCCGCGGGGCGGGTTGTTGCGCAGTTGGGCGTCGTGCACATAGAAATTCACCGTGTCGAGCCGGTAGCCGTCCACGCCGAGGTCCAACCAAAATTTGACGGTCTCCAGCAAAGCGGTTTGCACTTGCGGGTTATGAAAGTTCAGGTCCGGCTGGCTGGTGAGAAAGTTATGCATGTAGTACTGGCATCGACGGGTATCCCACTGCCAGGCGCTACCGCCAAAAATCGACAACCAGTTGTTGGGCGGATTGCCGTCATCTTTGGCATCGGCCCAGACGTACCAGTCGGACTTGGCGTTGGTGGTGCTGGAGCGACTCTCCACAAACCAAGGGTGCTGGTCTGAACTGTGGGACAGCACCTGATCAATCATGACCTTCAAACCCAGTTCATGCGCGCGCGCTATCAGGGCTTTGAAGTCTGCGAGGCTGCCGAACATCGGGTCCACGTCGCAGTAGTCGCTCACGTCGTAACCGAAGTCTTTCATGGGACTTGTGAAAAAGGGGGACAGCCAAATACCGTCCACCCCCAGACTAGCCACATAGTCGAGATGCGCGGTAATACCAGGCAGATCGCCAATGCCGTCGCCATTGCTATCTGCAAAGCTGCGTGGATAAATCTGATAAATCACCCCGCCGCGCCACCAGTTGTCGTTGGGTGCTTTTTGAACTTGCATGCTTGGTTTACCTCAATGAATTGAAAACTACGAATGAAAAATCACTGGACAATGGCAGTCTGCCGAAAAGGACGAATCGAATGCAAAGCCTGGATCCCCTGCTGTCGCCCGCACGTTTTGAATGGGGCTGTGCCACTTCTGCTTTTCAGATTGAGGGGGCCAGCACGGCCAATGGCAAGGTACCCAGCATCTGGGACAGCTTCTGCGCCGAGTCCGGCCGCATTCGCGATGGCAACGATGGAAGCGTGGCTTGCGATCACTTCCACCGATTTGCCGACGATGTGAAGCTGATGGCCGACTTGGGCCTGCGCCACTACCGCTTTTCGATCGCATGGCCTCGCATCACCCGCGCCGACAACACACTTAACGCCGCCGGTCTGGACTTCTACAAGCGATTGCTCGATGCACTGGAGCACCACGGCATTACGCCCAACGCCACCCTGTTTCATTGGGATCTGCCCGCGCACCTGAGCGGCGGCTGGCTCAACCGCGAGACCGCTTACCGATTTGCAGACTACGCCGAGTTGATTGCGCGGCATCTGGGCGACCGCTTGCCCCGCGTGGCTACCTTGAATGAGCCATGGTGCTCGGCCTTTCTCGGCTACGACCTTGGTGTCTTTGCGCCGGGCGTGCAAGACCGCGCTCAATCGCTGGTAGCGGCGCACCACCTGATGCTGGCGCATGGCTTGGGCCTGCAGGCCTGGCGCGCAGTACGCAGTGACACGATGCTGGGCATCGTGCTCAACCCCGAGTTGTGCGACCCTGCCACGCCGGACGGTGGTGATGCACAGGCGGCCCGTATGGCGGAATTGGAGCGCAATGACTGCTTCTTGAATCCCTTGTTCGGACAGGAGTGGCCCGAAGAACTCATCCACCAAATTGGCCCTCACGCGCACGTCAGACACGCCGGCGATACCGCTATCTGTGCACAACAACTGGACTTCATGGGACTGAACTACTACACCCGATCCATCGCCCAGGCGCCTCAATCGGTTCGAGACAAAGAGCGTGGATACACCTTTGTGCCCCCCCAAGAACCCAAACCATTGACCGACATTGGATGGGAAATTTACCCCGAAGGCCTGACGAGAGTCGTTCAGAATCTGCTCGCACAGTGGCCTCTGCCCGCTCTTTGGATCACCGAAAACGGCGCGGCCGACAACACTGAAGTGGCCCACGGTTCTGTCGATGACGGCATGCGCTGTGATTACCTGCGCGCACACTTCGCCGAAGTCGCCCGTCTGCGGAGCGCTGGTGTCGACATCCGCGGCTACTACGTTTGGAGCCTGTTGGACAACTTTGAATGGGCGCATGGGTACAGCCAGCGATTCGGTATCGTGCATGTGGACTTTGCAACCCAGAAGCGGACTCCGAAGCGCAGTGCCTTGATGCTGCAAGGCTGGTTGCGGGCTTAAGTCCATGGCGGCAAATCTTTCAGCCGCCCTTCACTGATCCGGACAAGAGTCCGCGAACAAAGAAGCGCTGCAAAGAAAAGAACACCAGCACCGGCACGACAATTGACACGAAGGCACTGGCAGTCAAGATCTCCCAGCTCTCGCCGCGGGAGCCCAGCAAATCGTTGAGCTTGATGGTGAGCACCACATGCTCCGGAGCCTTGCCCAAGAACACCAAAGCCACCAAAAAATCGTTCCAGACCCACAGAAACTGGAAGATGGCAAAACTCGCAAGCGCCGGCAAGGACAGTGGCAGGACGATGCTGGTAAATATTTGGTAGTGCGAGGCACCGTCCATGCGCGCGCTCTCAATAATGTCACGCGGCAGCGCGGCGATGTAGTTACGCAGCAGGTAGATCGCCAGGGGCAAACCAAAGGCCGAGTGCGCCAACCAGACGCCAAGGAAAGACTTTGATTCGATGCCCAAACCGGCGCCCAACTGGTTGTAAAGGCGTAACAGCGGAATCAGCGACATCTGCAACGGCACCACCAGCAAACCAACCACCACAATAAACAGCCACTTTCGCCCAGGGAACTGCATCCAACTAAAGGCATAGGCTGCAAATGCTGCAATCAGAATGGGAATAAAAGTGGCGGGGATGGTGACCTTAAAGGTATTCAAAAATGCCTGCCCCACGCCCTCGGAGGCAAACACCTTGGCGTAGTTTTGGGTGCTGAAGGAAGGCGGTGTCTCGGCCACATAAAAAATGCGAATACCTTTGTCTTTCTCATAGGGCGCGCTCAACTCCAACCGGTAGCTGCTGTCGGGCTGAACGACCAAGGTACCGTCGGCCACGCCGTCTTCTTCGTCAAAAATCTGCCCGTCCGGTACGTCCACACGAACCCCTGTGACAAATTCATCGGGCTTGGAGGATCTGAGCGAAAAATGTGTGATGCGGACCTGAGCGCCCTCGGCAAAAAGTCGGCCATTGATTACATACTTGTCGCCCTGCTTCACCACGCTTTGAGCGCCGCCGGTGCGTCGCATATCGGCTCGCTTTTGCTCCGACATGGCGGTCCACCAGCCGCTGGAGATCAGTTGCTCTTTGTCCCGGAAGCTTGACACCAGCAGGCCAAAGGTGGGCATCACCCAGGTCGCCACAATCAGCAGCAATATCAGCTGCGCGAGGATTGCGGGGATAGAGAAGTATTTTTTCATCGCTGGGCTTCCTCGGTGCGAAAGCGGCGGATGTTGAAGATCATGACCGGCACCACCGCAAACATGAGCACCATGGCCAGGGTGGAACTGCGGCCGTAGTCGCCGCCGCCACGGAACATCCAGTCGTACATTAAATTCGCCAAGACGCTGGTGTCCCACTGCCCGCCCGTCATGGCCATCACCACGTCAAACACCTTGAGTACGGTGATGGTGATGGTGGTCCACACAACCAGAATCGTAGACATCACCTGTGGCACCATGATCTCGAAAAAAATCTGTAGCTCAGTGGCCCCGTCAATACGAGCGGCCTCAATCGTGTCCTGCGGAACTCCGCGCAACGCGGCCGACAAAATGACCATGGCAAAGCCAGTCTGAATCCAGATCAGGATGGCCATCAGGAAGAAGTTATTCCACAACGGAATCGTCACCCAGGCCTGCGGCTTCATTCCCAGACCCATCGCCATGGCGTTCAGGATGCCGATCTGGTCGGCGTCGGGGCCACGAAAGTCGAATACGAACTTCCAGATCACACTGGCGCCCACAAAGCTGATGGCCATCGGCATGAACACCATAGACTTGGCAAAGTTACCCCACCATACGCGGTCAGCCAGTACCGCGACGACCAGCCCGAAAACTGTGGCGGTGGCCGGGACCACCAGCAACCACAAGAAGTTGTTGCGAATGGTGATTAAGAAATTCTGGTCGGCAAATACCCAGTGGTAATTGGACAGACCGACAAATGTTTCGCCCGTCGCATCAAAAAAGCTCAGGCGGAATGTTTCAAACAACGGATAGAACAAATAAACGCCAAGCAAAAGCAAAGCCGGCGCCAAAAACAGCCAAGGCCGAATGCTCGACTTGATATTTTCCTTGCGAAGCCTGCTGGCCGAAGATGCCTCGGCCAGCCGGTCCAGCAGGAGATTGCTGCCCGCAAAGTACAGCAAGCAAAACGCAATACTGACCACCACAGCGCTTATCGTTTGAAGGATGGAATCGTTCATGGTGGTCAGATCAGGTTAGACAGCGCGCACTTGTTGCAAAGACGCAATTACTTGATGGCGTCCCAGCTCTTTTGGATTCCGTCAGCCACTTCCTTGGCGGACGCGCCACCGGAGTAATTGACCATGCCCTTCCAGAAGCTGCCCGCTCCTACAGCGCCGGGCATCAGGTCAGAGCCGTCGAAGCGGAAGGTAGTGGCGTTCAGCAAGATTTCGCCTTGCTTCTTCAGCGCAGGAGTCTTGTACTTGGCCAGATCAACACCCTTGTGCGGCGTCAGGAAGCCGCCTTCGGCCATCCAGATTTCATGCGCTTGGGGATGTTGCAGGTAGTCCATGAAAGCACGGGCACCCTTGCTGTCCTTGGTGATGGTCATGATGGTGCCGCCGCCAAGAACAGGGTTGCCCAGCTTCTTGCTGCTGAAAGACGGGAAGTAGAAGAAGTCAGCTTCGTCAGACTTGCCTTCTGGGAAGAACGCGGGGATGAAAGAAGCTTGACGGTGCATGTAGCACTTGGGTGGGGAGCCGAACAGACCCTTGGGGCTGTCTTTGAAGCTCACTGTGGCCACGGCCTTGGCGCCGCCATCCACATAGGCATCGTTCTTGGCGAACCAGCCATAGGCTTCAATCGCTTCAATTACACGCTTGTCGTTGAACTTGACCGTGTTGTTCACCCAACCGTCATAGACATCCGGAGTCTGCGTGCGCAGCATGAAATCTTCGACCCAATCGGTTGCGGGCCAGCCGGTGGCAGCATCCGAACCCAAACCGATACACCATGGCTTGCCGCCATCGGCTGCGATCTTCTTGGTCAAGGCCTGCAGCTCTTCCATGGTTTTGGGAACTTTGTAGCCCTTTTCCTTGAAGTTCTCAGGGATGTACCAGACCAAGCTCTTCACGTTCACGTTGTAGAACATGCCGTAGAACTCTTTCTTGCCGGCCTTGTTCGCGTAGGTACCCAGGTCAGCCCAGGAGCTGCCAGCGGCATAGTTCTTCTTGACCCACTCTTGGGCCTTGGTACCCAGAGGGCTCAGGCCGCCGATAGCGGCCATATTTGCCGCCAAACCAGGCTGTGGGAACACCGAAATGTTGGAGGGCGAACCGGCCTTGATATCGATCACGATCTGTTGCTCAGAGCTTTGCGAGCAGGAAGGCTTCACGGTGGCGCCGGTGGCTTTTTCGAAGCCGGCAATCACTTTTTTCAGGCTGCCTTCTTCTGCGCCTGTCCATGGGCAGGTCATGGTGATGACTTCACCCTTGAGGTCTGGCCCTTTGTAATCTGCAGCCATCGCCGGAGCGGCAACTGCACCCAACACCAGAGCGGATGCCCCGGCAATCACGGTCAACTTCATCATCGTCTTCTCCTCGTGGTGCGCCGCGGCCCATCCGCAACGCTTAAAAAATCGGAATACTCAGTCCACTCGCCGGCCCGTGGCGTCGAACTTGTACAAGTGTTCGGGGGCAAAGCCCAGCGCGATGGTCGCACCGGGCTCCAAACCCAGTGTGCCGTCCATGCGGGCGGTAATTTCACCCAAAGCGCCTGCGTTCACATAGGCAAAGGTCTCGTTGCCGAGCTGCTCGGCGTGCTTCAAAGTACCCTGGATGGGGCCATCTGCCGATACCTTCAGGTGCTCAGGGCGCAGCCCGACGGTGGCAACCCCGTGACGCTCGGCCAAAACGCCGCCCAAAAAATTCATCTGCGGCGAACCAATGAAGCCGGCCACAAATTGACTGGCGGGCTTGTTGTAAAGCTCCAGCGGCTTACCCACCTGCTCCACGCGACCTTTGTTGAGAACCACAATTTTGTCGGCCAGGGTCATTGCCTCCACCTGATCGTGGGTCACGTAAATCATGGTGGCTCCCAAGCGGCGGTGCAGGGTCGCCAATTCCACCCGCATCTTGGTCCGCAAAGCCGCATCCAGATTGGACAACGGTTCATCAAACAAAAAGACTTTGGGGTTGCGCACGATCGCACGGCCAATAGCCACCCGCTGCCGTTGCCCGCCCGACAGCGCCTTCGGTAGGCGTTGCAGGTAGTCACGCAATTGCAGGATGTCTGCCGCGGCGTTCACCCGCGACTCAATCTCTACTTTGGGAATTTTGGCAATCTTCAGCGCGAAGGCCATGTTGTCATACACGGTTTTGTGCGGGTAAAGCGCATAGCTCTGAAACACCATAGCCACACCCCGCTGGCTGGGTGGCAAATCATTGACCGCCTCGCCACCGATTTGCAGGGTACCGCCGGAGATATCTTCCAGACCGGCAATCATGCGCAGCAGGGTGGTCTTGCCACAGCCAGAGGGGCCCACAAACACGGTGAATTCGCCGGGCTCAATGTCCAGGTCCACGCCATGAATGACATGCACCTTGCCGTAGCTCTTCTGGATCTCACGCAAGCGAACATCCGACTGACTCATGGGAAACACTCCTAGACAGCGAAGCCGATTTGCAACTTGACCGGCTTCCAAAAACGTTTTTGATTGTCCCAAAAACGTTTTTGAGGCCAATTGGTAGTTTCCCTAATCGCCGAAATTGTGCGGGCGCCGGACGAAGCTCCGGACCCTTAACCGCACGCAACTAAAATCGCGGGCTCGCCCTGTCGGCGTCGTCACTTTTGGATTGCACCTTGTCCTTCGCCAACGAAACACGCCGCCGTCGCACCTTCGCGATCATTTCCCACCCCGACGCCGGTAAAACCACGCTCACCGAAAAGCTGCTGCTGTTCTCGGGCGCGATTCAGATTGCCGGCTCGGTGAAAGCGCGCAAGGCCAGCCGCCACGCCACCTCCGACTGGATGGAAATTGAAAAGCAGCGCGGCATCTCGGTGGCCTCTTCGGTCATGCAGATGTCCTACCGCGACCATGTGGTCAACCTGCTGGACACCCCCGGCCACAAAGACTTCAGCGAGGACACCTACCGCGTGCTCACCGCGGTGGACTCGGCGCTGATGGTGATTGACGCAGCCAACGGTGTGGAAGCCCAGACCCGCCGCCTGATTGAGGTGTGCCGCCAACGCGATACGCCCATCATCACCTTCGTGAACAAAATGGACCGCGAAGTGCGCGAGCCGCTGGACATCCTGGACGAAATCGAGCGCGAGCTGGGCATGCCCTGCGTGCCCATGACCTGGCCGGTGGGTCAGGGCAAGCTGTTCGGCGGCATCATCAATTTGCGCACCCAGGCCATGACGGTGTTTGAATCGGGCAGCGAACGCCGCCCGCAAGACTTCGACGCCATGCCCCTGACTGAACCCGCGGCCCTGCAGGCCCGCTTCGGTCATGAGTGGGACACCGCGGTCGAGAGCATGGAACTCGCAACCGGCGCCTCCCCAGCCTGGGACCACGAGGCCTTTCTGGCCGGCAAGCAAACGCCGGTGTTCTTTGGCTCCGGGGTCAACAACTTCGGGGTGATGGAGGTGCTGGACGCGCTGGTCGACCTGGCCCCCGCGCCGCAAAAGCGCATCAGTACCACGCTGGTGAACCGGCAGCCGGTGGTCAAGGAAGTGCAGCCCGAGGACGATGCCTTCAGCGGCGTGGTCTTCAAGGTGCAGGCCAATATGGACGCCAACCACCGCGACCGCATCGCCTTTGTGCGCATGGCGTCGGGCAAATACACGCCCGGCATGAAGCTCAAGGTGCAGCGCACCGCCAAAGAACTGCGCCCGACCAGCGTGGTCACCTTCCTCTCGCAACGGCGTGAAGCGGTGGACGAAGCTTATGCGGGCGACATCATTGGCTTCACCACCCACGGCGGCGTGCAGCTGGGCGACACCATCACCGATGGCGCGAACCTGCAATTCACAGGCTTGCCGTT
>NZ_CAMCVG010000018.1 GCF_945881795.1 Rhodoferax sp. OV413
CAGCAGTGTTGCCATGGTCGCCAGCACGGTGGCACAAACGACCGATAATTTCGCACGCAGCATCTTGGGGACTTTCTTGAATCAGACCGGTGTAATTATATCGACGCACTCCTCAGAGGCAGACCCTGACGAAGTAGCGGATATCACCGGCGAGAGCGAGACCCGCCACCTGATGGTGGGCCCGGCTGAGCACACTGAACGGCTGGACCGGGCGCTAGCACTGCGCATCGACGAGTTCTCCAGAAGCTACCTCCAGCAGTTGATTGAATCCGGCGCAGTGCAGGTCAATGGCAAGCCGGTGTCCAAGACCTCGCACAAGGTCAAAGTGGGCGATGCGGTGTCGGTGGAGCTCAAGCCAACCCCGCAATCCCAGGCCTTCAAGGCCGAGCCTATGGCGCTGGATATCGTGTTTGAGGACGAGCACCTGCTGGTCATCAACAAGCCTCCGGGCCTGGTGGTTCACCCGGCACCCGGCAACTGGAGCGGCACCTTGCTCAATGGCTTGTTGGCTTACAGCCGCCACGCAGGCCAGGTGCCGCGGGCGGGCATTGTTCACCGTCTGGACAAGGACACCAGCGGGCTCATGGTGGTCGCGCGTGACAGGCTCACCATGGATGCCTTGGTCAAAGCCATCGCCGCGCGCGAAGTCAGCCGGCAGTATTTCGCCATCGCCCACAAGACTTGGCCTTGGAAGACGCTCAAGGCGGTGGATGCGGCGATAGGGCGTGACCCCAGAAACCGATTGCGCATGTCGGTGGTGGACTTGGCCCTGTATGCTGGCAAGGAGGCGCGAACCGATGTGGAACTGATCTCCAACAGTCAGGTCGCGTGCTGGGTGCGCTGCATTTTGCACACCGGCCGCACCCATCAGATTCGTGTGCACATGGCGCACTTAGGTCACCCTCTGGTGGCAGATGCCGTCTACGCAGGGGCACCTGCGGCAGACATGCAGCGCCAAGCCTTGCACGCCTGCCGCTTGGCTTTCCGGCATCCGGTCACGGGTGCTGAACTTGTTTTTGAGTCCAATCCGCCTGCAGATTTTCAGGCACTCGGTGCTGCGCTGGGGCTCAGTTACAATGCGACGACCTAACCGGGAGGTTTATAGCTAACGACTGCGTCGGGTAGCTCAGGTCAAATCCGTTTCACTGTGCCGCATGCGACTGAAATCAGTTTGCTACCGTTCCGGCCCTCCATCACTGTTTCCTGACTATGAACATGGTCGATGCCAAGCGGGTTCTTGAAACCGCTTTGATTTGCTCTCAACAACCTTTGCCGCTGAAGGCTTTGCGTGATTTGTTTGCGGACGAAGTTGGCGCCGATACGCTGAAGACATTGTTGGAGGAACTCCAGACCGAGTGGGCGGGCAGGGGTGTGGAACTGGTCCAAGTTGTGAGCGGTTGGCGTTTTCAGAGCCGCCCTGAGATGCGTCAACACCTCGATCGGCTGAACCCTGAGAAGCCGCCACGTTACACCAGGGCCACTTTAGAGACCTTGGCCATCATTGCCTACCGGCAACCCGTCACCCGGGGTGATATGGAAGATATCCGAGGGGTCACCATCAGTTCGCTTCTCTTGAAGCAGCTGGAAGACCGTGGTTGGGTGGAGGTTATCGGGCACCGTGAGGCCGCCGGACGCCCCGCCTTGTATGCCACGACACGACAATTTCTGGATGACCTGGGGCTGACGTCCTTAGACCAATTACCTTTGCTGGATACACCGCAGGCACGGGAAAAAAGAGATGCAGTGCAGCCCGCCAATGATGGCGAACAAATGCTGATGACCCTGCAGTCCGCAGCAGACGCAGTGGATGATGGAAAACTGATATGAACATCAACAACGATAACGGTAACGGTAACTATCAAGAGAACGAGTTTCCGGACGAAAGCCAGTCGCAAGCTGACGTGGAGAAGCTGCCAGGGGAATTGAGCCCTTCCGCCGCTGCGCTGTCCGCTTCCGCGCAAGTCCAGCTTCCAGCAGGTGGTAACCGGTTCGATGATGTGATTTCGGGCCAATTTGATGCGGACGAAGAGGCCGAAGATGTGGTCCTTGCCAAGCGCGTCTTGGCGCCGCAGGCGGAAACCCCGAAGTTGCACAAGGTCCTCGCGCAATCAGGCATGGGCTCTCGTCTTGAGATGGAGCAGCTCATCCTGGAGGGGCGTATCTCTGTCAACAATGAGCCGGCCCATATCGGGCAACGCATCCAGTTCGGCGACAACATCAAGGTCAATGGCAAGCCCATTCGCTTCCGGATTGCACCGCCTCCTCCGCGCGTCATCGCTTATCACAAGCCTGTCGGGGAAGTGGTCACCCATGATGACCCCCAGAATCGCCCCACCGTTTTCAGGCGCCTGCCCAAATTGCACCAGGGCAAGTGGCAATCCGTCGGACGTTTAGACCTGAATACGGAAGGTTTGCTTTTGTTCACCAGTTCGGGTGAATTGGCCAATAACTTGATGCACCCACGCTTCGGCTTGGAGCGGGAGTACGCCGTCCGTGTGTTGGGTGCGCTGACCAAAGACGAAAAGCAGGCCTTGTTGAACGGCGTTCAGCTCGACGATGGGCTGGCCCAATTCGGCTCGATTGAAGACGGCGGCGGCGAGGGCGCTAACTGTTGGTATCGCATCACCATCTCAGAAGGGCGTAATCGGGAAGTTCGCCGCATGCTCGAGTCTGTGGGGCATGCCGTAAGCCGCTTGATTCGGATTCGATACGGCGCGATGGTTCTTCCGCGCGGCTTGAAGCGGGGCGCGTGGATGGAGTTGGATGAATCCGATATCCAAGGTTTGATGCAAGCTGCCGGAGCCGGCAGGCCACGGGATCGCGAAGAAGGCGCGACAAACGGAGCCCGCCCCAGAGGTCGAGGCGGTCGCCAAGGCGGTCGCGGTCCGGCGCTTCCTAACGGCGCGGCGGCATCGCAGGGGCAACCGGCACGTCAGGGGCGCCCTAAATCCGGCAAAACCGGGCAGCGACAGGATGGCGCAGCGCAGCCTGATCCTATGAAAACATCACTTGGCTACATTGGTGCAGACAGCTTTTCACGACAACGTCAGGAAACCTCCGGCCGTGGCCGTCCCGGCGGCGGCGGACCACGCAGAAACGGTGGTCGTAGCAGATAATGCCGATGCTAAACTTGGCGGCTTTGTCTGGTAAGGGCAATTCATTTTTTCACTCTTAGGGAATCCACATGGCAATCGAACGCACTCTTTCCATCATCAAGCCAGACGCAGTGGCAAAAAATGTGGTTGGTCAAATTTACGCCCGCTTTGAAGCGGCTGGCCTGAAGGTTGTGGCTGCCCGTATGGCGCATCTCTCCCGCGGCGAAGCAGAAGCCTTTTACGCCGTGCACAAAGAGCGCCCTTTCTTCAAGGATCTGGTGGACTTCATGATTTCTGGCCCTGTGATGATTCAGGCGCTGGAAGGCGAAGGCGCTATCGCCAAGAACCGCGACCTGATGGGCGCGACCGATCCCAAGAAGGCTGCTCCCGGCACCATCCGCGCAGATTTCGCGGACAGCATTGATGCCAACGCTGTCCACGGTTCTGACGCACCCGAAACAGCAGCGGCGGAGATCAGCTTTTTCTTCGCTGGCATGAACGTTTATTCGCGTTAATGCAGCATGGCGGTCAATCTACTCGACTTTGATCTCGAGGGTCTGACCGCCTTCTGCGAAAGCTTAGGCGAAAAAAAGTTTCGCGCTACCCAGTTGTTTCGCTGGGTACATCAAAAAGGCGCAAGCAGTTTTGATGACATGAGCGACCTCGCGAAGTCGCTCAGAGACAAGCTCAAAGACCATGCAGAGGTCTTGGCCCTGCCTGTCCTGACCCAACACATCTCTTCGGACGGGACCATCAAATGGTTGTTTGATGTAGGGGCGGGCGATGCGGTAGAGGCGGTTTTTATTCCCGAGGCTGATCGCGGCACCTTGTGTGTATCTTCACAGGCGGGCTGCGCAGTGGGGTGCCGGTTCTGTTCCACCGGCCATCAGGGCTTCAGCCGCAACCTCAAGACCTGGGAAATCCTGGCCCAGCTTTGGTTTGCCGAACATTTCCTGCGTAAGCACTTAGGGACCACAGATCGCGTCATCTCCAATGTAGTGATGATGGGCATGGGCGAGCCATTGCAAAACTATGCCGCCCTGATTCCCGCCTTGAAAACCATGCTCGACGACCATGCTTACGGTTTGTCCCGGCGCAGGGTGACGGTGTCCACGTCGGGCGTCGTGCCCATGATGGACCGCCTTGGGCAGGACTGCCCGGTTGCCTTGGCCGTGTCTTTACACGCCCCCCAGGACGCCTTGCGCGATAACCTGGTGCCTTTGAACAAAAAGTATCCCCTGGCGGAGTTGATGTCGGCGTGCGTCCGCTACCTGGCGCATGCGCCCCGAGATTTCATTACCTTTGAATACTGCATGCTCGCGGGCGTCAATGACAGCTCTGAACACGCGCTGGCGCTGCTCGCGTTGGTGCGAGACTCCGGCGTACCTTGCAAATTCAATCTGATTCCTTTTAACCCTTTTCCAGCTTCGGGCTTGACGCAGTCTGCTCCGTCGGTGGTGCAGGCGTTTTCGAACATCTTGACGTCTGGTGGTGTGGTCACCACAGTGCGTAAAACCCGCGGTGATGACATCGACGCTGCTTGCGGCCAACTCGCGGGTGATGTGAAAGACCGGACCCGGGTTGGAGACCGAATGTCAAAGCAGCGGACGGTTATGCTGCATCTGGTTCGCAGCCCAGAGGCAGCCACCCACGACAAGCCCATCCATGAACCAAGCAGCCATTAAGGCATCACTCTCAGTTGCCAGCACGCAAAAGCGCCTTTTGCTGGCTTGCCTTTGCCTGCTGCTGCTGGGTATTTTGCAGGGCTGTGCCAGCCCGCTACCTGCCAGTACCTTGGCTGGAGATGTAGTGACAGACTCCGATGAGCCCCTGGCTCGCAAGCGCGCAAAAATCCGGCTCGAACTTGCCACGGGCTATTACGCCAACGGGCAGACCACAATCGCCTTGGACGAACTCAAGCAATCGATTAACGCGGATCCCAGTCTGCCCGACGCGCACAATTTGCGCGGCCTTGTCTACATGCGCTTAAACGACTTTGCCTTGGCTGAAGAGAGCTTCCGGCGGGCGCTCCAACTCAGTCCGCAGTCGGCCAGCATTCAGCACAATCTGGGTTGGCTCCATTGCCAGCAAAATCGATTTTCTGAATCTAGCGCGCAGTTCATGTCAGCCATTGCGATCCCTGGAAATCCGGATCGTGCCAAGTCTTGGATGGCTATGGGTGTGTGCCAGATGAAGGCCGGTGCCAGCGCGGATGCACTGGTAAGCCTCTCTCGAGCCACCGAGCTGGACCCGGAAAATCCTGTTGCGGGGTACAACCTGGCGCTGCTGCTGCTTCAGCGTGGTGAACTGGCCAAAGCACAATCCCAGGTCCGGCGCATCAACAACGGCGCTTATGCCAATGCAGAATCTCTCTGGCTGGGTATCAAAATTGAAAATCAGCTGGGCAACAAAGAGGCCACGACGCAACTCGGTGGACAATTGAAGAAGCGTTTTGCCTCATCCAAAGAGGCTGCACTTTGGGAGCGGGGAGCTTTGAATGAGTGAAATTGAAACCAGCGGCATCCCGCGGATCCCTTCCGCAGAGCCGACTGCTGGGCGTTTGTTGCGTGCTGCCCGTGAAGCCTCCGGTATGCACATTGCGGCCTTGGCAGTTGCCATGAAGGTGCCGGTCAAGAAGCTCGAGGCCTTGGAAGCTGACCGTGCCGACTTGCTGCCCGATGCCGTGTTCGTGCGCGCTTTGGCGTCTAGCATGTGCCGGGCCCTGAGGGTGGATTCAGCCCCCGTGTTGGACTTGTTGCCAAAAATAGGCTCGCCCCAGTTGCAGCCCACAAACAATGGCCTCAACGAGCCCTTTCGCAATGCCGGTGAACGATCAAGCGCGGGTGCGGGTGGGCTGTTCAGCCGACCTGCATTTCTCATTGTCATAGCTCTGCTGTTGGCCGCGCTCGCAGTGTTTTTCGTGCCTGAGCTGCATTGGGAAGATTTCTCCCGCGGGCCAGACGAGGTGACCAGCGCGACGCTTGCCACCAAAGAGGTCTCATCAGAGCCCCTGGCTGCTGACAAGCAAGAGGATCGCCCAGCTCCAGCGCCGGTAGAAGTGGTACCCGCTCCCGCGCGCACCGAAGCAGCAAGCGCACCGGTGGTCGTTGTACCTAGCGCACCCGCGCCTGTAGTTGCAGCTCCGCCTAGCCCGGCGGCCCCTAAGTCGACAGATATGGTCAGCATCCGCGCCAAAGAGGACACCTGGGTGGAGGTGGTCGACGCCACGGGTACGGTGTTGCTGCGCCGTATTGTCCCGGCGCAGGGTGTTGCTTCGGCCACCGGCAGTGCGCCCCTTGCGGTGGTCATCGGCAGAGCCGATGCCGCAGCGGTGGAGGTGAGAGGTAAGCCATTCAGTATTTCGGCGTTTTCAAAAGAAAACGTTGCCCGTTTTGAGGTGAAGTAGTGCAGCAAGCAACGCCTATCGCGCTGGCGCAACCCTTAGTCCGCAAGACACTGCAGTCCATTGTGAAGTGGGCTGACAACGAAGTCACCGTGGGCGGCGATGCGCCGGTCCGTATACAGTCCATGACCAATACCGATACCGAAGACGCTGTCGGAACGGCTATTCAAGTCAAAGAGTTGGCGGCTGCCGGTTCTGAGTTGGTGCGCATCACGGTGAACACCCCGGAGGCCGCACAGGCTGTGCCCTACATCCGCGATCAACTGGACCGTATGGGCGTGAGCGTCCCTTTGATTGGAGACTTTCACTACAACGGTCACCGACTTCTCAGCGAGTTTCCCGATTGTGCACAGGCCCTCTCCAAGTACCGTATCAACCCCGGCAACGTGGGTAAGGGCGACAAGCGCGACCGCCAGTTCTCGCAGATGATTGAAGCGGCCATTCAGTGGAATAAGCCGATCCGCATCGGCGTGAACTGGGGAAGCCTGGACCAGGAGTTGCTTGCCGGGCTGATGGACGAAAACAGCCGCCGCGCCCAACCTTGGGACGCTAAACAGGTGATGTACGAAGCACTCATCACCTCCGCACTGGAGTCAGCGCAGCGCGCAGAAGAAATTGGTTTGCCGGGCCATCAGATCATGTTGTCTTGCAAGGTGAGTGGCGTTACCGACCTGATTGCGGTGTACCGGGAGCTAGCGAAAAGATCCCGGTATGCGCTGCATCTTGGGTTGACGGAAGCCGGTATGGGCACCAAGGGAACCGTGGCATCTGCCGCGGCGTTGGCCATTCTGTTGCAAGAGGGGATTGGTGACACCATTCGCGTGTCCTTGACACCGGCTCCGGGAGAGGCCAGAACCCAGGAAGTGGTGGTGGCTTCCGAGATCATTCAGTCGTTGGGATTGCGCAAGTTCGTGCCCAGCGTGACCGCGTGCCCCGGCTGCGGCCGGACCACCAGCACCACGTTCCAGGAACTGACCAAACAAATTGATGACTTCCTTCGTAACCAGATGCCGGTATGGCGGTCCCAGTATCCCGGCGTGGAAAATATGAAGGTGGCCGTCATGGGCTGCATCGTGAACGGCCCGGGTGAGAGTAAGCATGCGGACATCGGCATCAGCTTGCCCGGAACCGGCGAGGCCCCTGCAGCCCCGGTTTACATCGATGGCGAGAAACGAATGACGCTGCGCGGCGAGGGCATTGCGCTGGAGTTCCAGGCTATCGTCGAAAACTATATTCGTGAGCGTTTCAGTCCCCGTTCACAGGAATCCTGAAAGCGTATGTCCGAGAAAACCAGTCTGCGTAAGGCCGACAAAATTGTTGCCGTGAAGGGCATGAACGATATCCTTCCCCCTGACTCTGTGGTGTGGGAGACCTTGGAGGAGCGGGTTCGGAATTTGATGCGCCGCTTTGCCTTTGAAAACGTTCGAACACCTATTGTGGAGCCCACCGCGCTATTCGTGCGCGGCCTTGGCGAAGTGACCGACATTGTTGAAAAAGAGATGTACTCTTTTGACGATCGGCTCAACGGCGAAGCACTCACCCTGCGGCCCGAAAACACTGCGGGCGTCGTGAGGGCAGCGGTGGAGCATGCGCTGCTCTATAACGGGCCCCGCCGGCTTTATTACATGGGACCTATGTTCCGGCACGAGCGGCCGCAGCGTGGCCGTTACCGTCAGTTCCACCAAATTGGAGCTGAAGCGCTCGGTTTTGGGGGCCCGGAGGTGGATGCTGAGGTGATCCTTATGGCGCATCTGCTCTGGCAGGAGCTGGGCCTAAGGGGTGTCGAGCTGCAGATCAATAGCCTGGGCCAGCCGGATGAGCGCAAAAGCCACCGCGCAGCCTTAATTGAACACTTCGAGGCGCACAGGCAGTCTCTGGACGAAGAGGCCAAGCGCCGCTTGCATCTGAATCCGCTGCGTTTGCTCGACTCCAAGAACCCGGCTATGCAGCCGGTAATTGAAACGGCCCCGAGGCTGATTGATTTTCTGGGTGATGCTTCGCAAGCGCACCTGCAGGCAGTCAAAGACATTCTGGATGCCCATCAGGTTGCATACACGGTTAACCCGCGGCTGGTTCGTGGTATGGACTACTACAACCTCACCGTCTTTGAGTTCGTGACCCACAAACTCGGCTCTCAGGGGACGGTGTGTGCGGGTGGTCGCTACGATTATTTGATTGAGCAAATCGGCGGCAAGCCCGCGCCGGCTGTGGGTTGGGCCTTGGGCGTGGAGCGGGTTCTGGAGCTGCTGAAAGAGTCGCAGGTGAGCATGACTGCGCCCGCACTCGACGTATTTGCCGTGATCCCCGACATCGAGTCATTGCCGCAGGTAATGCCGCATTTGCAGGCCCTGCGCGTTGCGGGCCTGTCGGTTCAAATGCAGGCCAGCGGACCGGAGGGCATGCCCGGCATGAAGGCGCAATTCAAGCGCGCAGACGCCTCGGGGGCTCGCTATGCCTTGATTTTTGGCGCAGATGAACTGAAGGCCGGCGTGGTCGCTGTCAAGTCTCTGCGTGACCCCGGCATCTCCCAAGAATCCCGTACCCTGACTGACATCGCACATTGGGTTCCCGGCCTGATGCCACACGTTTAATTCATCAACACAATGGCAAATCATCTCGACCTCGAAGAACAAGAGCAGCTTGACCAGCTCAAGCATTTTTGGAAACGATACGGCAACCTGATTACATGGTTGCTCATAGCAGTGCTGGGTTCTCTTGCTGCGTGGAACGGCTACCAGTGGTGGAACAAGCGTCAGGCCGAGCAGGCCTCAGCCATGTTTGACGAGGTGGAGAGGGTTATTTCCGGCGGGGATGTGGTCGCTGCTGAACGCGCTTTTTCGGACATGAAGCAACGCTTCCCCTCCACCGTCTATGCACAACAGGCCGGTCTCACCTTGGCTCGGGTGGCCTATATTTCGGGTAAGCCCGAGGTCGCACAAAACGCACTAGCCTGGGTTGCAGAGAGTTCGGCAGACGCGGGACTTGCAGCTGTGGCAAAGATTCGTCACGCTGGCCTGCTGCTGGAATCCAAGAGCTTTGAGTCAGCTATGAAGCTGCTCGAAGGAAGCTTTCCCGCCGAATTTGCCGGTCTTGTCGCGGACAAAAAAGGCGACGCCATGCTGGCGCAGAACAAGCCGGAGCAGGCTATTGCGTTTTTCCGCGAGGCCTATAAGCAATTGCCCGAGCGCGAGCAATATCGCCGTTTGGTGGAAGTGAAGCTCGCGTCTTTGGGCGTGGCAGCCAGCGCGAATTGATCAGGCTCTCCTACCTATGCTGAAACTATTCAGGTTGATTGCTAGCGCAGTGCTCTGCATGGCTGCGGTCGCTTGTTCGGGCCCCGCCAAACCCAAACCCACCGAGTTGTTGCCAGCCCCTTCGCTGATGCCCGTTGTGCGCGTCTGGGAATCGAAAATTGGTGAAGTGGGGTTTGCGCTCGACGCGAAAGTGGTTGGTTCCCTGGTGGTGCTGGCGTCCAGCGACGGTGCCGTCAAGGCCTTGGATGTGGACACTGGAGCCGTGCGCTGGGCCGCTCAACTAGACACCAAAATCGTTGCCGGCGTGGGTGTGGATGGCGATAAGGTTGCCGTGGTGACCGCTTCCGGCGACTTGAGCATCCTGCAAGATGGTAAGCCGCTGTGGCAGCAAAAGTTAGGTGCCTTGGCGATCACGCCGCCGCTCCTGGCTGGCGGGCGGGCCTATGTCGTCACCCTGAACAAGACGGTGATGGCTTTTGACGCTTCTTCCGGTAGAAGACTCTGGCAATTGCAGCGCGAGGCAGACTCTCTGGCCCTAGGCAAGGCCGGCGTGCTGATGCCGCTGGGTGACACCTTGGTAGTGGGTCTGGGTGGGCGATTGTTGGGGCTCAATCCATCCACCGGAGCACAGCGCTGGGAGATTCCCGTAGCGGTGAGTCGGGCCACCAACGAGGTGGAGCGGTTGGTCGATGTAGTGGCCGGCGTGAGCCGCTTGGGTTCGTCGGTCTGCGTGCGGGCTTACCTGCACAGTGTGGCTTGTATTGATGCGGCAAGCTCGAAGCTGGTGTGGTCTAAAGCCGCTGCCGGTACTACAGGAGTGAGTGGTGACGCGGTCGCTGTGTTTGGCGCTGAGTCTGACGGACGTCTGGTGGCCTGGCGCCGCGCCGATGGCGAGCGTCTGTGGCAGACCGAGACATTCAAGTGGCGCGATGTGGGCCCGCCGGTGCTGCTGGGCTCGTCGGTGGCGGTGCCTGACGGGGTGGGGCTCATCCACCTGGTTTCAGCGCGGGATGGAACTTTGTTGGGGCGTATGTCGCTGGATGGTTCGCCACTGGCAGCAGCCCCGGTGCTTGCAGGAAAAACCCTGATCGTGGTGACCCGAAAGGGAGGCGTTTTGGCCTTCCGTCCAGAATAAAAGAGGTCTCGCATGAAGCCAGTTATCGCCCTCGTCGGGCGACCCAACGTCGGTAAATCGACGCTTTTCAACCGGCTCACCAAAACCCGCGACGCGATTGTGGCTGACTATGCCGGCCTGACGCGCGATCGCCACTATGGCAACGGCAAACACGGTAAGCGCGAGTTCATCGTGATTGACACCGGCGGCTTTGAACCGGATGCCGGTAGTGGCATCTTCAAGGAGATGGCCAAGCAGACACGGCAGGCGGTTGCCGAAGCTGATGTGGTGGTTTTTGTGGTGGATGCCCGTGACGGCTTGTCTGCGCAGGACCACGATATCGGCAACTACCTGCGTAAGCTGGGCAAGCCATGTCTGGTGATTGCCAACAAGGCCGAAGGCATGAAGGCGGGGGCTCAACTCTCCGAGTTTTATGAGCTTGGCTTGGGCGAAGTGTTTCCGGTGTCCGCGGCCCACGGACAGGGAACTCGCACGCTCGTAGAGATGGCCTTGGACGCATTGCACTTGGACGATGACGATGCTGAGCCTGAGGCGCAGGATCCGCAGGTCATCAAGCTCGCCGTGGCAGGGCGCCCCAATGTTGGCAAATCGACTCTGATCAATACCTGGCTGGGCGAAGAGCGTTTGGTCGCTTTTGACTTGCCAGGCACCACGCGCGATGCCATCACAGTGCCATTTGAGCGCGATGGACAGAAGTTTGAGCTGGTGGATACCGCAGGCCTGCGCCGCAAGGGCAAAGTGTTTGAGGCGATTGAGAAGTTCTCGGTCGTTAAGACGCTGCAGGCCATTGAGTCGGCTAGTGTGGTTTTGCTCCTGATTGATGCGGAGCAGGGAGTCACTGACCAGGACGCGCATATCGCGGGCTATATTTTGGAATCCGGCCGTGCGGTGGTGGTAGCGGTCAACAAATGGGACGCCATTGATGAATACCAGCGCGAGCTGGTGAAGCGCTCCTTGGAGACGCGTTTGGGTTTTTTAAAGTTTGCATCGTTGCACCTGATTTCCGCCAAGAAGCGGCAGGGGCTAGGGCCGGTGTGGGACTCCATTGCCCAGGCGCACAAGGCGGCAAACTGCAAAATGCCAACCCCTGTGTTGACGAGGCTCCTGCTGGAAGCCGTGCAGTTTCAGACACCCAAGAAGACAGGTGCCTATCGCCCTAAGTTGCGATACGCCCACCAGGGTGGAATGAATCCGCCCATCATCGTGATTCACGGCAACTCGCTGGAGCATGTGACAGAGGCCTACAAGCGCTTTCTGGAAGGGCGCTTTCGTAAGGAATTTAACCTCATCGGAACGCCCTTGCGCATCGAGATGAAGTCCTCTCAAAACCCGTTTGCCGACAAGGACTGAACTCCTTTGGCTAATCTCCGCGCCGTCCCGGCATCAGTACGGTTTTTGGGGCTTTTCGGTGTGGTATCTTCAACCTATTATTAATTTTTGAACACGGAGCATATCGTGAGCAACAAAGGCCAACTCCTTCAAGACCCCTTCCTGAACGCGCTGCGTCGGGAGCATGTGCCGGTCTCCATTTATCTGGTGAACGGCATCAAATTGCAGGGTCAAATTGAGTCTTTCGATCAGTACGTCGTGCTGCTTCGTAACACCGTGACTCAAATGGTTTACAAGCACGCAATTTCCACCATCGTTCCCGGCCGCGCTGTGAACCTGGCGGCTGCGGAAGACACCCCGGCAGAGTAAGGCACTAGCAGGCGAAGCCCTTTGGGGCTCTTCGCACTGCGCGCCCCCAAGCCTCATTGACCCATCCGTCCGACAGCAAAACTGCGCCGACCATTCTGGTGGGCGTTGACTTTGGCGTTGCAAACTTTGATGCCGAACTCGAAGAGCTTGGCTTGCTCGCGCAAACTGCCGGCCTCCAACCGGTCGGCAGAATCGTGTGTAAGCGCCGCGCCCCGGATGCGGCGTTGTTTGTGGGGTCCGGCAAGGCGGAGGAAATTCGCCAATTGGCCTTGGAAACAGGCGCGACCGAGATTCTTTTCGATCAAGCCTTGAGCCCTGGCCAGCAGCGCAACCTCGAGCGGCATCTGCAAATGCCGGTCAATGACAGAACGTTTTTGATCCTCGAGATTTTTGCGCAGCGGGCGCGCAGCCACGAGGGGAAGCTGCAAGTCGAGCTGGCGCGCCTGCAGTACCTCAGCACGCGCCTGGTGCGTCGATGGTCCCACTTGGAGCGCCAGCGCGGCGGCATTGGTACGCGCGGCGGACCCGGCGAGACGCAAATCGAGTTGGACCGCCGGATGATCAGCGAGAACATCAAGAGGACCAAAGAGCGTTTGAGCAAGGTCAAACGCCAACGCCAAACGCAGCGCCGTCAGCGCGAGCGGCGGGACGCCTTCAATATCTCCCTGATTGGCTACACCAACGCCGGCAAGTCGACGCTTTTCAATGCGCTGGTCAAGGCACGGGCCTACGCGGCAGACCAGTTGTTTGCCACGCTGGACACCACGACCCGACAGCTTTACCTAGGCGAGGGCAGCCGCTCGGTGTCCTTGTCCGACACGGTCGGGTTTATTCGTGACCTGCCGCATGGACTGGTAGATGCATTTCAGGCAACCTTGCAGGAGGCGATTGACGCTGACCTGCTGCTGCACGTTGTAGATGCCTCTAACCCCGACTATGCAGAGCAAATTGCGCAGGTGCAGTCGGTGCTGAAGGAGATTGGTGCCCAGGACATTCCGCAGTTGTTGGTATTCAACAAGGTCGATGCCATGGGGCCCGACTCTTTGCCCTTACGGAATTCGGATAGCTTTGAGATAGAGGGCGTTCAAACGCCCCGTGTGTTTGTGAGCGCTAAAACCCTGTCGGGCCTGCCTCGTCTCCGGGAAATGCTAGCCGAGCGGGCTAAATTCGTCGCTGATCTGCCCCTGAGCCCCTGACATCGCCTTTTATTTACCCTCACTGGCACGGGGGCGCCCTGGGACTTGGCACAATGCGCACACCCGATTTTGAGAAACACCCATGAAATTTCCTGCGTTTCGAATGACGAGCCCCCCCTTCCTGCTGTGGTTGCAGCAGGTGTTTAACTTAAACGATTCCCGCTGGGGCCGTGGCGACGACAAGAAGGAAGAGGGCGCATCCGGCGCCCCTCAGGGCAATGGGTCCGAGCCGCCAAACAGCCCGCCCGAAACACCTCCCCCCCGCCCCAGGAATAGCGCGCAGTCAGGCCCGCCTGACCTGGACGAGCTCTGGCGCGAATTCAACCGCAAGTTGAATGGCTTGCTGGGCGGTGGCGGAGGCAAGCGGCCCTCCGGCGGTGGCGGTGGCGGTGGCGGTTTCCAGCCTGACATGCGCAGTGCTGGCATTGGCGTCGGGGTCATTCTGGGTGTGGTGTTCTTGATCTGGTTGGGCACGGGTTTCTTCATCGTGCAGGAAGGCCAGCAGGCTGTGATCACCCGATTCGGTCAGTACAAGAGCTCGGTGAATGCCGGCTTTAACTGGCGGCTGCCGTTTCCAATCGAGAAGCATGAGCTGGTGTTTGTGAGCCAGATCCGCTCGGTGGACGTGGGCCGTGATGTGGTCATGAAGGCCACCGGCCTCAAGGAGTCGGCCATGCTCACGGAAGACGAAAACATTCTCGACATCAAGTTTGCAGTGCAATACCGCCTGAGCGACGCCCGGGCCTTCTTGTTCGAGAGCAAAAACCCCAGTGAGGCAGTGGTGCAAGCTGCCGAGACCTCGATCCGCGAAGTCATGGGCAAGATGAAGATGGACGCCGCTTTGTCTGAGGAGCGCGACCAGATTGCGCCGCGAGTGCGCGCGCTGATGCAGACCATTCTGGATCGTTACAAGGTGGGCATCGAGGTCGTGGGCGTGAACTTGCAGCAGGGAGGTGTTCGCCCGCCGGAGCAGGTGCAGGCATCGTTTGACGATGTGCTCAAAGCCGGCCAGGAGCGCGAGCGCGCCAAGAATGAAGCACAGGCCTACGCCAACGATGTGATCCCCCGTGCGGTAGGCTCCGCGTCTCGTTTGAAGGAAGAGGCTGACGCTTACAAGGCCCGCGTGGTTGCGCAGGCGCAGGGTGATGCGCAGCGCTTCCGCTCGGTCTACAGCGAATACCAGAAGGCGCCCCAAGTCACGCGTGACCGTATGTATCTGGACACCATGCAGCAGATCTACAGCAACGTCACCAAGGTGGTTGTGGATTCCAAGCAGGGGTCTAACCTCCTTTACTTGCCCTTAGACAAGGTATTGCAAATGACCGGCTCGCCTTCCGGGTCAGAGCAGCCCGCTGCGACCGGCGCCTTTATCCCGCAGACGCCCGCCACCATGCCGGCCGCTGGCGCCAACAATTCCGACCCGCGCAGTCGTGACACTTCCCGCACCCGTGACCGCGACGTACGCTAGGAACCCGCTATGAACCGCATTGGACTCTTTCTTTCTTCGATCCTGGTGCTGCTTGCACTGGCAAGTTCGACCCTGTTTGTTGTAGATCAGCGCCAGTTTGGCGTGGTCTATGCCTTGGGCCAAATTAAAGAGGTCATCACCGAGCCGGGCCTGAACTTTAAATTGCCGCCGCCTTTCCAAAACGTGTCCTACATCGACAAGCGCCTGCTGACGCTGGACAGCACCGACGCCGAGCCCATGCTCACGGCGGAAAAGCAGCGTGTTGTTATTGACTGGTATGTGCGCTGGCGCATCACCGAGCCATCGGAGTACATCCGTAACGTGGGCTTGAATGAAGGGGCAGGCGCCAGCCAGCTCAACCGTGTGGTGCGCAACGCGTTCCAGGAAGAAATCAACAAGCGCACCGTGAAAGAGTTGCTCTCGCTCAAACGCGAGGCCTTGATGGAAGACGTGAAGGCCGAGGTGCTTGACAAGGTGCGTGGCGCCAAGCCGTGGGGCGTGGACGTGGTGGATGTGCGCATCACCCGGGTCGATTATGTCGAGGCAATTACGGAGTCGGTCTACCGCCGTATGGAAGCCGAGCGTAAGCGCGTGGCCAATGAATTGCGTTCCACCGGCGCTGCCGAGGGAGAGAAAATACGTGCCGACGCCGATCGGCAGCGGGAGATTACCGTCGCCAACGCCTACCGGGATGCTCAGAAAATCAAGGGTGAGGGCGACGCCGAAGCCGCTCGCGTTTACGCAGATGCTTTTGGCAAAGACCCGCAGTTCGCACAGTTCTATCGCAGCCTCGAGGCCTACAAGAGCAGCTTCGCCAACAAGAGCGATGTGATGGTGCTCGACCCGTCGAGCTCGGAGTTCTTCAAGACTTTCCGCGGCGGTGGCAGTGGCGCCGTGCCGGTTGTCAAAAAATAAGTTGAACTTGGACGCTGTGTGGCTGGCCATCGGCCTTGTGCTGGTGTTGGAGGGCTTGTTTCCTTTTGCATCTCCGCAAGCTTGGCGGCGTCTTTTCACCCAGTTGTTGCAAATGCGGGATGGCCAGATTCGCTTCTTTGGCGTTTGCAGCATCCTGGCGGGACTAGGGCTGATTTGGGCGCTGCTGCCCTGATTTCCGGTCGCTAAGGCCGGTAAAATCGCCTTTTTAACAGCATCCCCCTTCACATTCATGTCTGCCTGGGTCCTTCCGGATCACATTGCCGATGTGCTGCCCTCCGAGGCCCGCCACATCGAAGAAATACGTCGCGATCTGCTGGACATAGCCCGTTGCTATGGCTACGAGCTGGTGATGCCGCCTTTGCTCGAGCACCTTGAGTCCCTGCTTTCAGGCACCGGCCGGGCGCTGGATCTGCAAACTTTCAAACTCGTCGATCAGTTGTCCGGCCGCATGTTGGGTCTGCGCGCTGACAGCACGCCGCAGGTGGCCCGCATCGATGCGCACTTGCTGAACCGCCGCGGAGTGACCCGGCTGTGCTATTGCGGCCCGGTGCTGCACACCTTGCCCGCCGCGCCCTATGCCAGCCGTGAACCATTGCAGTTTGGAGCTGAGATTTATGGTCATGCCGGCCTGGAGGCGGATCTTGAAATTCTCACTCTCGCGCTGGATGCGCTTCGGGGTGCTGAGGTTGGCACGTTGGCAGTGGACTTGGCCGATGCGCGCATCGTCACCTGCCTGCTGGACGGCTCAGGCTTGAGCGCTGAGCGGCAAAGCGAGGTGCTGGCTGCCCTGGTCACCAAAGACAGCAGCACCTTGGGCACGCTCACCGCTGCTTGTCCGCCCGACGTTGCCGCAGCGCTTCAAAGCTTGGTGCACATGTACGGCGGGACTGAGGTGCTTGACCGCGCTCGCCGCAGCTTGCCGGCCTTGCCCGGGATTGCAGAGGCCTTGGACCACCTGCAGTGGTTGGCCGGCCATCTGGAGGGTACCCGTGTGACGTTTGACCTGGCTGACCTGCGAGGTTACGCCTACTACACCGGCGTCCGGTTTTCTATTTTTGCGGCAGGGGCGGGTGATGCTTTGGCGCGCGGTGGACGCTACGATGAGGTGGGCTCGGTGTTCGGGCGCAAGCGTCCGGCGGTGGGTTTTAGCCTGGACGTCAAGGTATTGGCTCAGGCCGCGAAGGTGCAGCCTCTGCGCGCTGCCGTTCGTGCGCCGTGGGGGGAAGACGCCTCTTTGCGTGCAGCGATTGCGGAGCTTCGCCAGCGGGGTGAGACGGTCGTATGTGTGCTGCCCGGGCACGGGAGTGAAGTCGATGAGTTCCATTGCGACCGTGAGTTGGTGCAAGCCGCTGGTCAGTGGGTCGTAAAAGCTATTTAAAGCGGATTGAAATGAAAACAACCAAAGGTCGGAATGTGGTGGTGGTCGGCACCCAGTGGGGCGACGAGGGCAAGGGTAAGCTCGTCGACTGGCTCACCGAAAGCTCGCAGGGCGTGGTGCGCTTCCAGGGCGGCCACAATGCGGGCCACACCTTGGTCATCAACGGCGTCAAGACCGCCCTGCACTTGATTCCCTCGGGCATCATGCGCCCGGGTGTCAAGTGCTACATCGGCAACGGGGTGGTTTTGTCTGCCGGAAAGTTGTTTGAAGAAATCGAGGGCCTCGAGAAGGCGGGTGTGGAGGTGCGCTCCCGCTTGCGCATCAGCGAAGCCTGCCCGCTGATATTGCCCTTCCACGTGGCGCTGGATGTGGCCCGCGAGGTCTTCCGCGAGAAGGGCGGCACTGCCAAGATTGGCACCACCGGCCGCGGTATCGGCCCCGCGTACGAAGACAAAATCGCCCGCCGTGCCTTGCGCGTGCAAGACCTCAAGCACCCCGAGCGGTTTGCGGCCAAGCTGCGTGAGCTGCTGGATTTGCACAACCATGTGCTGGCCAGCTACCTGGGCTCAGAGGCCTTTGATTTCGGCCCCTTGCTGGCGCCGTTCATGGTGCAAGGGCGGGTGCAGTTTGAGCCGGTGTTTGCTCAGGCCATGGAACACGCGGCCTTGCTCAAGCCCATGATGGCCGACGTGTCCCGCGAGCTCAATGAAGCCAACCTGGCTGGCGCCAACCTGCTGTTCGAAGGCGCTCAAGGTACTTTGCTCGACGTGGACCACGGCACCTACCCTTATGTGACCTCCAGCAACTGCGTGGCTGGCAATGCCGCCGCAGGAGCTGGCGTGGGGCCGGGCATGCTGCATTACATCCTGGGCATCACCAAGGCCTACTGCACCCGCGTCGGCGGCGGCCCGTTCCCCACCGAGCTGGATTGGGAAGTGCCCGGCACCCCGGGCTACCACATGAGCACCGTGGGCGCTGAGAAAGGCGTCACCACCGGACGCTCGCGCCGCTGCGGCTGGTTTGATGCCGCGCTGCTCAAGCGCTCCGCGCAGGTGAACGGGCTGTCCGGCTTGTGCATCACCAAGCTCGATGTATTGGATGGCCTCGAAGAACTCAAACTCTGCACCGGTTACGAGGTCGACGGCGAAATGGTGGACATCCTGCCCATGGGCGCCGACGAAATTGAACGCTGCGTGCCCGTCTACGAGGTGATGGATGGCTGGAGCGACAGCACTGTGGGCGTCACCCAGTACGACAAGCTGCCGGTGAACGCGCGCTTGTATTTGCAGCGCATCGAGCAGGTCACTGGGGTGCCCATCCACATGGTATCCACCAGCCCCGACCGCGACCACACCATCCTGATGCGCCACCCCTACCTGCCCGAGTAGGCATTTTTGAACCCTTTTAGGCCCCTGACGCCCGTACAGACTGCGCGAGCAGCTACTATTTTAGGAGCATTCCGATGTTGACTGAAGACGGCAAGCACCTCTATGTGAGCTACGACGAGTACCACAACCTGATCGAAAAGCTGGCCATCAAAGTGTTCCAGTCGGGTTGGGAGTTCGACACCATCCTGTGTCTGGCCCGCGGCGGCATGCGCCCCGGGGATATTTTGTCGCGCGTGTTCGACAAGCCGCTGGCGATCATGTCCACCAGCTCCTACCGTGCCGAGGCCGGCACCCAGCAAGGCGCGCTGGACATCGCCCGCTACATCACCACGCCCAAGGGCGAAATTGCCGGCAAGGTCTTGCTGGTGGACGATCTGGCCGATTCCGGCCACACCCTGAATGTCGTCATTAACCAGCTCAAGAACAACTACGCCCCTATCACCGAACTGCGCAGCGCGGTGATCTGGACCAAGGCGGTGAGCGTGTTTACGCCGGACTATTCGGTGGAGTTTTTGCCCACCAACCCATGGATTCATCAGCCGTTTGAAAGCTACGACGCTCTGCGTCCGCAGCAGCTGATTCAGAAGTGGAGCGTGTGACGCGCATCCGGTGAGGCAGGGCAGCCGCATGACCGACCCCATCACCCACCTGATTCACCACCCGTATCGGGCACCCGACGGATTCGAGGCGCCGCAGCCTGGCATCTTCAAGGCGTCCACCGTGTTTTTCCCGTCCGTCGCAGCCATGCGCAGCCGCGAGTGGAAGAACAAATCCGCCTACACCTACGGACTGCACGGAACCCCCACCAGCTACGCGCTGGAGGAACGCATTGCCACGCTGGAGGGCGGCACCGAGTGCCTGCTGGTGCCCAGTGGCTTGGCGGCGCTGGGACTGGTTGCCATGTCCCTGCTCAAAAGCGGGGACGAAGTCCTGCTGCCGGACAACGCCTACAGCCCCAACAAGGCCATCGTTGAGGGTGAACTCGCCGGCTGGGGCATCACGCACCAGTACTACGACCCGATGGATCCCGAAGACCTGGAAGCCCAGATTTCGAGCCGCACCAAGTTGGTCTGGCTGGAGGCGGCGGGCTCGGTCACGTTGGAGTTTCCTCATCTGGTGGAGATGGTGCGTATCTGCCAGCGGCGCAGGGTTCTGACGGCGCTGGACAATACCTGGGGCGCCGGGCTGGCCTTTTGCCCGTTCGACCTGGTGCCGGGCTCTGCAACGCCGCTGGGGGTTGATATCTCGGCGCATGCGCTCACCAAATACCCCAGTGGCGGTGGTGATGTGCTCATGGGCAGCGTGGTGACCCGCAACCCGGGGCTGCACCTGAAGCTCATGCTCACCCATATGCGCTTTGGCATTGGCGTGGGAATGAACGATGTGGAATCGGTGCTGCGCTCCCTGCCCAGCATGGCCTTGCGCTACCGGGCCCATGACGAGGCCACCCGCAGCCTGGCCGTCTGGGCCCAGACACAGGCCGAGTTTGTGCAGGTCCTGCATCCGGCGCTGCCGGAGTCACCCGGCCACCATCATTGGATGGCCCTGACCGGCGGCGAAGTAGGCACTGCGGCGGGCCTGTTCAGTGTGATCATCGATTCGCGCTTCCCGCAGGCCCGGACCGACGCCTTCTGCGACGCCCTCAATCTCTTCAAGCTCGGCTACAGCTGGGGCGGGCCCATCAGCTTGGTCGTACCCTACGAGCTGGAGAGCATGCGCAGCGCATGGCCGCAGCACTTGCTGCGCGGAACACTGGTGCGTTTCTCCATCGGCCTCGAGGCAGTGCAAGACTTGCAGGCTGACCTCGAACAGGCGCTCCTGGCGCTGCGCTGACTGCCGGTGCCGGGCGGCATGCGCCGGTGGTGAGGTGTTACAGTCGCTGCATATAACGAAAGCGCACTTTGGCAACTCCCAATTACGGATACGAAAAACGTCAGAAAGAACTGGCAAAGAAGAAGAAGAAAGAAGAAAAGCTCAAGCAAAAGGCCGACCGCAAAACCGGCGACGGCCCTGAGCTCACACCCAACGAAGCCGCAGAGCAGGCGGCTGAATATGCTGCCCAGCAGGCTGCCGTCGCTTTGGTTGAAGTGGCAACTCCAGACCAGCCTTCGACCGGATCTCCCGCTGCAGGAGCCGTAGTCCCGGGCTGAACGCCGACTCAGCAGCCTCTAAGGTACCAGGCCGGGCACGTGTGCTCCTAAAGTGCATCGGTGCGAATGCCTCTTCAAGGTTTGACTAGTCGCTTGATCGCAGGCCACATGGTGTTGAGGATGATGGGGTGCGCCTCCTCATTGGGATGAATACGGTCGGCCTGAAACAGCGCCGCCGCATTGGGCACATCGGCCACCCCCTTCAGCAAAAAGGGAACCAGCGCGGAACGGCTTCGCTTGGCTACCGTGGCAAAAACCTCGCTGAATCGCTGGGTGTAGTCCTCACCGTAATTGGGCGGCACCTGCATGCCGGCGAACAATACTTTGGCGCCACTGGCCTGAGCGGCTTCGGCCATGGCCAGCAGGTTGTCCTGGGTCATGGACAGGGGCAGTCCGCGCAGGGCGTCGTTGCCGCCGAGCTCAATGACCACCACGCTGGGCCGGTGCTGCGCCAACAACGCCGGCAGGCGCGAGCGGCCGCCCGAGGTGGTGTCGCCGCTGATGCTGGCGTTCACCACCGTTGCTTTCACCTTCTCAGCAGCGATGCGTTTTTCCATCAGCGCCACCCAGCCGGTGCCGCGTTGCAGGCCGTATTCCGCGCTCAGCGAGTCTCCCAGCACCAGCACTTTGGCGGAGGCGGCTTGTTTGGCGAGCACTTCATTTGCCCCTGCAAATGGGGCCAAAATCAGCAGCGCGATACAGTGTCTACGAACTACAGAGAGCCCCATGAGTGAATCCATTATTTCGGTTGAGCATGTTTTTAAGGCGGTGACAGACTCCACCGGCACGCTGGAGATCCTGCGTGACATTGATTTTGCACTCAATGCCCGTGAGACCGCAGCTATCGTGGGGGCTTCGGGTTCCGGCAAAAGCACCTTGCTCTCCATCATTGCCGGGCTGGACACGCCCACCGGCGGCACCGTGCGCCTGGCGGGTCAGGACATTTTTGCGCTCGATGAAGACGCCCGCGCCGCACTGCGGGCGCGCAAGGTGGGTTTTGTGTTCCAGAGCTTTCAGCTGCTGGGCAACTTGACTGCGCTCGAGAACGTGATGCTTCCGCTCGAGCTGGACGGCCGCAGAGACGCGCGCAGCGCTGCCACCGACATGCTGGCCCGGGTCGGTCTGGCGCAGCGGCTAAACGCGTATCCCAGGGTTCTGTCGGGTGGAGAGCAGCAGCGGGTTGCGCTGGCGCGGGCGTTTGTGGTGAAGCCTGCGGTACTGCTGGCGGACGAGCCGACCGGCAGCCTCGACTTTGCCACCGGCGAAAAAATCATGGAGCTCATGTTCGACCTGAACCGTGAGCAGGGGACAACGCTGGTGCTCGTGACCCACGACCGCAGCATCGCCGCCCGCTGCGCCCGCCGCATCACCATCGAAGCCGGCTGCGTGGTGCCGGAGGCAGTGCTGCTCTAGTTCGGCGCTTGCGGGCCTTGTATCTGCTATCAAAATAGAAGCTGCGCGCGCATATCCTCCGGGCGCTTGAGGCGATTTTGACTTAAATATTGCCTTGCGGAATCTCCATCGACACCACCGTTCCCTCGCCCGGGGTGCTGTCAATGTGGAGTTGGGCCTTGTGGAGGCTGGCGATGAGCTTGACGGTGCTCAGGCCCAGGCCGAAGCCGGGGTGTTTGCCGGAATTGTCGGCACGGTAAAAGCGCTCGAAGATGTGCTCTTTCACTTCCGGGCTCATGCCCTGGCCGCGGTCGATGACGCGGATGCACACGCCGCCGGGGGCGTCGGGATCGGTGTTCATCGGACCCACGCTCACCCTGACCGGCGTGCCGATGGGGCTGAAGGCGTAAGCATTGATTACCAGCTCGGTCAGCGCCATGCTGATCGCGTTCGGATCGACGAGGCACCACGGAATCGGGTCGTGGTGCTCCATGACGGGGGGCTCGCGCCCCTCGGGCACGCTGATGAGGCGGGCGGTTTCGGCGCACAGGGCGCCAAGGTCGGTGTTGCGGGTGCGCTGGGCGTCGAGGCCGTTCATGTCTAGCTCGGACAGGTCGAGCATGCGCTGAAGCAGCTGGTTGAGCTCGCTGGACTTGCGCAGCATCAGGCGCCCCAGGTCTTGCACTTTTTCAGGGCTGTAGATCCGTTCCGCCAGCAGCGAGGCGTATCCGTGCATCACGGTCAGCGGGGTGCGGATTTCGTGCGCTGCGAAAGAAATGAACTGAGACTTGGAGCGCTCGAGTTGCAGCTCGGGCGTGGTGTCGTGCAGCAAGACCAGAGTGTGCAGGTCGGCATCACTGAATGAGAAGACCCGCATATCCAGATAGCGCGCAGTCGCATCAGGCGCCAGGGGCACCAGGTCGGGGTAGACCCGGCTACCGTTGTTGATGCGTACGCTGAGCATGCTTTGCACGACTGATATGGACTGTGCCTGGGCTGGCTCAAATTGCTGACCGATGTGCCGCGCGACGGTGAGGTAACTCTCCCGCTCCTCACCCTGCGGCATGGCGATGAGTTCAAAGCTCTTGTCGTTTGAGATCACCAGCACGCCGTCGGCGTCAAAGCCCATGTAGCCGGTGTCGCCCGCTTCCAGCACCGAGCGCAGCTGCATCGACTGTTGCTCCAGCCGCAGGTTGGTGGCCTGCAAGGCGGCATCGGTCTCTTGCAGCTGCTGGGTGCGCCGTTGCACAGCCAGCGTGAGGAGCTGGGTCGAGCCGGTCAGCATCAGGCTGGCAGCAAGCGTCATCCAGGCGAGCGCGATTCCGGCGGTCAGCGCCAGAAAGGGCGCGCCGCTCAGTTGGCCGGTCCAGAAGTCCGGAGCCGGCAAGGACTCGAGGGAATATTGCCGCCCGCCAAAGGGCAGGTCGTGGCGCTGCGACGGCGGCGCCTGAAGGGCAAACAGCCCCCGGGTCATGATGACGCTGCCGGCATGCGGCTTGGTCGGAACCTCGTCTTCAAACAGGCTTTGAGACTCGGCCGGCGCGCCCAGGTCGATAAACCGGTACCGCACCGCGTAATGGCGGTCTTCGCCATCGCCCTGTGTGCGCTGAAAGGTGTCGTAGCGCGTCGCTTTTGTGACGCGGCCTACCAGGTCTTCCATGCGTAAAACGGCCACAGCGAAGCCGGCGGGAAGAGGGGCCGCTGCCGTCGGGTTGGAAGTGACTCTGGCGGCAAGAGGGCTGACATAGAGCGCCCCCCAGGACTTGCCGGTCTCCTGGGCTAACTGGATGCGTGGGGTAATGGCGGGTTTGCCGGTCTCAATAGCGCTCTGTATGGCGGCGCGCCTCGCGGGGTTGGCGTGGATGTTGAGTCCGAGAGCAGGGCGGTTGAGTTCGAGCGGGGCAATGTGCTCCACCGCCACATAGAAATCAGCTGCTGCGCTGGGCACCAGCTTGCCATCGGGCGTCCGGTCGTTCAGGGCAGCGAGGGGGCCGTATTCCTTGCGGAGTCGGGCCTCAAATTCGGGCCGCTGGGCGTGGGGAATCAGCGGATTCCAGCTCAATGCCTGCAGCTGGCTGGAGCCCGCGCGTATGGCCATGGCGACCTGGCTGAATTGCGCCGCTCCTGCTTGCGGGGCTACGCTGAGGTGGCTTTTCAGCACCTCTACCGCGAGGTGGGTGCTTTGCAAATCAGCCTCCAGCCGCTGGGCCATGGCGGCGTTGGAGTCATGCAAGCGGCGCAGAACCTGCTGCTCGTCGGTCGCCACCGCGCGCGCAGTGATGACCAGTGTCAAGGTAATAACCATACCAGTCAGTAGAGTCACCCGGTGCTTGCGGGGCTCGCGCCAATCATCGTCCTGCAGCCACAAAATCAGCAATGGCAGCAAGACGGCGATGCCGGCCCACTCAGGCAGCAGCAGCGCGACGATTTGAATGAGGCCGTGTTGTTCAAATCCGCTGGACGGTAAGAGCGACAGGCCTGCGGCATAGATTGCCGTGCCGGCGGCCGCACTGACCAGTCCGACCAGCGCGATGTGCAGGCTCTTGCGCAGTCGGCGCAACTTGGTCGGCAGAATAGCCAGCCTTAGCAGGCTGATGCGCGCGATTTCGGTTTGCAAAACCAGCGCCGTAGCGGCCAGCGCGGCCCACACAAACGCTGTTGCGTCAGCGGCGCCCCCGTGCATGCAAAGCTCCCACACCACACGCGCCAGCCAGAGCCCGGGCAGCACCTTGCTGCCGCACATCAGCGCCAGCGCCACGGCCACGCCCGACGCTGCAGACCCTGCCACCGGCAGCGGGTTAGGCAATGCAAACAGCAGGTGGAAGGCGGCTGCAACCAGTAGATACACCGCCGCAGCCAAGGCGCTGGCCGCTGCAGCGGGCAGCGCCATCACCCAGGCTGCGGGACGGCCGACCGTCAAGGCTGAAAGATCTTGCTCGCGCATGGGTTGGTGAAGATGTGGAATATCACATTAAAACATTGTTAATGATAAAAGTGAACCTTTTCTGGGCACCTTGGTGAACCGAGCCGCGCAGAGCCCCTGCACTGATAATGGGCCCATGTCATCCCCCAAAGTTCTATTCGGCTTCCACGCCGTTGGCGTGCGCCTGAAAACTGCGCCGCAATCCATTATTGAAATCTATTACGACACTTCGCGCCGCGATGCCCGGATGCGACAGTTTGTAGACAAAGTGGCCGAGGGCGGGGTTCGCCTGATAGAGGCCGACGCGGTGCGCCTGGCCAAGCTGGCGGGCAGCCACGGGCACCAGGGAGTGGCCGCGCGGGTGCAAGACATCAAGCAAGTGCATTCCCTGGACGAGCTGTTGGAAAACCTGGAAGCCGCCAACGCCGGACTGCCCGCCGCACAGCGGAACCAGCCGCTCATCCTGGTGCTCGATGGCGTGACCGACCCCCACAACCTGGGTGCCTGCCTGCGCGTGGCCGACGGCGCCGGCGCCCACTGCGTGATTGCGCCCAAGGACCATGCCGCCGGCATCAACGCCACAGTCGCCAAAGTGGCCAGTGGCGCGGCGGAGACGGTGCCCTATTTCATGGTGACCAACCTGGCGCGCACCCTGGGCGAGCTCAAGGAGCGCAACATCTGGATCATCGGCACCAGCGACCAGGCCGCCAGCAATCTGTACCAGGCCGACCTGACCGGCCCGGTGGCTCTGGTGCTGGGGGCCGAGGGCGACGGCATGCGCCAGCTCACCGCCAAGACCTGCGACCAGCTGGTGAGCATTCCGATGCAGGGTGCGGTCGAGAGCTTGAACGTCTCGGTCGCCAGCGGCGTGTGTCTGTACGAGGCATTGCGCCAACGCAGTGCCGCCCCCAAATAACCCCCCACTTACCGGAGGAATCCATGTTTGCTACAAAAAATATAGCTGCTCGCGCAATACTGATGGGCGCAACAGCCGCTTTAATGCTTGCAGGCTGCACCCAGGAGCAGCAAAACAAGATAGGCCGCGAAATCCAGAACTGGACCGGCACCAACGGCGTTCTGGAGTTTTATGCCGGTGACAAGCTGGTCCGGCGCTTCATCAAGATCGACAAGCTTTCCACCGCACTGGGCACCGACGACGGCAAGCCGCGGCCCTACCGCTATGGCTACGGCGTGCTCGATGACAACTTGAACTTCGTCGCAGACGCCGACGAAAAGCGGGTGTATTTCGAGATCAGCGACTACGGCTCGAACTACATCTTCTTTGAAAACCCCCGCTGAACTGGCCCCTTTGCTGAAGGCATGACCGTCGACGCGCTTTTTTTGCTCTCAGGGCTGGCCGCCTTTCTGGTGGGCTTTTCCAAAGGCGGGCTGCCGGTGGTTGCCATGCTGGCGGTTCCCATTCTGTCGTTTGCCATGTCTCCGGTGACCGCGGCGGTGCTGCTGTTGCCGATTTTTGTCATTTCGGACGTGGCCGGGGTCTGGCTCTATCGCCGAGCCTTCAGCCTGCCCAACCTGAAGATCGTGATTCCTGCGGGCATCGTGGGGGTGGGCGTGGGGTGGGCGACGGCCTCGGTCGTGTCCGACCGCGCCATCATGCTGATGATCGGGCTGGTGGGCGTAGGCTTTTGCCTCAACGTTTGGCTGCGCAACCACAGCGCGACCCAGGCGCAGCCGCCCCATGCGGGCAAGGGCTGGTTCTGGGGCGTGCTCACAGGCTTTACCAGCTTTATCTCGCACTCCGGTGCGCCGCCGTATCAGGTTTATATGTTGCCCCAGAAGCTGCCCAAGGCGGTATTTGCCGGCACCTCGACCTGGGTGTTTGCCGTCATCAACGCGGCCAAGATCATTCCCTATCAAAACCTTCAACCGTACTCTGTGGACTCATTGTCGAGTTCCGCATGGCTGGTGCCCTTTGCTTTGGTAGGCGCGGTAGCGGGCGCCTTATTCACACGCTACGTAGCCGAGCGGTGGTTCTACCGCATCGTGTACGTTAGCCTTTTTGGCGTGTCGCTCAAACTTGTTGTGGACGCGCTGTGAGCTGGTGTTTCTAAGTTCTTTCCCGTTCGGGGTATTTTGTAGAAAACTGGCGCCAAAAGCACACTAATTTCCCCATCGGGAAATTCCGCTTGCATTGCGGCTTCTATAAAGCAATAATTTCCCGAACAGGAAATTATCGTGAACGCCGCTCGAGTGATCCTCACCAACTCCCCCGATGCGCTGGGTGCAGCTGTTTTGGCTGCCCGCCAGAAGCTTGGTTTAACCCAGCCCCAGTTGGCGCTCGCGGCGGGCGTGGGTGTGCGTTTCATCGTGGAACTGGAGGCTGGCAAGCCGACGGTGCGCTTGGAAACCCTGCTCAGAGTGCTGCACGCGTTGGGTGGCAGTTTGGCGGTGGAAGGCTGGGTCTGACATGGCGCGCCACCTCGAAGTCTGGTTGCTCGGCGAGCGCGTTGGCACCTTGTCTCAAATCGATGGTCGCCCGAGTTTTGTCTATGCGTCCGGTGCCACCACGCCTTTGTCGCAGTCTCTCCCCATCCGCCCGGAACCCTTTGACGACCGTGAAACCCGCCCGTTCTTCGCCGGGCTCTTGCCAGAAGGCGGCAATCGCAAGCAGATCGCCAAGACCCTTCAAGTTTCGAACCAGAACGACTACGCGCTTCTGGATAGCTTGGGTGGCGAATGCGCCGGTGCGGTCACCCTGCTGGAGCAAGGCCAGACTCCACCGGCGCCCGATGCGCCACTTGAAGTGCGCTGGCTGGACGATACAAAGCTCAGACAGGTGTTGGATGAAATGCCTCTGCGCCCCATGCGCGCGGGCGAAGACGGCTTGCGCCTATCGCTGGCTGGCGCGCAAGACAAATTGCCGGTGGTGCTCGGCACGGACAGCGCTCGCATTGGCCTGCCCCTCAATGGGTCGCCCAGCACCCACATTCTCAAACCACCCATACACGGCGTGGATGGCAGCGTCTTCAACGAAGCCTTCTGCATGGCGTTGGCGAGCGCGTTGAAGCTGGAGGTGGCCCGCACCCAAATCC
>NZ_CAMCVG010000019.1 GCF_945881795.1 Rhodoferax sp. OV413
TGCGTTCCCGACTTGCCTGGGCGGCACTGGCGCCGGTTTTTCTGGTGTCGCTTGCCTTGATGGCAGCGTTTTGGTCCACCCGAATGCGCGACGCTCGCGAGGACTATGCGGTGCGGGTTCGCCTGATGGCCAGCCAGGTTGCCATTGCCAGCGAATACGGCGTGTTCTCCGGTAACACGGCCAGCCTGGACGCCATTGCCGAGGGTGCTGCGAATGAGCCCGAGGTGCTCTCGGTGGGTATTTTTGATGCCGCTGGACAGTTGCTCGCCACCAGCGGCACACCCGGCTATAGGAATGTGCCGCAGGCGCTTAGCGACGTTTACCGGGAGCAGCAAAAGGGCCGCGGCGTGGACGTGGTGGTGCTTCCTGTGGCGGGCGGCGGCCTCACCCTGGACGATTACTTTACGCTGGACGCGGACAAGCGGCCCGATGCGGGGCTGGGGCAGGTGGTGCTGGAGGTGTCCAGGGCAGAGCTTGACGCCCGTGGCCGCGAGACCTTGCTGGTGGCGCTGGTGATCGGCATCGCAGGCTTTGTGTTGGGCAGCCTGCTGGCGCTGCGACTGCTGGATGCGGCGACCCGGGAGTTGCGGCTGCGACGCAGCGAGGCCGAGGCCGCAACGTTGTCGAAATCGCGCTTTTTGGCGGCTGCCAGCCACGACCTGCGCCAGCCCACCCATGCGCTGGGCATGTTCGTGGCGCGGCTGGGGCAGCTGCCTCTGGACGAGCCCACCCGCGAGGTGGTGGGCAACATGGAAGCATCGGTGCACGCCATGCAGGATTTGCTCGACGGGCTGTTGGATGTGACCCGCCTGGAGGCCGGAGCGGTGCAGGCCAAGCCGGTGTCCGCTCCCGTGGAGGACATCTTCCAAAGCCTTCGCGCCAGCCTGCAGCCCCTGGCCCAGAGCAAGGGCCTGCGCCTGCGGGTGCGCGCCACCGATGAGTGGTTTTTTAGTGACCCGGTGCTGCTGCAATCCATGCTGATAAACCTTGCCAGCAATGCGCTGCGCTATACCGAGCGGGGCACGGTCTTGATTGCCTGCCGCGTGACCGAGGGCGGCACGCGATTGCGCTTTGATGTGTCTGACAGCGGCATTGGCATTGCGCCCGAGCACCAGCAGGCCATCTTTCAGGAGTTTTTTCAGGTGGGCAACGCCGGCCGGGACCGCGCCCTGGGAATGGGCCTGGGGCTCAATATCGTGGAGCGCACCGCCCGGCTGCTCGGTCACACGCTGGCGCTGCGATCCCAGGTGGGCTGCGGCACGCGGTTTTCGGTGACGGTGCCGCGGGGGAGGGTGCTTGAAACCGCTACCTCCGCCCCGACGGCGGACGCGCTCCTCGGCGCCGCTGCCAGTGTTGAGCCGGGAATCCGGGCAGGATTCGGGGCCGGCTTTGGCGCGGGTGCGGGCGAACTCGCCGGGTTGCGGGTGTTGTTGGTGGAAGACGATGCCTTGGTGCGGCAGTCGGTGCAGGCCTTGCTGGGCTCCTGGGGTTGCGTGGTTGATGCCGCTGAGGGGCTGAACGATGCCTTGACGCTGGTGGAATCAGGCCCGGCGCCGGACTTGCTGCTGAGCGACTACCGGCTCGGGGATGGCCGCAACGGCATGGAGGCTATTGCAACGCTGCGCGCCTGCGTGGGGACTGAGGTGCCGGCGTGCCTGATGAGCGGGGATGTGAGCGCCGAACTCATGCAATCGGCTAGGGCGGCCGGGCTAACTTTGTTGCACAAGCCGGTGCGCCCTGCCAAGCTGCGCAGCTTTTTACGTCACTTGGCGCTCGCCCGGCGGTAGCCGCGGCGGGCCGCTTCCATCACCGCCTGGGTGCGGTTTTGCACACCGAAGTTGCGCAGGATGGCGCTCACGTGGTTCTTGATGGTTTCGTCGGACAGGTGCATGGTGATGCCGATTTCGCGGTTCGAGCGGCCTTCGAGCAAGCCTTGCAGCACCAGCTCCTGGCGTCGGGTGAGTGGGGTGATTGGGGGGTGGGAGGTGCTCACGTCGCCTTGCAGCTCGGGCGGCGAATAGGTACCACCGTCAAGCACCTGCCGCACCGCAGCCAGCAGCGCTTCGCTCATCGAAGACTTGCTTACAAAGCCGGCAGCGCCGCCTTGCAGTGCCGCCCGCATGGTGTCCATATCGGCAGTGCCTGAGAGCATGACCACCGGTAGCTCCGGGTGTTGCCGGCCAAACATCGCGAGCCCCGCCAGACCCTGCATGTCGGGCAACTGGTAGTCCAGCAGCACGAGATCAATATCGGGGTGTTGGTCGGCGAGAGTGAAGGCGTGGGCGCAGGTCCCGGCTTGCAGGACGCAAATGTCTTCGTCCAGCCCCTTGAGGACTTGATGCAACCCCTCCCGCACCAAGGCGTGGTCGTCCACCACCAGAATTTTCATGGCACCCTCCCGATACTTTTTATGGCGCCCTCCGGCAAGCTGTAAAGGTCTGTCTTTGGCTGCGGAGGATGGTAGCGCAAAGTGCCGGGCACGCGCCATGAAAAAGGCCCGCAGCGCAAGGCGTGCGGGCCCGAAAAGGCAAGGTGTTGCCGGCTTAGCCGCCGTGGATTTGCATCATCAGCGGCACGATCAGCAGGGCCACGATGTTGATGATCTTGATCAGCGGGTTGATGGCCGGGCCGGCCGTGTCTTTGTAGGGGTCGCCCACGGTGTCACCGGTGACGGCGGCCTTGTGCGTCTCAGAGCCTTTGCCGCCGTGGTGGCCGTCTTCGATGTACTTCTTGGCGTTGTCCCAGGCGCCGCCGCCGGTGCACATCGATATGGCCACAAACAGTCCGGTCACGATGGTGCCCATCAGCAGCCCGCCCAACGCGGCCGGGCCCAGCGCAAGTCCCACTACCACCGGAACCACCACCGGCAGCAGGCTGGGGATCATCATTTCCTTGATGGCGGCGGCAGTCAGCATGTCGACCGCGGTGTCGTACTCGGGCTTGCCCGTTCCGTCCATGATGCCCTTGATTTCCTTGAACTGCCGGCGCACCTCTACCACGACGGCGCCTGCCGCGCGGCCCACCGCTTCCATGGCCATGGCACCGAACAGGTAAGGAATCAGCCCGCCGATGAACAGGCCGATGATGACCATCGGGTCGCTCAGATCAAAGCTGATGACGCGGCCGTAAGCGTCGAGCTTGTGGGTGTAGTCGGCAAACAGCACCAGCGCCGCCAGACCGGCGGAACCGATGGCATAGCCTTTGGTCACGGCCTTGGTGGTGTTGCCCACCGCGTCCAGCGGGTCGGTAATGTCGCGCACGCTGGCGGGCAGCTCTGCCATTTCGGCAATGCCGCCGGCGTTGTCGGTGATGGGGCCGTAGGCGTCGAGCGCCACCACAATGCCCGCCATGCTCAGCATGGAGGTGGCGGCAATGGCAATGCCATAGAGCCCGGCCAGCGCATAGGAGGTGTAGATGGCCACACACACAAAAATCACCGGCCATGCGGTGGAGCGCATGGACACGCCCAGGCCGGCAATGATGTTGGTGCCGTGGCCGGTGGTGGATGCCTGGGCAATGTGCTGCACCGGTGCGTATTGGGTGCCGGTGTAGTACTCGGTGATCCAGACCAGCGCTGCGGTCAGCAGCAGGCCCACAGCGCAGGCGCCGAACAGCTTGAGCTGGCTACCGCTGGCAACAATCGCGTTATCCGGCATGATCCAGATCGTCACAAAGTAGAAGGCAATCAGGGACAAGCCTCCTGCCACCGCCAACCCTTTGTAAAGCGCGGGCATGACGTTTTTCATGCCCGGAGAGGCCTTGACAAAGAAGCAGCCCACGATGGACGCAATGATGGAGACCGCGCCCAGTGCCAGCGGATACACCACCGCGCTGGTACCTGCGCCGGTGACCAGCAAGGCACCCAGCACCATGGTGGCAATCAGTGTGACGGCGTAGGTTTCAAACAGGTCGGCCGCCATGCCGGCGCAGTCACCCACGTTGTCACCCACGTTGTCGGCAATCACGGCAGGGTTGCGCGGGTCGTCCTCAGGAATGCCGGCTTCGACCTTGCCGACCAGGTCGGCCCCCACGTCGGCGCCCTTGGTAAAGATGCCTCCGCCCAGACGGGCAAAAATGGAGATGAGCGAAGAGCCGAAAGCAAAACCAATGAGCGGGTTGAGCAGCTTGGCCAGGTTTTTGTCGGGTGTCATGTTGCCATTGCCCACCAGGAACCAGTAAAAAACCGTCACGCCGAGCAGGCCCAGGCCGACCACCAGCATGCCGGTGATGGCGCCGCCGCGGAAGGCGACATCCAGCGCAGGGCCTATGCCGCGGGTCGCGGCTTGCGCGGTGCGCACGTTGGCCCGCACCGAGATATTCATGCCGATAAAGCCGCAGGCACCCGAGAGCACCGCGCCCACCACAAAGCCCACTGCCGAGAGGCTATCGAGAAAAATGCCGATCAGAATGGTCAGCGCCGCTCCGACCACTGCAATCGTCTTGTACTGCCGCGAGAGGTAGGCGGCCGCGCCGGTCTGGATGGCGGCGGCAATTTCTTGCATGCGCGCGTTGCCGGCGTCTTGCGCCAGGATCCAGCTGCGTGCCCACACGCCGTATGCCACGGCGATCAGTCCGCAAAAAAGCGCCAGATACAGCGCTGTGTTGCCCGTCATAGGAATCTCCTCATTCGTTGTGTCGCAAAGATGGGGCAACGCCAGCGTTGTCCCCGCTGCGTTGCTTCCTCAGTGCTCCAGCCCTGGCAGGCAAGGGGAGTTGATTGGCCAACGAACCCAATGTAGCGCGCTTTAGCGCGGCTGCGAAGCATTCGAAAGTACCAAGTCAGTAAAATCAGGGTTAATCCTTACGGTTCTTGTTTTAACTTCCACAAAGAGAGATTGCATGTCCTTAGACAACGTCACCCCCGGCTCCAAGATTCCTGAATCGTTCAACGTGATCATCGAAATCTCGATGAACGGCGACCCCATCAAGTACGAAGTGGACAAGGCCTCGGGCTGCATTTTTGTGGATCGTTTCATGAATACCGCCATGCACTACCCCACCAACTACGGCTATGTGCCCAAGACGATTGCCGGCGACGGCGACCCGGTGGACGTGCTGGTGATCACCCCGGTGCCGCTGCCCCCCGGTGTGGTGGTGCCCTGCCGCGCGCTGGGTATTCTGAAAATGGAAGACGAGGGCGGACTCGACGGCAAGGTGTTGGCCGTGCCCACTGAAAAAATCCTGCCGCTGTATTCCCGCTGGAAGTCGCTGGAAGACCTGAACCCGGTGCGCCTGCAAGCCATTGAGCATTTCTTTGCGCACTACAAAGACCTTGACGCCGGCAAATGGGTCAAGATCCAGGGCTGGGGCGGTATCGAAGAAGCCCACAAAGAAATTCTGGACGGCATCACTGCCTACAACCAGCAATAAACGGCTGTCCGGGCTGGCTTTGGACGGCCCCGCCTTGCCGCTGGAAAGCCACGGCGCGGGTGTATCATCAAGCGTGAAAAATGTGAAAAAACATTTGAAATCGACCAACGGAGTAGCTTGATGAGCATGAACACTTTGGCACCCCAACGCGGCACAGGCCGGTCTTCCGGCGAGGCCAATGACGCCGACTCCGGCCAGTACCTCAGCCTGCGCCTCGGTAGCGAGGAATACGCCATCGACATCCTGCGCGTGCAGGAAATCCGTTCCTACGAAGTCCCCACTGCGATGGTGAATTCGCCCAGCTATGTGAAGGGCGTCATCAACCTGCGCGGTGTGATCGTGCCCATCGTCGATTTGCGCTTGAAGCTCAACCTCGCCGATGTGAAGTACAACGATTTCACCGTGGTCATCATCCTCAACATCCGCGGCAAGGTGGTCGGTGTGGTGGTGGACGGCGTGTCCGATGTGGTGGCACTGCAAAACGACACGATCAAGCCCGCTCCGCAGTTTGAAGCTGCGCTGGACGGGCGCTTCATCGTCGGACTGGCGACCCTGGGCGATCGCATGCTGATCGTCATGAACCTCGACGCCCTGATGAGCAACGCCGAGCTGGGCATCGTCAGCTGAATCTCAGGATTGCCCTGCGGTGCGGGGTGAGGCCGCTTGCTTGAGCGGGTTGCGGTGCTCTAGGTGCTCCATGTAGTTCTGAACGCCCGCGCCCTCCCGCTCCAAAAATTCCTGCACGGCTTGCGCAAAGGACGGGTGCTGCAGCCAGTGGGCGCTGCTGGTTTTAACCGGTAGCAGCGCGCGGGCCATTTTGTGTTCGCCCTGCGCGCCGCCCTCGAAGCGGAGGTAGCCATGCTCAATGCACCACTGCAGGGGCTGGTAGTAGCAGGCCTCAAAGTGCAGGCAGTCCACCGATTCCAGCGACCCCCAGTAGCGCCCGTAAGCAACCCGGTTTTGAGGGTCAAAAGTGCCGCTATCGCCCGTGGATATTGCGCCAACAGCTATCAAACTGCTAGCAATCTTCCGGCCTTCGCGCTCGGCGACAAATAGAAGCCAGTGCTCGGGCATGGTGGAGGCCATGCGGCCGAAGAAGTCGCGGGTGAGGTAGGGCGGGTTGCCGTGCTCGCGGTAGGTTTGCGCGTAGCAGCGGTAAAAAAAGTCCCAATCCGCCTCGCTGATGGCCGCGCCCAGCGTATGCCGGAAGGTGACGCCGGCATCAGCAACCTTGCGCCGCTCTTGCTTGATTTTTTTGCGCTTTTCCCGGTTGAGCGAATGCAGAAAAGCATCAAACCCGCTGTAGCCGGGCGAGGTGTTGTGCCAGTGAAACTGCACGGTATGCCGCTCCATCCAGGAGCCGGCGGTGGCAGCTTGCATGTCGGGCTCGCTGGCAAACAGCATGTGGGCCGAAGAAACACCCACCGATTCACACCACGCCTGTACTGCCTGCAACAGGGCCGCACGCGCGGGCCCGTCAGACGCCAGCAGGCGGCTGCCCGGCACCGGGGTGAATGGCACGGCAATCACCGCCTTGGGGTAGTAGGGCAGGCCATGGCGCTGGTAGGCGCTGGCCCAAGCCCAGTCGAACACGTATTCGCCGTAGGAGTGGTCTTTGAGGTAGACCACGCAGCCCGCGCACAGGCGCTCTGCGTGGTGCAGGGTGATGAAGTGGGCGTTCCAGCCGGTGGCGGCGGTGGCGCTGCCGCTCTCCTGCATTGCGGCCAGATAGGCGTGGCGCATGAAGGGGGTGGGGGCCGATTGCGCAGCCAGGAGCGCGTCCCACGCAGCAGCGTCTACGCCCGAGGGCCCGTCGGATACCCGGATGACATAATCAGTCTTACCCATTGAGCGCCCCCCGGCGCGGCAGCTGCAAGGGGCCTGCAATGCGGCCTCGGCTGTGAACATCGATATGCTGGTTCATGACTCTCAAACTGTGCGTTGCGCAACTCAATTTCATCGTCGGTGACCTGACGGGTAATGTGAAAAAAATCGTCGATGCGGCAACCGCGGCCTACGCACAAGGCGCGCAGCTGGTGCTGACGCCGGAGTTGTCCATCTGCGGTTATGCGGCCGAGGACTTGTTCTTGCGGCCTGCCTTCATCGACGCCTGTGATGATGCCGTGAAAACCTTGGCGCAGCAGCTCGCCGGGTTAAAAGGTTTGTGCGTGGTCGTCGGCCACCCGACCGGGGGCGACAGCCGCACCCGCTCGGTCGCGGTGCAGCGCCGCTTTAACGCGGCCAGCGTGCTGCGCGAGGGCCAGGTGCTGGCCCACTATGCCAAGCGCGAGTTGCCCAACTACCAGGTGTTTGACGAGCGACGCTACTTCAGCCCGGGCGACGGGGTGTGCGTGTTCGAGGCGGGCGAGGGGGCTGGCGCGGTCCGGGTTGGCCTGCTCATTTGTGAAGACGCCTGGTTCGACGAGCCGGCACGACTGGCCAAAGACGCAGGCGCCGAGCTGCTGGCGGTGATCAACGCCTCACCCTTTCACATCGGCAAGGGCTACGAGCGCGAAGCTCGCATGGCCGAACGCTGCCGCGCCACCGGCCTGCCCATGGTTTATGCGCATCTGGTGGGCGGGCAGGACGAGGTGGTGTTCGAGGGGCATTCGTTTGCGCTGGCTGCCGACGGGTCGGTTGCCGGCCGGGCCCCGAGTTTTGAGGAAAACATGTTCTTTGCCAAGGCGGAGCGTGCGCCGGCAGCTATCGAATTGATAGCGCCCGTGGCGCCGGTGCGAGCGGCCGATGCTGATTTGTGGGACGCGCTGGTGCTGGGCGTGCGCGACTATGTCGGCAAAAACGGTTTCCCCGGCGTGTTGCTGGGCTTGTCAGGTGGCATCGATTCGGCGCTGGTGTTGGCCATTGCCGTGGATGCGCTTGGAGCCGCAAGGGTGCGCACGGTGATGATGCCATCGCCCTATACCGCAGACATCAGCTGGATAGACGCACGCGACATGGCCGAGCGCATGGGCGTGCGCTACGACGAGATTTCCATCCTGCCCGAGTTTGAGGCCTTCAAGGCATCGCTGGCCGGCGACTTCGCAGGCCGCGCCGAAGACACCACCGAAGAAAACATCCAGGCCCGCATCCGAGGAACCTTGCTGATGGCGCTGTCCAACAAGTTCGGCAGCATGGTGTTGACCACCGGCAACAAGTCGGAGATGGCTACCGGCTACTGCACCTTGTACGGCGACATGGCCGGCGGTTTTGCGGTCATCAAAGATCTGGCCAAGACCACCGTTTTCCGGCTGGCGCGTTGGCGCAATGCCAACGACCCGTACCGCACCGGAGCGTCACCTATTCCCGAGCGCATCATCACCCGGCCGCCCAGCGCCGAGCTGCGCCCTGATCAGACCGACCTGGACAGCCTGCCGCCCTACGAGGTGCTGGATGGGATTCTGGAGCGCTATATGGAGAACGACGAAAGCATCGAGGCCATCGTCGCCGCCGGGTACCGCACCGAAGACGTGGAGCGCGTCACCCGGCTCATCAAAATCAACGAATACAAGCGGCGCCAGGCGCCGGTGGGAATAAGGGTCACCCACCGCAGCTTTGGTAAAGATTGGCGTTATCCTATTACCAACCGATTTCGGGCCTGATTAGTGAATTGGACGAGCAAATGAAACAAATTACCGCGATTGTCAAACCCTTCAAACTCGAAGAAGTGCGCGAGGCGCTGGCCAACTGCGGCGTCACCGGCCTGACGGTGACTGAGGTCAAGGGATTCGGGCGCCAAAAAGGCCACACCGAGCTGTACCGCGGCGCCGAATATGTGGTCGACTTCCTGCCCAAAATCAAGGTGGAACTGGTGGTCAAGACCGATGACGTAGACCGCTGCGTCGATGCCATCGTGGCCGCTGCCCGTACCGGAAAAATCGGTGACGGCAAGATTTTTGTGACCAATGTGGAGCGCGTGGTGCGCATCCGCACGGGCGAGGAAGACGAGTCAGCCGTTTAAGCCTGCACTAAACGCTGAAGCGCTCCCACAGGGCGGCACACCAAATCGCGCCGCACAGCAAGAGGCTGAGGAGTACCGCCGCGCTGCCGATGTCCTTGGCCCGCTTGGAGAGCTGATGCCACTCGGGCCCCACCCGGTCGACCACCGATTCGACCGCAGTGTTGAGCAACTCCACCACCATCACCGCAATCACGCTCCCCGCCAGCAGGGCGCATTCCACCCAGGTCTGCCCGACAAAAAAAGTGGCGGGTAGCAGCACTATCGCCAGAGCGCACTCCTGCCGGAAGGCGGGCTCGTTCCAGCCGGCGCGCAGCCCTGCCCACGAGTAGCCCAGGGCATGAAAAATCCGGATGATTCCGCGCCGCTGCTTTTGCGGGTTGACGGTCGGGTCGACCTGTTTGGGAGTGGAGGTCGTCATGGGTGGATGGGTCCGCGTTCAGCGGCTCATAGGTGCGGAGTGAATCAGGCGGGTTCCGGCCATGGCGTCGTGCAGGAACTGCCTGCCCGGGTGAAAACGACTCAAGGTCGCCCAGATGGCGACCCAGCCCAGACAGATGACCGTCGCCTCGCCCATGGGAAGCTTGAAATACGCAACCACCAAAAGCGACGGCAGGAACCAGACCCAGCTCAGCACATAGCGCAACAGTGCCCGCTGCTGGGTGATCTTGTTTCCATTGCGGTCTACCACTCGGATGTTCCAGGTCTTCATGGCAAGCGTTTGGCCGTGCGCCCAGAACCAGACGAAATAAATCCCCAAAACCACAAACAAGAAGGCCTGCAGGGCATGCCGGTTGTCGAGGGCATAGCGTGTCTGGCTCAGCGTACCAAACAGATAGCCGGCCAGAAAGACAACGCCAAAAAGAAGAATGCCCTCGTAAATCCAGCAAGCCATGCGGCGCCAAAGGCCCGGTGTTTCCAGCGTGTCAGCCAACAAATTGAGTTCCCCTGATGAATGGAAGGCCGGATTGTAGGCACAGGGCTTGAGTGGACACCTTCGCCCTGCGCGCGCTAAGCCTTAACTTGCCTCTGGAGGCTTTGCGGGAATGGCTGGTGCGGGGGCCGGAGTTGGTGGTGGCGCCACCAGGGGTGCGGGCGGCGGCGGTGGCGCTGGCAGGAGCGTGTTGCGGTTAACCGGCTGCTGGGCGGTCAGCTTCTCGCGTTGCGCCTCGGGGGAGTTGCGTGTGAGCGGCACAGGTGTGAGCTTTTGGGGCGGCGGCGCTTTGGCCGCTATGGCCGCACCTGCGGGCTTGACGGGCGCCTTGCCGGCAAGGGCAGCTTTTTCCTCGGGGCTCAGGGCCTGGTAGGCCTCCCAGCCGGCCTCGCGCTGGGCGGGCGGCGTCTTCTTGGTCTCAGCGAAATTCAGGCGTGCCTGCTGCCGCTCGTTGGGCTTCAGGGCTGCCCACTCCGCCATGCGGGCGTGTAGCTTGTCCCGGTCGCCGGCCGACATGTTGGCAAAGTTGTGGGAGAGCGCAATCCACTTGCGGCGGTTGGCGTCGGTCAGGGTGGTCCAGGTGGATTGAAGAGGGGCCAGCGCGGTTTGTTGCGGTGGCGTCAGGCTGGCCCATGTCACGACGGGGGCGGCGGCAACTTGCTGCGTCGGTGGGCCTGCAGGGGTTTGCGCGTTCGCCCACGCACCCGCTGCCGCCAGCGCGGTGGCAAGGCTCAGCCTGATGCAGCGGCTGGGCAGGGAACGATGGGAAGACATGGTCAAGGGAGTGTCGGCGAGGTACAAAGTCAGGCGCGGGCGTGGCGATTCGCGCGATTATTTTTCCTGATTGTTGCGAAGAAATTGCGCGAAACCGGGGTCGGTGTAGGCGGAAGGCGGCAGGTTGTCGGTGAGGAGCTCGGTATCGACTTCGGCAATTTCCTGCGCGCTCCAGTCGTCCTGCACGGCGCCAATCGCAACCAGTCCGGTTACCAGCGCCAGCAGCGGTAACCAGGCGCCGAGCTGCATCCACAGGCCGCGCAGGCCCTCGCCCATCTGCAGGCTGGCCTGTCCTGCGCTACCCAAAACGGCCGCTGCCGGCGCCACCGCGGCTGCCAACTTGCGCTGGGCCACAGCCCGCATGCGTGCCACCTTGAGGCGCTCGGTGATGTCGTGCGAAAGGGTTTGCGTGCCATCGTCCAGACGCGCTACGATCGCGCGCGCAACCGTATCTTGCATGGATGCACCGGAGCGGTGCGTTTTTGTCGTGTTCATAAGCGGATCCCCTTTCCTTTCAGCGCGTTGGCCAGTGCGTGCACAGCCCGCGAGCAGTGCGTCTTGACGCTGCCTTGTGAGCAGCCCATTGCGGTAGCCGTTTCCGCAACATCCATATCCTCCCAGTAACGCATGAGGAAGGCCTCTCGTTGACGGGGCGGCAGCCTCAATATCTCTTCTTCAATGCTGAGCAAGGTTTGTGCCCGCTCGGTCTGCGTTTGTGCGCTCTCGGACTGCTCGCCGCCTTGCGCGGTGACCAGTGACTCCAGAAGATTGAAGTCTTCGTCGTCATTGCCGGATTCGAAGTCGCTCAGGGTCGAAAAAAGCGCGCTGTAGGTCTTTTGACGGCGGAACCAGTCCAGTGTGCTGTTGGAGAGTATGCGCTGGAACAGCATGGGCAATTCCTCTACCGGCTTGTGCCCGTAGTGCTCTGCGAGCTTCATCATGCTGTCTTGCACGATGTCGAGCGCAGATTCGTCATTGCGCACGTGGTATGCGGCCCGTTTGAACGCCCGTCGTTCGACACTTTTCAGAAAGTCGGAGAGTTCTTTTTCGGTGGCCAAGGGACGGGCTTCGGTGGGGCGGGTGGCGCAGATTTGCTGCAGCAGATTATTGCACCCTGGTCTGAGGGTCCCCGGGCGCTTGCGGGACAGTGTCAAACAAATGCCATAATAGCGGTCCAACAAAAAAGGCAAACGGGTCCTGGTCCGGCGCAATATTCAGTGCGCCCATGGCTTTGACCTTAAGTCCCGACGCTACTCCACAAGAGTTTGCGAAGGGGCACCCAAGGTTTTTCGTCAGAGAAATTCACAAAGGTTCATCATGGAAATTTCTAAAGCCGAAATCGCTTCGGCAGCATCCGCGCACAAGCCAGTCGCCGTTCCCGAGTTGAGGGGTGCGGAAGTACTGGTCAAAGCACTCCAGGCAGAAAACGTACAGTTCGTCTGGGGCTACCCTGGCGGCGCGGTTCTGCATATTTACGATGCTTTTTACAAGCAAGAAACCATTCAGCACGTGCTGGTGCGCCACGAGCAGGCTGCTGTGCATGCCGCAGACGGCTATGCCCGCGCGACCGGCGAAGTGGGTGTGGCTTTGGTCACCTCCGGCCCGGGGCTGACCAATGCCGTGACCGGCATCGCCACGGCCTACATGGACAGCATTCCGATGGTGATTATTTCGGGCCAGGTGCCGACGCACGCCATCGGCTTGGACGCCTTCCAGGAATGCGACACCGTGGGCATTACCCGCCCCATCGTGAAGCACAACTTCCTGGTCAAAGACGCTAAAGACATGGCCGAGGTGATGAAGAAGGCCTTCCACATTGCCCGCAGCGGCCGCCCAGGCCCGGTGGTGGTGGACGTTCCCAAGGACGTATCTTTCAAAAAGGTGGCTTACCACGGATACCCCGAGACCGTGGAAATGCGCTCCTACAACCCGGTGCGCAAGGGCCATGGCGGACAGATCCGCAAAGCCCTGCAGCTGCTTTTGAACGCCAAACGCCCCTACATCTACACGGGCGGCGGCGTGTTGCTGAGCAATGCCTCGGCGGAGCTGCGCACGCTGGTGGACATGCTGGGCTACCCCTGCACCAACACCCTGATGGGCTTGGGCGCCTATCCCGCAAGCGACCGCAAGTTCCTCGGCATGTTGGGCATGCACGGCACGGTGGAGGCCAACAACGCGATGCAACACTGCGACGTGCTGCTAGCGGTGGGCGCGCGCTTTGATGACCGCGTCATCGGCAACCCCAAGCACTTTGCCCAAAACGAGCGCAAGATCATCCACATCGATATCGACCCCTCCAGCATCTCCAAGCGGGTGAAGGTCGATATCCCCATCGTCGGCGATGTGAAAGACGTGCTCAACGAGATGATCGGCATGATCCGCGAAGGCGCGGGTAAGCCCGACGGCGCAGCATTGGGCGCCTGGTGGGACACCATAGAAAGCTGGCGCGCCCGCGACTGCATGAAGTACAGCCCCGGTAATGGCGACGTCATCAAGCCGCAGGCGGTGGTTGAAACCCTTTGGAATATGACCAAGGGCACCGACACCTACATCACCTCCGATGTGGGTCAGCACCAGATGTGGGCCGCGCAGTACTACAAGTTCGACGAGCCGCGCCGCTGGATCAATTCCGGTGGCTTAGGCACTATGGGTGTGGGTATTCCGTATGCCATGGGCATCAAGCTAGCTAAACCGCAGAGCGAGGTCTTCTGCATCACCGGCGAAGGCTCGGTGCAGATGAACATCCAGGAGCTCTCTACCTGCCTGCAGTACAACACGCCCATCAAAATCTGCTCACTGAACAACCGTTATCTCGGCATGGTGCGGCAGTGGCAGGAAGTGGAGTACGAAGGCCGTTACAGCCACAGCTATATGGATGCGCTGCCCAACTTTGTGAAGCTGGCCGAAGCGTACGGGCATGTCGGACTGCTCATCGAGCGCCCTGAGGACGTGGAGCCCGCCCTGCGCGAAGCCCGCCGGCTCAAGGACCGCACGGTGTTCATGGACTTCCGTACCGACCCCACCGAGAACGTGTTCCCGATGGTGCAGGCCGGCAAGGGCATCACTGAGATGCTGCTCGGGTCGGAGGATCTCTAGCCTTTTTAGGGTCAAATCGCCGCCCGACGCTTATGCAGTATGCGCGGGCTGCTATCAATTTTGAATGAATCTATTGATCGCCAAGCCTGCTGCTTACCGGTAGCGGGGGAGGGCGGCGGGGGCTGGAGCTCTTGCGTAGTCAAAAAGAGGAATCGGTATTTATGAAACACATCATTGCAGTTTTGTTAGAAAACGAACCCGGCGCGCTGTCCCGGGTGGTGGGGCTGTTTTCGGCCCGCGGTTACAACATCGAGTCGCTGACCGTTGCCCCCACCGAGGACGCCAGCCTCTCGCGCATGACCATCCAGACCACCGGCTCGGACGATGTTATCGAGCAAATCACCAAGCACCTGAACCGCCTGATTGAGGTGGTGAAGGTCGTTGACCTGACCGAAGGCGCCTACACTGAGCGTGAGTTGATGATGGTCAAGGTGCGCGCCGTGGGCAAAGAGCGCGAGGAGATGAAACGCATGGCGGACATTTTCCGCGGCCGCATCATCGACGTGACCGAGAAAAGTTACACCATCGAGCTCACCGGCGTCCAGTCCAAGAATGATGCGTTTCTCGAAGCCATCGATCGCACCGCTATCCTGGAGACGGTTCGCACCGGCTCCAGTGGCATAGGACGCGGCGAGCGGATTTTGCGGGTGTAATGCAGGGTTTTCCTGTGTGCGCTTCGGCTGGCTCAGCACACAGGAATTGTTTGGCGACCGTGTTTACCGTTCGCCCCGAGCTTGGGTGGTTTTTGCAACAGGGCGCTTTTCGCCACTATTTATTCCGGAGAGAGAAATGAAAGTTTATTACGACAAAGATTGTGACCTGAGCCTGATCAAGGGCAAGACTGTGGCCATCATCGGCTACGGCAGCCAAGGCCACGCCCACGCTCAAAACCTGAACGACAGCGGCGTGAAAGTCGTGGTCGGCCTGCGCAAGGGCGGCGCTTCCTGGGACAAAGTCGGCAAGGCCGGCCTGACCGTGATGGAAGTGAACGACGCTGTGAAGGCCGCGGACGTTGTCATGATCCTGCTGCCCGACGAGCAAATCGGCGAGGTGTATACCAACAACGTCGCCCCCAACATCAAGCAAGGCGCCTCGCTGGCGTTCGCTCACGGCTTTAACGTGCACTACAACCAGGTCGTGCCCCGCGCGGATCTGGATGTGTGGATGGTTGCTCCCAAGGCGCCCGGCCACACTGTGCGCAACACCTACACCCAAGGCGGCGGCGTGCCCCACCTGGTGGCGGTTCATCAAGACAAGTCCGGCAAAGCCCGCGATCTGGCCCTGAGCTACGCCATGGCCAACGGCGGCGGCAAGGCCGGCATCATCGAGACCAACTTCAAGGAAGAAACAGAGACCGACTTGTTCGGCGAGCAGGCCGTTCTGTGCGGTGGCGCTGTTGAGCTGATCAAGATGGGCTACGAAACCCTGGTCGAAGCCGGCTACGCGCCTGAAATGGCGTACTTCGAGTGCCTGCACGAGCTCAAGCTGATCGTCGACCTGATTTACGAGGGTGGTATTGCCAACATGAACTACTCCATCTCCAACAATGCGGAGTTCGGCGAGTACGTGACCGGTCCTGAAGTCATCAACGAAGAGTCCCGCGCTGCGATGCGCAACGCCCTCAAGCGCATCCAGAACGGTGACTACGCCAAGATGTTTATCCAGGAAGGCCGCCTGAACTACCCCAGCATGACCGCACGCCGTCGCAACACCGCCGATCACAGCATCGAAGTGGTGGGAGCCCAGCTGCGCGCCATGATGCCTTGGATTGCCAAGAACAAGCTGGTTGATCAGACCCGCAACTAAGCTGCTTTCGCGCTCTGCAAGAGGCCACTTCGGTGGCCTTTTTTCTTAGTGCTGCCCCAGGCGCACGCTGCCTTACACTGCAACGCTTACGCAGGTTCAATGGAGATGACATGCACGACGGAACCGAAACACAGGCTTCAGAGGTTGAGCCGGGCCCTATGAATATCCGCCGCAAGGGTATTTACCTCTTGCCTAACCTGTTCACCTTAGGCGCCTTGTTTGGTGGTTTTTACGCCATCGTGATGGCCATGAACGATCGCTTTGATCTGGCGGCAATTGGTATTTTTTGCGCCATGGTGCTCGACAGCCTGGATGGCCGCGTGGCCCGCATGACCAACACCCAAAGCGCATTTGGCGAGCAGATGGACTCCCTCTCCGATATGGTGTCCTTTGGGGCTGCGCCGGCGCTCATCGCCTACGAATGGGCCCTGCGTGACTTGGGTCGCTGGGGTTGGTTTGCGGCGTTTGTGTATTGCGCCTGCGCCGCGCTGCGCCTGGCCCGCTTTAACGTGAACACCGCGGTGGTGGACAAGCGCTACTTTCAGGGCATGCCATCGCCCGCGGCAGCGGCCCTGTTGGCGGGTTTTATCTGGCTGGTGAACGACCAGGGCATGAGCGGTGAAGACGTTGCCTGGCCGATGTTTGTTTTGGCCCTGTACGCGGGCCTCACCATGGTGACCAACGCACCGTTCTACAGCTTCAAGGATATCCAGCTCAAGCGCAGCGTGCCCTTTGTGGTGATTGTTCTGATTGCTCTGGGCATTGCAGTGATCAACATCCATCCGCCGATTGTGATTTTCGGGATTTTTGTGGTCTATGGGCTGAGTGGATATGTGGTGTACGCCGTGCGCAAGTTCCGCGGGGTTCAGACCAGCGTGATCAGCACCTCCACCGACGAGCCTGATGAGCGCGGCCTGCACCGCTAGGCAACCGCGCGGGTTTAATCAGAATTTGGGTTAAGCCGTAGCCAGGATGACCGATAAATAGATGAGGTTTGGCCTGCAAGTAGTTGATTAATTTGAATTTTTTTGATTACACTGGTTGTCATATTTACAAAAAGCGTTTCTGCGTGAGGCTCGGACGCTTTTTTTCAAAGGATTTACGTTGAAACGCATACTCGTTCAGTTGGTCACCGCCGGTGTGGTTGCCACATCGATGCTGGCGGCCCCCCACGCAGCGGCAACGACCCCCCACGGCAAATCAAGCATCAAGGCCCCTGCCAAACCCCAGCAGGTCAAGTCTCCGGCCAAGGCCCAAGTAAAGGCACCGGCCAAGGCCAAGCCCAAAGCTATGGCTGCGAAAAAGCAAGCCGTTCAAGTGAACCGGAAAGCCGTGCCGGTGGCGGTGGTAGCGCCTCCCCGACCCTCCTACGGTCAACTCGCCGGCTTGCATGGCAAGCAGGACGCGCTAGCGCTCAAGTCCAGCGTGGCATTTGTGGTGGACCAGGACACGAAAGAGGTCCTGTTCAGCAAGAATGAAAATGCCGTGCTGCCGATCGCTTCCTTGACCAAGCTGATGACCGGCGTGCTGGTCAGCGAAGCCCGCCTGCCCTTGGATGAGATGCTGGAAATCACCCAGGCCGACGTGGATACCGAAAAGGGCAGCAGCTCGCGCTTGCGCGTGGGTACCCAGCTCTCGCGTGGCGAGCTCCTGCACTTGGCGCTGATGTCCAGCGAGAATCGCGCCGCCCACGCGCTGGGTCGCACCTACCCCGGCGGGCTGTCAACATTTGTCGGCCTGATGAACCTCAAAGCCCGCCAGCTTGGCATGGTGGACACCCAGTACGTCGAGCCCACCGGCCTGAGCAGTCGCAATCAGTCCAGCGCGAAAGACCTGGCCACGCTGGTGAGCTATGCCTATGGCGATGTCACTTTGCGCGAGATGTCCACCTCGGTGGGCCACCAGGTCGAGGTGGGAAACCGCACCCTGCAGTTCAACAACACCAACCGTCTGGTCAAGAGCCCCGAGTGGGACATCGGCTTGCAGAAAACCGGCTACATCTCCGAGGCCGGTCAGTGCCTGGTGATGCAGGCGCGGATTGCCGGCCGCAAGCTGATTTTGGTGTTCCTGGACTCTGCGGGCAAGCTCACTCGCCTCGCCGATGCCGAGCGCGTGCGCAAATGGGTGGAGGCTGGCCATGCGTCCCCTGCCCGAAGCACGCCCCTCGCGCTCAAGGGGTTCGACAGCCGGATTGCTGCGAACTAAACAGCAAAGGGTCGGCTAGCGGAGATCAGGTCGGAAACCCAGCGTTTCCGAGATGAAGCGGGCCGTATCTTTTAACCTGGGCAACCACTCATCTTCCAGCCTGCCGGAAGGCGCGGAGATGGACAGTCCTGCAACCAACTTGCCCTGGTCGTCGTAAATGCCGGCTGCCATGCAGCGCACGCCCAGCTCCAGCTCTTCGTTGTCGCTGGCCTGGCCGTACTGGCGTACCTTCGAGAGCTCGCGTTCCAGAGTTTCCAGCTCGGTAATGCTGTTTTTCGTGTGACCCTGCAGGCCGGTGCGCGTGGCATACGAGCGGATGCGCAGCGGGTCGTCCGCTGCCAGAAAAAGCTTGCCCACCGAGGTGAGGTGAAGCGGAGCCCGCCCGCCGATGGCGCGTACGACCTGCATGCCGCTGCGCTCGCTGTAGGCGCGCTCCACGTAAATGATTTCATCCCCCTGCCGCATGCTGAGGTTGACCGGCTGTTGAATTTGCTTGTGCAGTTCGCGCATCGGACCCAGGGCCGCATCACGAACATTGAGCCGGGCCTTCACCAGATTCCCCAACTCCAGCAGACGCATGCCCAGCCGGTAGCTGCCCGCCTGCGGGCGATCCACAAACCGTCCGGACACCAAGTCATTCAAAATCCGGTGCGCGGTGGAGGGGTGCAGGCCGGCGCGTTCGCTGATTTCCTTCAGTGGGATGGCATCTTCGCGGGAGGCCAGTACATCAATCAGGGTGAACATGCGCTCCAGCACTTGGACTGCAGGCGCTGCTTGGGGGTCGTGTTCTTTTTTTGTCATGGTGATCCTCTTCTGGATGTTAACCCGTCAAAGGTCTGACTCTTGGGCCTGGGTTGACTCTGGCACCCGCCAGCGGCCGTCTATCAGCAATTCATGCGGCGCGAAGCGCGCCTTGTAGTCCATCTTGGCGCTGCCGCGAATCCAGTACCCGAGGTACAGACGGGGCAAGCCCATCTGTCGCGCCTGCTCAATCTGCCACAGCACGCCATAGGTGCCGTAACTTGCACGTTCTTCCGGTGCAAAAAATGTGTAAACCGCCGATAAGCCGTCGTCCAGCACGTCGAGGATGGACACCATTTTGAGAGCGCCGGGAGGGGCATCGTCGGAAGCGGGCTCGCGAAACTCAACCAGCCGCGAGTTCACGCGGCTGTGGAGCAGGAACTGCACATACTGGTCAACGCTGTCCTCATCCATGCCGCCACCTGCATGGCGGCCGAGTTGGTACTGCAAATACAGGTCGTAGTGTTCCTGGGAGAAACCCAGGTTCAGCACCCTGGCCTTCAGGTGCGCATGTTGCTTGAAGGCCCGCCGCTGGCTCTTATCCGCCTTGAATTGGGCCACTGGAATGCGCAATGGCGTGCAGGCCTGGCAGCCGTCGCAATAGGGCCGGTAGGTGAACATGCCGCTGCGCCGGAAACCCTTTGCTACCAGGTTGGAATAGGTGGCGGTGTCGATGATGTGGCTGGGCGTAGCGACCTGCGAGCGCGCCTGGCGTTCGGTCAGGTAACTGCAGTCGTAGGGCGCTGTGGCGTAGAACTGCAGTGTCTGGAGGGGGAGGTCGGTCAGGTCGGTCATGGGACTGCTCCGGATTCTGACAAGAGCGCTTGCCAGTATAGAGGCTGAAAGTCCCACCGGATGCCCGGCTGCGCCTGTGCGCTTTGCAGCGCCTGGGCGAATGCCTCCCGCTCTACCGGCTCTGCGCCCATGAAGGCGAGGTGCTCGGTCACTTGCTGGCAATCGATCCACTCCACCCCCTGCGCCAGAGACAGCCCGACCAAGGCCGCGAGCGCAATTTTGGAGGCGTCGCTGCGTCGCGCAAACATCGATTCACCGAACACCGCCCGGCCCATCGACACGCAATACAGCCCCCCAATCATTTCTCCGTCTTGCCAGGTCTCCACGCTGTGGGCGTAGCCTGCGCGGTGCAGGGCAATATAGGCGTCCTGCATCTCGGGCAGTATCCAGGTGCCGGCCTGTCCGTGCCGCAGGCTGCTGGAGCAGGCGTGAATGACTGCTTCAAAAGCAGAATCGACCCGGATTTCGCAGCCCGGCGTCTGCATGAACCTGCGCAGCACTTTGCGCAGCGAGCGGTGCAGGCGAAATGCCCGGGTCCGCAGCAGCATTCGAGGGTTGGTGCTCCACCACAGCAGGGGCTGCCCGGTGCTGTACCAGGGAAAGATGCCCTGCGAATAAGCACGCAGCAAGGTCTCGGAATTGAGCTCGCCGCCTGCGGCCAGAAGGCCGGGCGCATCGGAGTTCTCACCCCACGCAGTGGCGGGCTCCGGAAAGGGATCGCCGGGCTCTAGCCAGGGCAGTGCGGGTGGGCGGCGGGGCATCTCAGGGGGAGCAAATTCTCGGCGGGCACGCCGAATCAGAAGGTTTAACGGGTTAGAATACCAGCTGTCGGGGTGTAGCGCAGCCTGGTAGCGCATCTGCTTTGGGAGCAGAGGGTCGCGAGTTCGAATCCCGCCGCCCCGACCATTCATTCACAATCAAAGGCTCTAAAGTCATGCTGCTTTGGGGCCTTTGTCCTTTGTGCCCGTAGCTCAGTCGGATAGAGCAACAGCCTTCTAAGCTGTGGGTCGGGGGTTCGATCCCCTCCGGGCACGCCATTTCCCTGTCCCCGTTTCTCTTCCGCCCCGCTGCTACACGGCAAGTGGCAGCACGCTTTGCTCAAGCCCGAGCCAGCGCTTTGCGGCGGATTCCAGGGTGAGGGGGTTACCGGTGCTGTAAAAAACCACCTGCTGCGAACCGGTAGCCCGCCCGGCACAAATCGCCTGGCCGGCTTGCAGCAGCCGACGGGTCTGTCGGGCTACCGGGGCACCGCCTTCAAGGTAGCGCACGGCCGCCCCCGTGCCGGCGCGGAGGTGCGATTCGGCAAAGGGGTAATGGGTGCAGCCTAGAACCAGTGTGTCAATTTGCCCGGTTTTGGTGCCAAAACTGCCCATGGCGCCCGTGTATTCTGCGCAGGCTGCTTCTATTTTGATAGTGTCGAACTGTTCGATCGCCAGCGCAAGGCCGGCACAGGGCTGCACCACAAAGCGTGCCTGCCCCTCCAGGCTGGCAAGCAGTCGCTGGAATTTGTCGCTTCGCAGGGTGCTGCGGGTCGCCATGACGCCAATGACACCGGTTGTGCTCAAACCGACTGCAGGCTTCAAGGCCGGCTCGATGCCGACGATGGGTAGCTGCGGGTGCTGCTCGCGCAGCAGATGAATGGCCGCGGCTGTGGCGGTGTTGCAGGCCACCACCAGCGCCTTGATGTGATGGTGGGTCAGCAAATGGGCCGTGATGGCGCGCGCGCGCTCAATCACGTAGGCATCGTCTCGCTCGCCGTAAGGCGCGTGCCCGCTGTCCGCCACGTACACCACCTGCTCATCCGGCAGTTCGGCCAACAGCGCGCGCAACACGCTCAGGCCGCCCACGCCGCTGTCAAACACCCCGATGGGGCTGGCGCTATGGCTTGGCAAAGGCGTCAGCGCGAGACGACGGGAATGGACTTGAACTCGCCGCTGGCAATGCGCTTTTGCCATTCGGCCGGGCCGGTGATGTGGGCGCTGGTGCCACCGGCATCCACCGCCACGGTCACCGGCATGTCCACCACGTCGAACTCGTAAATCGCTTCCATCCCCAAGTCAGCAAAGCCCACCACCTTGGCATGTTTGATGGCCTTGGAAACGAGGTATGCCGCACCGCCCACGGCCATGAGGTAGGCGCTTTGGTGCTTCTTGATGGACTCAATGGCCACCGGGCCGCGTTCGGCCTTGCCGACCATGGCAATCAGGCCGGTCTGGGCCAGCATCATCTCGGTAAATCCGTCCATGCGGGTGGCGGTGGTGGGGCCGGCAGGGCCCACCGCTTCCCCGGCCACCGGATCCACCGGGCCGACGTAGTAAATCACCCGGTTGGTGAAATCCACCGGCAGTGTCTCGCCCTTGGCCAGCATGCCTTGGATGCGTTTGTGCGCCGCGTCCCGGCCGGTGAGCATCTTGCCGTTGAGCAGCAGGGTCTGGCCGGGCGTCCAGCTGGCAACTTCAGCGGGGGTGAGGGTGTTGAGGTCAACGCGCTTGCTCTTCTGGGTGTCGGGTGTCCAGTTGACGTTGGGCCAGATATCCAGGCTGGGCGGATCGATGTAGACCGGGCCCGAGCCGTCCAGCACAAAGTGGGCGTGGCGGGTGGCAGCGCAGTTGGGAATCATGGCAACAGGTTTGCTGGCGGCATGGGTGGGGTACATCTTGATCTTCACGTCCAGCACAGTGGTCAGCCCGCCCAGGCCCTGTGCGCCAATGCCCAGCGCGTTCACTTTTTCGAACAGCTCCAGGCGCAACTCCTCGACCCGGTCGAGCGCGCCGCCGCTGGCGGCCTTGGCCTGCAGCTCGTACATGTCGAGGTCGTCCATCAGGCTTTCCTTGGCCATCAGCACCGCCTTCTCCGCAGTGCCGCCGATGCCGATGCCCAGCATGCCCGGCGGGCACCAGCCGGCACCCATGGTCGGCACGGTTTTCAGCACCCAGTCGACCACGCTGTCGCCGGGGTTGAGCATGATCATCTTGCTCTTGTTTTCGCTGCCGCCGCCCTTGGCTGCCACGGTCACTTCTACCGTGTTGCCGGGTACTAATTCGGTGAAGATGACAGCAGGCGTGTTGTCTTTGGTGTTTTTGCGCAGGAACTCGGGGTCGGCCACCACGCTGGCGCGCAGCGTGTTGTCGGGGTGGTTGTAACCCTGGCGCACACCTTCGTTGACGGCGTCGTCCAGCGAGCCGGTGAAGCCCTCCAAGCGCACATCCATGCCGACCTTCAGGAACACGTTGACGATACCGGTGTCCTGGCAGATGGGCCGGTGGCCGGTGGCGCTCATCTTGCTGTTGGTCAAAATTTGGGCGATGGCGTCCTTGGCGGCGGCGCTCTGCTCGCGCTCGTAGGCGCGCGCGAGGTGGGCGATGTAGTCAGCGGGGTGGTAGTAGCTGATGTACTGCAGCGCAGCGGACACGGATTCGATCAGGTCGGCCTGACGGATGGAGGTGGTCATGGTCTAACTCTCTGAAAAAAAGGCGGTGGAGGCGAACGCTTTGAGTTTAGCCAATGAGCCCCACGCCAGACTGACTCTGCGTGTGCCTCGTAGTCGATCTCTCGCGACCCAACCCGGCGGCTTCCCGCGCGCCGACCCGGTGGCCTTCTATAGTCAGTGATTTGTAAGTGCTTATAGTGACCATTCGCGCAGTTTTTTAATACTTTTTAAATAATCTCGAGGAGATAAATCCGTGAGCGCTTCCACCTCTGCCATTGAGTCCGTCCTGGTCGAAAACCGGGTTTTCCTGCCCAGCGAGGCCACCATCAAGGCGGCACGCATTTCCGGCATGGAGGGCTACAACGCCCTGTGCGCCGAAGCTGAAAACGATTTCGAGGGCTACTGGGCCCGCTTGGCCAAAGAGAACCTGGTGTGGAACAAGCCCTTCACCCGCACCCTCGATGAGTCCAACGCCCCCTTTTACAAATGGTTTGAAGACGGCGAGCTCAACGCCTCGGCCAACTGCCTGGACAAGCACATCGGCACCCCCACCGAAGACAAAGTCGCGGTGATTTTTGAAGCGGATGACGGCACCGTCACCAAGACGACCTACAAAGAGCTGCTGGCTCGCGTGAGCCAGTTCGCCAACGCCTTGTTGGCCGACGGCATCCAAAAGGGCGACCGCGTGCTGGTCTACATGCCCATGACACTCGAAGGCGTGATTGCCATGCAAGCCTGCGCCCGCATTGGCGCGACCCACAGCGTGGTGTTCGGCGGCTTCTCGGCCAAGGCGCTGCAGGAGCGCATCATCGACGCCGGCGCGGTGGCCGTCATTACCAGCAACTACCAGATGCGCGGCGGCAAAGAGCTGCCCCTCAAATCCATCGTGGACGAAGGCCTGGCGATGGGCGGCTGCGAGTCCATCAAAACCATTTACGTCTACCAGCGCACCCAAACCGCCTGCAACATGGTGGCCGGGCGCGACAAGACCTTTGCCGAAGCACTGGCCGGCAAGAGCACCGTGTGCGCCCCGGTGCCTGTGGGCGCCGAGCATCCCTTGTTCATCCTCTTCACCTCCGGCTCCACCGGCAAACCCAAGGGTGTGCAGCACTCCACCGGCGGCTACCTGCTCTGGGCCAAGGTGACCATGGACTGGACCTTTGATTTGAAGCCCGAAGATGTGTTCTGGTGCACAGCCGATATCGGCTGGATCACCGGCCACACCTATGTGGCCTATGGCCCGCTGGCCGCCGGTGCGACCCAGATCATTTTTGAAGGCGTGCCCACCTTCCCCAACGCCGGCCGCTTCTGGCAAATGATTGAGCGCCATAAGTGCTCCATCTTCTACACTGCGCCCACCGCCATCCGCTCCCTGATCAAGGCCTCCGAGAGCGACGCAGCAGTGCACCCCGACCGCTCCGACCTGTCGAGCCTGCGCATTCTGGGCTCGGTGGGCGAGCCCATCAACCCCGAAGCGTGGATGTGGTACTACAAGCACATCGGCCACGAAAAGTGCCCCATCGTGGACACCTTCTGGCAGACCGAAACCGGCGGCCACATGATGAGCCCGATGCCCGGCGCTACCCCGCTGGTGCCCGGCAGCTGCACGCTGCCACTGCCCGGCATCATGGCCGCCATCGTGGACGAATCGGGCAAAGACATTCCCAACGGCACCGGTGGCATCCTGGTGATCAAGCGCCCATGGCCTTCCATGATCCGCACCATCTGGAACGACCCTGAGCGTTTCAAGAAGAGCTACTTCCCCGAAGAAATGGGCGGCACGCTCTACCTGGCCGGCGACGGTGCAGTGCGCAGTGAAGACCGCGGCTATTTCCGCATCACCGGCCGTATTGACGACGTGCTCAACGTGTCCGGCCACCGCATGGGCACCATGGAAATCGAATCCGCCCTGGTGGCCAAGTCGGATCTGGTGGCCGAAGCCGCGGTCGTGGGTCGTCCTGATGATGTGACCGGCGAAGCGATTTGTGCTTTTGTGGTCCTGAAGCGCGCCCGCCCCAGCGGAGACGAGGCCAAGGCCATTGCCAAAGAACTGCGCGACTGGGTGGCCAAAGAAATCGGCCCCATCGCCAAGCCCAAGGACATCCGCTTTGGCGAAAACCTGCCTAAGACCCGCTCCGGCAAGATCATGCGCCGCCTGCTGCGCTCGCTGGCCAAGGGCGAGGCCATCACCCAGGACACCAGCACCCTCGAAAACCCCGCCATCCTCGACCAGCTGGGCCAGGCTTATTAGGCCAGCCAAGCCCTAGGGCACAAAAAAGCCGCTGCGTTTGCAGCGGCTTTTTCATTTTTTCAGCGGTTTCTTTATTGAACCGCCTGGTGCTTGATGTTTGACGCTCAGTTCAGCGACAGGACCCACGCGGACAACTTTTTGGCGTCGGACTCGCTCACCTGGGCGTTGGCCGGCATGTAGGCCGTGCCCCAGACGCCGCTACCGCCTTTCATGATTTTGGTCGCCAAGCGGTCGGCGGCAGCTTTGTCGCCTTTGTATTTGGCCGCCACATCCTTAAAAGAAGGGCCCAGCACCTTTTTGTCCATCTGGTGGCAGGTCATGCAGTTTTTGGCGTTGGCCAGCGCTTGGTCAGCCTGGGCGCCGGAGGCGATTGCCATGAGGGAAGCGGCAAGCGCCAGCGTGAGGAATTGCGTCATAGGGGTCACTCCGGTTTGGATACCATCACCATAACGGGATTTTAGTAACGGGGGTTGACCACCGCAAAGACGGTGCAGCCTGATGGAGGTAAGCATGCTGCTGATTGGTTTGGGTGTCATTCTCTTGGTGTTGAAAGTCATGGGAATAGAGCCTGTGGTTACCTGGCCCTGGTGGGCGACGCTGGCGCCCTTTGGGGTGGCAGTGGCCTGGTGGGCGTGGTCCGACAGTACCGGCTACACCAAGCGCCGCGCCATACAACAGGAAAACGCGCGCAAGGAGGCGCGCATCGAGCGCCAACGCAAAGCCATGGGCACCTCCACCAAGCCGCGCCGCTAAAGGCCTTGCGCCTTCAGTGCCCATGCCGGATTGGTCACACAGTACCAGCCGCACAAAAGCAGTCACAAAATAGCGGTCACCAAATTGTCATTGGCATCGGCTGAAGGATAATCACGGCCGCTCCCGTACATTGTTTTAACAAACCAGATTACAACCATGCCCGTTTATCGTTCCAAGACCTCCACCGCCGGCCGCAACATGGCAGGCGCCCGCTCTTTGTGGCGTGCCACCGGCATGAAAGATGGTGACTTTCAAAAGCCCATCATCGCTGTGGTGAACTCCTTCACGCAGTTCGTACCCGGCCATGTGCACCTCAAGGACCTGGGCCAGCTGGTGGCACGCGAGATCGAGTCGGCCGGCGGCGTAGCCAAAGAATTCAACACGATTGCGGTGGATGACGGCATTGCCATGGGCCATGACGGCATGCTGTATTCGCTCCCCAGCCGCGAGATCATTGCGGACAGCGTCGAATACATGGTCAATGCCCACTGCGCCGACGCCATGGTCTGTATCTCCAATTGCGACAAGATCACGCCCGGAATGTTGATGGCGGCCATGCGGCTGAATATCCCGGTGGTGTTCGTCTCGGGCGGCCCCATGGAAGCGGGCAAGGTCAAGCTGCTCAACCCCACCACCCAGAAAATCGAGTTCAAAAAGCTCGACCTGATTGACGCCATGGTCATGGCTGCTGACGACAAGGTCAGCGACGAGAATGTGGCCGAGGTCGAACGCTCGGCCTGCCCGACCTGCGGTTCCTGCTCCGGCATGTTCACCGCCAATTCCATGAACTGCCTGACCGAAGCGCTGGGCCTGTCTTTGCCCGGCAACGGCACCGTGCTAGCGACCCACTCCGACCGCGAGCAATTGTTCAAGCGGGCGGGTCGTATGGCCGTGGAGCTGTGCCAGCGCTACTACGAGCAGGAAGACGAGAGCGTGCTGCCGCGCTCCATGGGCTTCAAGGCATTTGAGAACGCGATGACGCTGGACATTGCCATGGGCGGCTCGACCAACACCATCCTGCACGTGCTTGCCATCGCGCAGGAAGCCGAGATCGACTTCACCATGGCCGATATCGACCGCCTGTCACGCGATGTGCCGCAGCTCTGCAAGGTCGCGCCCAACACCAACAAGTACCACATCGAAGACGTGCACCGCGCAGGCGGCATCATGGGCATCCTGGGCGAGCTCGACCGCGCCGGCAAGCTGCACACCGATGTGCCCACCGTGTACAGCAAGACCTTCAAAGAGGCGCTGGACGCGTGGGACATCAAGCGCAACCCGTCCGACGAGGTCAAGACCTTCTACATGGCCGGCCCCGGTGGCATCCCCACCCAGGTCGCGTTCAGCCAAAGCGCCCGCTGGCCCAGCCTGGATACTGACCGCGCAGAGGGCTGCATCCGCTCCTATGAACACGCCTTTTCCAAAGAGGGCGGCCTGGCCGTCCTGACCGGCAACATCGCGCGCAATGGCTGCGTCGTGAAGACCGCTGGCGTGGACGACAGCCTGATGGTGTTTGAAGGCCCGGCCCACGTGGTTGAGAGCCAGGACGAAGCGGTAGAACACATCCTTGCCGACCAGGTGAAGGCGGGTGATATCGTGGTGGTGCGCTACGAGGGTCCCAAGGGTGGCCCCGGTATGCAGGAAATGCTCTACCCCACCAGCTACATCAAGTCCAAGGGCCTGGGCAAGGCCTGCGCCTTACTCACCGATGGCCGATTCTCCGGCGGCACCTCGGGCCTGTCCATCGGCCACTGCTCGCCCGAGGCGGCTTCCGGCGGCGCGATTGGCTTGGTGAAAAACGGTGACCGTATCCGCATCGACATTCCCAACCGCAGCATCAATGTGCTCGTGTCCGACGACGAAATGGCCCGGCGCCGCGCCGAGCAGGACGCCCGGGGCTGGAAGCCGGCGTTGCCGCGGCCGCGCAAGGTGTCTGCCGCGCTCAAGGCCTATGCGAAGCTGGTGATGTCGGCGGACAAGGGCGCAGTGCGCGACTTGTCCCTGCTCGACTAATCCGCGGCGGGCCAAACCTTTGTTGATTCATCCCCAGATTGACCCGGTAGCCCTGCAGCTCGGGCCGGTGTCGGTGCACTGGTACGGGCTGACCT
>NZ_CAMCVG010000020.1 GCF_945881795.1 Rhodoferax sp. OV413
CAGACCCTGTGGCAGTTCGTGGCCAAGCTGAACCAGCAAGGCAGTACCGTGCTGCTGACCACCCACTACCTCGAAGAGGCCGAGGCCTTGTGCGGGCGCATTGCCATGCTCAAGACCGGTCGTATCGTGGCCCTGGACAAAACCAGCGCCTTGCTCAAGGCGGCCAGCAGCAACGTCCTGCGTTTCAAGGCCGAAGGCGTGCTGCCCCCCGCGCTGGCTGCGCGCGCGCGCATCACCGGCCGCGTGGTGCAGTTGCCGGCCCACAATGCGCTGGAGATTGAGAACTATCTCGCTGCGGTGCGCGAGGCTGGTGTGGCGGTGGAGGATGTAGAAATCCGCAAAGCGGATCTCGAGGACGTCTTCCTCGACGTGATGCGCCAACACGGGGTTCAGGCATGAACGGCTGGCAAACCCTGCTTTACAAAGAAACGCTGCGCTTCTGGAAAGTGGCTGCGCAAACCATTGCCGGCCCGGTGCTGACTGCGATGCTGTACCTTTTGATTTTCGGCCACGCGCTGGAGAGCCATGTGAAGGTGTACGAGCAGGTCAGCTACACCGCCTTTCTGGTTCCCGGGCTGGCCATGATGAGCTTGCTGCAAAACGCATTTGCCAACAGTTCGTCTTCGCTCATCATGAGCAAGGTCATGGGCAACCTGATTTTCCTGCTGCTCACGCCGCTCTCGTACATGCACTGGTTTGTGGCCTACGTCGGGGCGGCGGTGATTCGCGGGCTGGTGGTGGCATTGGGGGTGTTTGTGGTGGCGGCGTTTTTTGCGCCCATGCACTACGCCTGGCCGCTGTGGATCGTGGTGTTTGCGGTGCTGGGCGCCACACTGATGGGCGCCATGGGGCTGATTGCTGGCCTGTGGGCTGAAAAGTTCGACCAGCTCGCCGCATTTCAGAATTTTGTGGTCATGCCGATGACCTTTTTGAGCGGTGTTTTTTACTCCATCCACTCCCTGCCGCCCTTCTGGCAAGGGGTGAGCCACCTCAACCCGTTTTTCTACATGATCGACGGCTTCCGCTACGGTTTCTTTGGTGTCAGTGACGTATCGCCCTGGCTCAGCCTGTCGGTGGTCGGTGTCGCGACATTGGCGGTGAGCCTGATAGCGCTGCACTTGCTACGCAGCGGTTACAAAATCCGCAGTTAATCGTTTATGACCGCAGAACAACTCCAATCTCTCATTGCCGCAGGCCTTGACTGCGCCCACTGCGCCCTAGAGGGCGACGGCCGCCACTGGTACGCCACCATCGTCTCGCCCGCGTTTGAGGGCAAGCGCCTCATCCAGCGCCACCAGATGGTGTATGCGACGCTGGACAGCCGCATGCACACCGACGAAGTGCACGCGCTGTCCATGAAAACCTACACGCCCGCCGAGTGGGCGGCACAGCCCGACTGAGGCGCACCCCGCCTTTCAACAAGAGCCCAACCACGAGCCCGCCATGAGCGCAGAGATGATCACCCTGGCCCTGTCCAAAGGCCGCATTTTTGAAGAAACCTTGCCCCTGCTCAAGGCTGCCGGCATCGAGGTGCTGGACGATCCTGAGAAATCACGCAAGCTGATTTTGGAGACCAACCATCCCCATGTGCGGGTGCTGGTGGTGCGCGCCACCGATGTGCCCACCTACGTGCAGTACGGCGGGGCCGACATCGGCATCACCGGCAAAGACACCCTGCTCGAACACGGCAGCCAGGGGCTCTACCAGCCGCTGGACCTGCGAATTGCCAAGTGCCGCATCAGCGTGGCCGTGCGCTCGGACTTTGACTACACGTCCGCCGTGCGGCAGGGCTCGCGCCTCAAGGTCGCGACCAAGTACGTAGCGATTGCCCGCGAGTTTTTTGCCAGCAAGGGCGTTCATGTGGACCTGATCAAGCTCTACGGCAGCATGGAGCTGGCGCCGCTGGTGGGGCTGGCAGACGCGATTGTCGATTTGGTGTCTACCGGCAACACCCTGAAGGCCAACCACCTGGTCGAGGTGGAGCGCATCATGGACATCAGCTCCCGTCTGGTGGTCAATCAGGCCGCGCTCAAGCTCAAGCAGGAGCCCATCCGCCGCATCATCGACGCCTTTGCCGGTGCGGTGAGCGCTTGAGTGGGTTGAAAATGCTATGACTTTTGTAGCTGCTCCCGCCCATCTATCAAGCGCTAGCGCCAGTTTCGAGGCTGATTTCAAGGCCCGCCTGCATTGGTCTGCCGATACCGACGCCGCCATCGAGCAACGCGTGGCTGAGATTCTGTCTGATGTGCGTCTGCGCGGTGACGCGGCGGTTCTGGAGTACACCGCGCGTTTTGACGGCCTGAACGCTCCCAGCGTGCAGGCGCTTGAGCTGACCCAGGCTGAGCTCAAAGTCGCCTTTGAGAGTATTCCCGCCCCGCAGCGCCACGCGCTGGAAGCCGCCACCCGCCGCGTGCGCAGCTACCACGAGGCACAAAAAAGGGCCTCCGGCGAGAGCTGGAGCTACCGCGACGAAGACGGCACCCTGCTGGGCCAGAAGGTCACGCCGCTGGACCGCGTGGGCATCTATGTGCCGGGCGGTAAGGCAGCGTATCCGTCTTCTGTGTTGATGAACGCCATCCCCGCCCACGTGGCCGGGGTGCCGGAAATCATCATGGTCGTGCCCACGCCGGCGCGCTCGGGGCCGGCTGGTGCGGTGGTGGAAAAGAACGCATTGGTGTTGGCAGCGGCTTATGTGGCCGGTGTAACCCGGGCCTTCACCATCGGCGGCGCCCAGGCGGTTGCCGCTTTGGCTTATGGCACGCAAACCATTCCCGCCGTCCACAAAATCACCGGCCCGGGCAACGCCTATGTGGCCGCAGCCAAGCGCCGGGTGTTCGGCACGGTGGGCATCGACATGATTGCCGGTCCCAGCGAGATTCTGGTGCTCGCCGATGGCAGCACGCCGCCCGACTGGGTGGCCATGGACCTTTTTTCTCAGGCCGAGCACGACGAGCTGGCGCAAAGCATCCTGCTTTGCCCCGATTTGGACTACATCGCCCAGGTGCAGCAAAGCATCAACCGCCTGCTGCCCGAGATGCCGCGCGCCGACATCATTGCCAAGAGCCTCACCGGCCGCGGCGCGCTGATCCACACCCGCAGCATGGAAGAGGCCTGCGAGATCAGCAACCGGATTGCCCCCGAACACCTGGAGGTGAGCAGCAACGACCCGCACCGCTGGGAGCCCTTGCTGCGCCACGCCGGAGCTATCTTTTTGGGCGCCTACACCTCCGAGAGCCTGGGCGACTACTGCGCCGGCCCCAACCACGTGCTGCCGACCAGCGGCACCGCGCGGTTCAGTAGCCCGCTGGGGGTGTACGACTTCCAAAAACGCAGCAGCCTGATCGAGGTGAGCGAGCAGGGCGCCCAAACACTGGGGCAGATTGCCTCGGTGCTGGCCCACGGCGAAGGCCTGCAGGCCCATGCGCGCGCCGCCGAAATGCGATTGGAGTAGGCCCGCTCCCGCCCCAGCCTCTGTCCTGATTCTTGAAATCTCCTTGCATGACCACGCCCACGGACCCCTCTTCCACTGCCGCCACCCAGGCGCTCATCGCCCGCCGCATCCGGCAGGATGTGCAGGACATGCACGCCTACGCGGTGCAGGACGCCTCCGGCATGGTCAAGCTCGACGCCATGGAGAACCCGTTTTCGCTGCCGTCCGCTTTGCAGGAGGCATTGGGAAAGCGCCTGGGAGCGCTGGCGCTTCACCGCTACCCAGACGCCCGGGTGAACGACCTGCGCGCTGCTTTGGCAGCTTTTGCTGGCATGCCGGCCAGGTACGACATCATGCTGGGCAATGGCTCCGACGAGCTGATTTCTCTGCTCTCGCTGGCTTGCAGCCGGCCCATGCAACCGGGTCAAGGTGGCGGGGGCCGTCCTGTGGTTCTGGCGCCGGTGCCGGGCTTTGTGATGTACGCGATGAGTGCGCAGCTGCAGGGGCTGGAATTTGTGGGTGTGCCGCTCACCGCCGACTTTGCCCTGGATGTGCCAGCCATGGTGCAGGCGATTGCGCAGCGGCAACCGGCCATCGTGTACCTGGCCTACCCCAACAACCCCACCGCCAATCTATGGGATGCCGGCGACATGGCCACCGTGATTGCTGCGGCGCAGCAGGCCGACAGCATCGTGGCGGTGGACGAGGCCTACCAGCCGTTTTCCAGCCGCACCTACCTGGACGTGATTCGCGCTCGGCCCGCCGAACATACCCATGTGCTGCTGCTGCGCACCCTGAGCAAGTTCGGTCTGGCCGGCGTGCGCCTGGGCTACATGGTCGGCCCCGCCGCGCTGGTTGCGCAGATTGACAAAGTGCGTCCGCCCTACAACATCAGCGTGCTCAACTACGAGTGCGCTTTGTTTGCGCTCGAGTATCAAGACACTTTTGCGGCTCAGGCCGAGGAAATATGCGCGCAGCGCGCTATTCTTTTGGAAGCATTGCGCGCTATGCCCGGTGTACTGGCCTGGGACAGCGACGCCAACATGGTGCTGATGCGCTGCCCGGCCGCGGCGGGCGGCAGCATCGATGCGGCGCAGCAGTGTTTCGACGCCCTGAAGGCGCGCGGCGTGCTGGTCAAGAACGTTTCTAAAATGCATCCATTGCTCGCCGGCTGCTTGCGCTTGACGGTCGGCACCGCCGCCGAGAACGCCCGACTCATTCGGGCCTTGCAGGAAATACTATGCTGACCCCGACACCTTCTACCGTCTCTTCCGCCACACCCGCCGAACCGGCCGCGGCCCGCATTTCCGAGGTGACCCGCAAAACTGCGGAAACCAACATCCGCGTGCGCGTCAACCTGGACGGCACCGGCCAGAGCCGCCTGGCCACCGGTATCGGATTCTTTGACCACATGCTCGACCAGATCGCCCGCCACGGGCTGATGGACCTCGACATCGAGGCACAAGGTGACCTGCACATCGACGGACACCACACCGTCGAAGACGTAGGCATCACTCTCGGCCAGGCGGTGGCCAAAGCGGTGGGCGATAAAAAGGGCCTGCGCCGTTACGGTCACGCCTATGTGCCGCTCGACGAAGCGCTCAGCCGCGTGGTGATTGATTTCTCGGGCCGCCCGGGGCTGGAGATGAACGTGCCCTTCAAGAGCGGGATGATCGGCGCCTTTGATACGCAGCTCACCCACGAGTTCTTTCAGGGCTTTGTGAACCACGCGTTGGTCACGCTGCATATTGACAACCTCAAGGGCGAGAACGCCCACCACCAGGCGGAAACGGTGTTCAAGGCTTTTGCCCGCGCGATGCGCGCCGCGCTGGAGCTCGATCCGCGTGCCTTAGGAACCATCCCCTCGACCAAGGGCTCGCTCTGATGAAACGGCTGGCCGTTGTTGATTACGGCATGGGGAATTTGCGGTCTGTCACCCAGGCGGTGATGCATGTGGCCCGGGGCAGCGGCATCGACGTTGTCTGGGCCCGCACGCCGCAAGAGGTGATGGACGCCGAGCGGGTGGTGCTGCCGGGTCAGGGCGGCATGCGCGACTGCATGCGCGAGCTGCACGATTCGGGCATGTTCGACGCCGTCATGCACGCCGCGGCCCACAAGCCGCTCATGGGCGTGTGTGTGGGCATGCAGATGCTGCTCGACCACTCGGAGGAGCTGGACACGCCCTGTTTGGGCCTGATCCCCGGGCAAGTCGTCAAATTTGACCTCGCCGGACGCAACCAGGCCGATGGCAGCCGTTACAAAGTTCCGCAAATGGGCTGGAACCGTGTCCGCCAAACCGGTGCCGTTCCGCACCCCGTTTGGGACGACGTGCCCGACGGAAGCTACTTCTACTTTGTCCATAGCTACTACGCCCGACCGTCAGATGCGCGCCACAGCGCGGGCGAGACTGAGTACGGCGCGAACTTTTCCAGTGCCATTGCGCGCGATAATATTTTCGCAACACAATTCCACCCTGAAAAAAGCGCCGAACACGGCTTGACCCTTTACCGTAACTTCCTGCACTGGAACCCCTGAACTTTTATCCTTGCCACACCTACTCATCTGGCAATGCGACTCTTCTCTCTGTCCCCAACCCTGAAGCACCATGCTTTTAATTCCTGCGATTGACCTCAAAGACGGCCACTGCGTTCGCCTCAAACAAGGCGATATGGACCAATCCACTACGTTTGGCGAGGACCCCGCGGTCATGGCCCGCAGCTGGGTGGACAAGGGCGCGCGGCGCCTGCATCTGGTCGATTTGAATGGCGCCTTTGCCGGTCACCCCAAGAACGAGCAGGCCATTCGCAAGATCCTCAAAGAGGTGGGTAGCGAGATTGATGTGCAGCTCGGCGGCGGCATCCGCGACCTCGACACTATCGAACGCTACCTCGATGCAGGCTTGCGCTACGTCATCATCGGCACCGCTGCCGTCAAAAACCCCGGCTTTTTGCAAGACGCCTGCACCGCCTTCGGCGGCCACATCATCGTCGGGCTGGACGCGCGCGACGGCAAAGTCGCTACCGACGGCTGGAGCAAACTCACCCGCCACGACGTGGTGGACCTGGGCAAGAAGTTCGAGGACTACGGTGTCGAGTCCATCATCTACACCGACATCGGCCGCGACGGCATGCTCTCCGGCCTCAACATCGACGCCACAGTCAAGCTCGCTCAGGCGCTGAAAATCCCGGTTGTGGCCTCCGGCGGCCTATCCGGCATGGCCGACATTGAGGCCCTGTGCGCGGTAGAAGACGAGGGCGTGGAAGGCGTGATCTGCGGCCGTGCCATATATAGCGGCGACCTCGACTTTGAAAAAGCACAGCAGCGCGCGGACGAGCTGAACGGATGAGCAAGCTTTGCCGTCGGGTCGTCCCCAGGCAAAACACGGCCCTCTCGGCGGGCGGGCAGTTCCACGCAGTGGGCGACCTTGGGGCCCGCAATGCTGGCTAAGCGCATCATCCCCTGCCTGGATGTGACCGGCGGGCGCGTTGTCAAAGGCGTGAACTTTCTCGAGCTGCGCGACGCTGGTGATCCGGTCGAGATTGCCGCCCGCTACAACGAGCAGGGCGCCGACGAGCTGACCTTTCTGGACATCACCGCCACCAGTGACGGGCGCGATCTGATTCTCCACATCATCGAGGCTGTGGCTTCGCAGGTATTTATTCCGCTCACAGTGGGTGGCGGGGTACGCACGGTGGACGATGTGCGCCGCCTGCTCAACGCGGGCGCCGACAAGACCAGCTTCAACTCCGCTGCTATAGCCAACCCGCAGGTAATTGAAGACGCCTCGCTCAAATACGGCGCGCAGTGTATTGTGGTGGCCATCGACGCCAAGAGGCGTTCTGTCGAAGACGCGCTGAGCCGCGGTCCCGGGTGGGATGTTTACAGCCACGGCGGACGCAAAAACACGGGTTTGGATGCAGTGGCCTGGGCCTCTGAGATGGCGCGCCGCGGCGCCGGCGAGATTTTGCTCACCAGCATGGACCGCGATGGCACCAAAAGCGGCTTCGACCTCGCGCTCACCCGCGCCGTAGCGGACGCGGTGAGCGTGCCGGTAATTGCCAGCGGCGGCGTGGGCAACCTCGACCATCTGGCCGACGGCGTACAGCAAGGCGGAGCCGATGCGGTGCTGGCGGCTAGCATCTTCCACTACGGCGAGTACACCGTAGGCCAGGCCAAGACGCGCATGGCAGAGCGGGGCATTCCGGTCAGAATTTAAGAATTTTCGGCTGCTAGTGCGCATGCCTATTGCGCGAGTAGCTTCCAAAAAGATAGCAAATGGACACCACCACCTCCCCAACTGCCAGCCCGCCCTCCGGTTGGCTCAAGCACATCCGCTGGGACAGCAAGGGCCTGGTGCCGGTGATTGCGCAGGAGCGGGGTACGGGTGACGTGCTGATGTTTGCCTGGATGAACCGCGAAGCCCTGCACAAAACCGTAGAACTGGGGCGCGCGGTGTATTTCAGCCGCTCCCGAGATAAGCTCTGGTACAAGGGCGAAGAATCGGGCCATGTGCAGGATGTTCATGAAATCCGCATGGACTGCGACAGTGATGTCATCCTCCTCCAAGTCACCCAGCGCGGGCACGAGCCCGGCATTGCCTGCCACACCGGCCGGCACAGCTGTTTTTACAGCGTGCTGAAAGACGGCGCCTGGCAGGAGGTGGACCCCGTGCTCAAAGACCCCGTAACTATTTACAAATGAACGCGCCCATCACCATGCAGGACACCTCCAGCTCGCAGGATTCCCTGGCCCGCCTGGCCGCAGTGATTGAAAGCCGCAAGCTTGCCAACGGCGGCGACCCCGAAGCCAGCTACGTGGCCCGCCTGCTGCATAAGGGCCCGGACGCCTTTTTGAAGAAGATTGGCGAAGAGGCCACCGAGGTGGTGCTGGCCGCCAAGGACGCCGACCATGGCGGCGACAAAGCCAAAATCGTTTATGAAATGGCAGACCTGTGGTTCCACAGCATGGTGGCGCTGTCGCACTACGGCCTCAGCCCTGCGGATGTGATTGCCGAGCTCGAGCGCCGGCTGGGCACCAGCGGGCTGGAAGAAAAAGCCTTGCGCAAGGCCGTGGCGCGGGATGCCGAACCCCGCTGAGCCGGACCCCTGTGCTCCGCCCCCTTCCACACCAGTGAACTTGTCGATGTCTCAACTCTCTGATACCTCCCACGATGCCAGCTCCGCCCACGATCCGGATTGCATTTTCTGCAAGATCGTGGCCAAGAAAATCCCGTCCAGGGCGGTCTATGAGGACGAGCTGGTGTACGCCTTCCACGACATCAATCCGTGGGCGCCGGTGCATTTTTTGCTGGTGCCCAAGGCACACATCGCGAGCCTGGCGCAGGTCGGTGCCGGGCATGCAGCACTGCTGGGGCATCTGATGGCCCTGGTGCCTCGCCTGGCTTTGCAGGAGGGCTGCAACCCGTATCCGGAAGGCGGTTATCGTGTGGTGACGAATACCGGTGCTGAAGGTGGACAGGAAGTTCACCACCTCCACTTTCATGTCATGGGCGGTCCCCGCCCCTGGCTGCGCGGCTGAGCGGCAGTCGGGCACAGTCTAGAATTCAATTTATCGTTAGGAGTACAACATGGGTTCATTTTCTATCTGGCACTGGTTGGTTGTTCTGTTGATCGTGGTCGTGGTCTTCGGCACCAAGAAGCTCAAAAACATCGGCTCCGATCTGGGTGGCGCGGTGAAGGGCTTTAAAGACGGCATGAAAGACGGCGGTAAAGACCCCGCAGCCGAGGACAAGCCCGAAGCCCCCGCGCAGCAAGTGGCCCATGCCACTGAAAAAGCCACGATCGACGTGGAAACCAAGCAAAAGTCCTGAGCTGACACTGCGTGATTGATCTCGGAATATCGAAGATAGCGCTCATCGGCGCGGTGGCGCTGGTCGTCATCGGACCGGAAAAACTGCCTCGCCTGGCCCGTACTGTGGGCGGCTGGATCGGCAAGGCGCAGCGCTATGTGGCAAATGCCAAGGCCGAGGTCAACCGCTCCATGGATCTGGAAGAGCTCAAAAAAATGCGTGAGACCGTGGAAGACGCGGCCCGCAATGTAGAAAGCTCCATCCAGACCTCTGCGGCCGACTTTGAAAAAACCTGGGAAGAGGTGAGCACCGCACCGCTGGAGACGCCGCCCCTGGCCTACAAGCGCCCCAACAAGAACTGGCGCATCAAACAAGGCGCCATGCCGCAGTGGTACAAAGCCCGGAATGGTGTGCGAACGCGCGCCTTGTCCGGCGCCGCACGCGTGGCCCGATTCCGTCCACCCGGTGTGCGCTGAGCGGCACCTCATTTCCTTCCCATGTCCACTGAAAATCAACCGCAAGACGAGCTTGCCGGCACCGAGCAGCCTTTCGTCCAGCATTTGATGGAGTTGCGCGACCGTCTGGTCCGGGCGGCCATCGCGGTCGGTGTCGCGCTGGTGCTGCTCTCTCTCTACCCCGGCCCTGCCGGCTTGTACGACATTCTGGCGCAGCCCTTGGTGGCCTCGTTGCCGGCGGGCGGCAAGTTGATTGCCACTTCGGTCATCTCGCCGTTCCTGGTGCCGCTCAAGATCATGCTGATGACCGCATTCTTGCTGGCGCTGCCGGTGGTGCTGTGGCAGCTGTGGGCCTTTGTGGCACCGGGCCTCTACAGCCACGAGAAAAAGCTGGTGCTCCCCCTGGTGGTGTCAAGCACGCTGCTGTTCTTTGTGGGGGTGGCGTTTTGCTACTTTTTTGTGTTTGGGCAGGTGTTCAAGTTCATTCAAAGCTTTGCCCCCACCAGCATTGCCGCGACCCCCGACATTGAGTCCTATCTTGATTTTGTGCTATCCATGTTTCTGGCCTTCGGGCTGGCTTTTGAGGTTCCGATTGTGGTGATCGTGCTGGCCCGCATGGATATTGTCAGTATTGCCAAGCTCAAGGATTTTCGGAGCTACTTCATCGTGCTGGCTTTTGTGGTGGCTGCAGTCGTCACCCCGCCTGACGTGGTTTCGCAGCTCGCGCTGGCAATTCCCATGTGCGTGTTGTATGAGGTGGGCATCTGGGCTGCACAACTCTTCTTGAAGCACACCAAGGCGCCTGAGGACGGCCCGGCGTCCTCCTAGTTCAATTTTTCTGCGCTTTGGGTCTAGGTCGCACGCCGGGAACCAGTTTCAATTTGAGAGTGCTGGACCTTCGCTGCACGACGACGCCGGTTTCAATACCGGGCTTGAGCGAAGATACAGCCGCCAACAGCTGCGTGACATCGCTGACCGGCTTGCCGCCAATGCTCACCATCACATCCCCCGGCCGCACACCAGCCATAGCCGCCGGCCCGTTTTTCAACACGCCCGTGATGATCACGCCCTCTTTGATGCGCACATCAAAGGTTTCTGCCAGTTCCGCCGATAGGTCGTTGGGCTCCACCCCAATCCAACCGCGGGTCACCCGTCCGTCGCGCACGATGTCTTCCAGCACCTGCTTGGCTGTCGTCACCGGAATGGCAAAACCGATGCCCATGCTGCCGCCGGAGCGCGAATAAATAGCGGTATTGATTCCCAGAAGGCTTCCGTTCGCGTCCACCAGCGCCCCCCCGGAGTTGCCGGGGTTGATGGCAGCATCGGTCTGGATAAAGTTTTCAAAGGTATTGATGCCCAGCTGGTTGCGCCCCAGCGCGCTGACGATGCCGCTGGTCACCGTTTGCCCCACCCCAAAGGGGTTGCCAATGGCCAATACTTGGTCACCCACTTGCAGCGCATCGGAGTTACCTAGGATGATGATCGGCAACTTGTCCAGCTCCACCTTCAGCACAGCGAGGTCGCTGTCGGGGTCGGTGCCGATGACCTTGGCCACCGCCTTGCGTCCGTCATTCAGGATGACCTGAATCTCGTCGGCCTCTTCGATCACATGGTTGTTGGTCAGGATGTAGCCCTGCGGGCTGACAATCACGCCGCTGCCTAGTCCGCCTTGGGGTTCTTCGTTTTGGTCCCCATAGAAAAAGCGGAACCAGGGATCATTGGCATGCGGGCCCTTGGCGCTGACTTTGCTGGTGTTGATGCTGACTACCGCTGATGAGGCTTTTTGTGCCGCCATCCGCAGGCTGCCGGCGGGTGCCGCACCGCCGCTGACCGGCGACTCCAAGAGAGAAATTGCGGTGTAAGAACCCATGCCTGGCCCCAGCCACTGCGGTTTGAGCGTGGCCACGACAAAATAGGCAGCCAGCAGCACCGTGCAGGTTTGCGAAAACAGCAACCAAAGTTTTTTCATGGAATGTATTTGCAGATGGCGCGCATAGTGCGTGCGTATGGGGCAAATTGTAGGCTGCTAAGCTTTGGCAGCACTGCGCTCTTATGTCGTCTGCCGATCATCGAAACCTATATTTGTTTTGTCCAGCATCTCTCGCACCATCCATATCCATGTTGAGGCGCCCGCCAAGCCGGCGTGGGGAGCGGCATGCAACGGCTGTGGCGTGTGCTGCCTGGCGGAGCCATGCCCCGTGGGAATGCTGCTGAGTACGCGACGCCGTGGCGCTTGTGTGGCATTGGTGTGGGACAGCGCAGCGGCCCGTTACCGCTGCGGCGCCGTGACCCAGCCCGGGCGCGTGCTGGAGCTTGTTCTGCCGCAACGGGCGCGTTGGATACGGCGCCCCTTGAGTGCGCTCTTGCGGCGTGCCGCCCCCCGATGGATAGCCGCGGGCACCGGCTGCGACAGCACGCTGGAGGCACTCAGCGTCTCTGAGAAAATGGGATGCCTCCACCCCGACCTGTCCCCATGACCGACCGCGACACGCTTTTGCAGAATTTTTCGGCCCTCTTGCAGCCCGAGCGCTTCAAGGACTACTGCCACAACGGACTGCAAGTGGAAGGGCGTGCCGGCGTGGGGCATCTGGTGTCAGGCGTCACTGCCAGCGAAGCCCTCATCCGCGCCGCCATCGAGGCCGGTGCGGATGCGCTGCTGGTGCACCACGGTCTTTTCTGGCGGGGTTTCGACGGCCGCATTGCGGGCTGGATGCGCCAGCGCTTAGCCTTGCTGCTGGCGCACGACATCAGTCTCTTCGCATACCACCTGCCACTGGACGCGCACCCCACTTTAGGCAACAACGCGCAACTCGGCCAGTTGCTGGGGTTGAAAACCGAATCCACCTTTGGCGAACAGATGCTGGGCCATCTGGGCCGCCCGGTCACCTCTCCCTGGGAATCTGACCTGGCACTGGCCGGCCATATCGAAGCCCTGCTGGGCCGGCCGGTGACACTGGTGCCCGGCCACAGCGGGCCGGTTTACAACGTGGGCTGGTGCACGGGCGGGGCGCAAGGCTATTTTGAAGCGGCCATCGCCGCAGGTGCGCAGGTGTTCGTGACCGGCGAGATTTCTGAGCCACAGGCGCACTACGCCCGCGAATGCGGCGTCTCTTACATCGCCTGCGGCCACCACGCGTCCGAACGCTATGGTGCGCCGGCGGTGGCGGCCCATGTGGCCGCGGAGTGCGGCATTCGCCACACCTTCATCGATATTCCCAACCCCGCATGACATTCCCTGGCGTGAGCAGGACATTCCCTAGCGTGAGCAGGACATTCCCTAGCGTGAATAAGCCCACAAGCGAAACCGTGGCCATCACCATGGGTGATGCCGCGGGCATAGGCCCCGAAATCATCGCCCGCGCCTTCAGGCAGCAGCCAGAGATGTTGAAAAACTGCTTTGTGGCCGGCGATGTGGGCACCATGCGGCGTGCCGCTGCGCTGGTGGCGGGCGATGGGCCAGCCTTGCCGGTCCTGGTGCTCGACAGTCCGCAGGAAGCCTTAAAGGCGCCACCTCGCTGCATTCCGGTGCTGCAGGTGGGCGCGTCTCTGGGGCTGCAGGAATATGGGCGTGTCAGTGCACAGGCTGGCGAGTTTGCAGGGCGCTGCGTGGTGTGGGCCGCCGACGCTGCGTTGGCAGGTGATATTGCGGCTATGGTCACAGCGCCGCTGCACAAAGAGGCGCTCAGCGCCGCCGGCGCGCCCTATGACGCATTTCCGGGCCACACCGAAATCTTGCAATCCCGCGCCGCGCTGGCCTTAGGCCTCCCTGTGAATGGCGTGCCGGTGCGCATGATGTTGGCCAACGAAGCCCTTCGTACCGTGTTGCTGAGCATCCACCTGTCATTGCGCGAGGCTGTCGAGGCAGTCACCTTTGACAATATCCTTCAAACACTGCGGATCACCCGCACAGCGATGCGCGAGATACTGGGGCGGGAGCCTGTGATTGCGGTGGCCGGTTTGAATCCGCACGCGGGTGAGGGCGGTCTGTTCGGCCGCGAGGAAATAGAGCACATTGCCCCTGCCATTGCTGCGGCGCAACAGGAAGGCGGCCGCGTGCTGGGCCCATTTGCGCCAGACACGGTTTTCATGCGTGCCCGCAACACGCCCGACCACCCCGGCGAATTCGATGTCGTGGTTGCGATGTACCACGACCAAGGACTCATCCCAGTGAAATACCTTGGCGTTGAGGATGGCGTGAACATCACCCTCGGCCTGCCGTGGGTGCGCACCAGTCCTGACCACGGTACCGCCTTTGACATTGCGGGGCAGGGCGTGGCCAGCCCCGCAAGCCTGCTCGCCGCTATCAGGATGGCCAAGCGCTTGGTAAATTTGGCATAAAAAACGCACTTTCCCCTTGCTAGTATTGCGTTAGGTGCTATCGAAAGCATAGTATTTTTCAGGCTGAGTGAGGGCAGGTACTGCGGCAAAGGACATTACAAATCCTGCGGCGATTGGCCCGGGACCGCAGGCGGCCGATAAGTCCCTCGGTGAATACCCCTAATTCACTCAGCTACAATTCAAAGCTGGTCCACTAGCGATGTTCATTGAGGATTTTCATGAGTGAAACACTTGTCGACAGCAAAAAAATCGACTCCAGCAAACGCACATGGTTGATAGCATCAGGCTGCGTTGGTGCAGTCGGTGGTGTTGCAACTGCCATCCCCTTTGTCAGCACATTTCAACCCTCTGAGCGCGCTAAAGCTGCTGGAGCCGCAGTTGAAGTGGACATCGCCGACCTGAAGCCCGGTGAAAAGGTCACAGTCGAATGGCGCGGCAAGCCGGTGTGGGTGGTTCGCCGAACACCCGAGCAAGTAGCAGCTCTCGCCGGCAAGGATGCGGAGCTTGCCGACCCCAAGTCCGAGCGTAACCCCTCCGATTTAACGCCCGAATACGCCCGCAACGAAGCCCGTTCGATCAAGCCTGAATACTTTGTGGCAGTGGGCATCTGCTCCCACCTTGGTTGCTCGCCATCGGACAAATTTCAAACAGGCGCGCAACCTTCGCTGCCCGACAACTGGGCCGGCGGCTTCTTGTGCCCCTGCCACGGTTCCACTTTTGACATGGCCGGACGTGTGTTCAAGAACAAGCCCGCGCCTGACAATCTCGAAGTGCCGCCCCACATGTATCTGTCTGACAGCAAGCTGCTGATCGGCGAAGACAAGAAAGCCTGAGGACTAAAAAATGGCCCGCGAATTCAAGGAAATCTCCCCGAATGCCTCCACAGGCGAACAGGTGACCAATTGGTTTGAAAACCGGTTTCCCACCGCCTTCGATGCGTACCGGATCCATATGTCGGAGTACTACGCTCCTAAGAACTTCAACTTCTGGTACATCTTCGGCGCGCTCGCAACGCTGGTTCTGGTGATTCAGATCGTGACCGGTATTTTCTTGGTCATGCATTACAAGCCCGACGCAGCATTGGCCTTTGGCTCGGTGGAATACATCATGCGTGATGTCCCGTGGGGGTGGTTGATCCGGTACATGCATTCCACGGGGGCATCTGCCTTTTTCGTAGTGGTTTACCTACACATGTTCCGTGGCTTGATTTACGGCAGCTACCGCAAGCCCCGCGAGCTGGTCTGGATTTTCGGTTGCGCCATTTTCCTGTGCCTGATGGCGGAGGCCTTCATGGGCTACCTGCTGCCTTGGGGCCAGATGTCCTACTGGGGTGCGCAGGTGATCGTGAATCTGTTTGCCGCGGTTCCCCTGATTGGGCCTGACCTGGCTCTGCTGATTCGCGGTGATTTTGTGGTGGGCGACGCCACTTTGAACCGCTTCTTTGCCTTCCACGTCATTGCTGTTCCGCTGGTGCTGTTGGGCCTCGTGGCTGCGCACTTGCTGGCTTTGCACGATGTGGGCTCTAACAACCCCGATGGCGTTGAAATTAAGGCCCCCAACGCCCCCCGTGATGCGAAAGGCCATCCACTGGACGGTATTCCCTTTCACCCTTACTACACCGTGCACGACATTTTCATGGTCAGCGTGTTCTTGATGGTCTTCACCGCCATCATATTCTTCGCACCTGAATTCGGCGGCTACTTCCTCGAATACAACAACTTCATCCCTGCCGATCCATTGAAGACTCCCGCACACATTGCGCCCGTTTGGTACTTCACTCCCTTCTACTCCATGCTCCGCGCCATCACCAGTGAGATGATGTATGCCCTGATGGCCTGTGTCATCGGTGCTGCTGCGTTTGGTGTGCTCAAGGCCAAGTTGCCGGTTTTGTTCAAGGGTGCCATTGTGGGTGGTGCCGTCGCGGTGTGCGCTGCCATGCTGTCTATCGACGCCAAGTTCTGGGGCGTGGTGGTGATGGGTGGTGCTGTCGTCATCCTGTTTTTCTTGCCTTGGCTCGATAACAGCCCCGTCAAGTCCATCCGCTACCGCCCTGACTGGCACAAATACCTCTACGGTACTTTCGTTATCAACTTTGTTGTATTGGCTTACCTCGGTGTGCAGCCACCATCCGCCATCGGTGAGCGCGTGTCCCAAGTGGGTACCTTGTTTTACTTTGGCTTTTTCCTGCTGATGCCATGGTGGAGCACCGTGGGTCAAAGCAAGCCGGTGCCATCCCGTGTCACTTTTGCGGCCCACTGAGCGCCGGAGAAACGATTCATGAAAAAAATATTTCTGACATTCGCCCTGGCGCTGGGACTTGTGGGTGCCGCACACTCTGCCGGTGGCGGTATTGCGTGGGACAAAGCACCTAACAAAATCAATGACCTCGCTTCCCTCCAAAACGGAGCGAAGGTGTTCGTGAACTATTGCCTGAATTGCCACTCGGCAGCTTTCATGCGCTACAACCGGCTCCAGGATATCGGGCTGACCGATCAGCAAATCAAAGACAACTTGCTTTTCACTACCGAAAAAGTCGGCGAGACCATGAAGGCTGCCATCGATCCCCGTCAGGCTAAGGACTGGTTCGGCGCCAATCCGCCAGACTTGACCGTGATCGCCCGCTCTCGCGCGGGCGGCGGCGGCTCAGGTGCTGACTACCTCTACACCTACCTGCGCACTTACTACGCCGATGACACCAAAGCCACCGGCTGGAACAATCTGGCGTTCCCCAATGTGGGCATGCCACATGTGCTCTGGGAGCTTCAAGGCAAGCGTGTGCCCGTGTATGAAACGGTGCAAAGTCATGGCCATGATGCGCAAGTTTTCAAGGGCTGGCAGCAAGTGACTCCCGGCACCATGACGCCCGCACAGTACGACCAGACGATTGCAGACCTGGTCAATTACCTTCAGTGGATGGGTGAGCCTGCGCAAAATACTCGCGTGCGTGTAGGCGTGTGGGTGCTCCTATTCCTGTCTATCTTGACACTGTTCACATGGCGTTTGAATGTCGCGTTCTGGAAGGACGTGAGGTAATGCTTTCTGCTGCCAAGCCGCTTTGAGCGGGGGTGGCGATAAGTTCAGAGTGGGGCTGCTGACGCGTCCCACTCTTTTTCATTTATTAGGAGTCTCTCGCCATGATGGTGCTGTATTCAGGAACAACCTGCCCCTTTTCCCACCGTTGCCGTTTTGTCTTGTTCGAGAAGGGCATGGATTTTGAGATCCGTGATGTCGACCTCTACAACAAGCCCGAAGACATCAGCGTGATGAATCCGTACGGCCAGGTTCCTATTTTGGTCGAGCGAGATTTGATCTTGTACGAATCCAACATCATCAATGAATACATAGATGAACGGTTCCCGCACCCCCAATTGATGCCCGGAGATCCGGTGGACCGCGCGCGCGTGCGTCTGTTTCTGCTCAACTTTGAGAAGGAGCTCTTCGTGCACGTCAACACCTTGGAGGCGCGCGCGTCTAAAGGCAATGAGAAGACGCTTGAAAAGGCCCGCTCGCACATTCGTGACCGATTAACCCAGTTGGCACCCGTGTTCTTGAAGAACAAGTACATGCTGGGTGAAAACTTCTCAATGCTAGACGTCGCCATTGCGCCGCTGTTGTGGCGCCTGGATTACTACGGTATCGATCTCAGCAAAAACGCCGCGCCTTTGCTGAAGTACGCCGAGCGCATCTTTTCGCGCCCCGCCTACATTGAAGCACTGACTCCGTCCGAGAAAGTAATGCGTAAGTAATCGCGGCGGCAAGCTATGCGGGACACGCGGTCCATTCCGTCCACCAAGCCCTACCTCATTCGTGCGCTGTACGAGTGGTGTACGGACAATGGCTTCACGCCATTTATGGCGGTGCAGGTGGATGAGAGCGTGCGGGTCCCGGTGGAGTTCGTGAAAGATGGTGAGATCGTGCTGAACGTCAGTTTCGACGCCACCAGTGCTCTGCAGTTGGGTGACGAAGTCATTGAGTTCAAAGGCCGTTTTGGGGGAGTCGCCCGCGACATCCGGGTGCCGGTGAGCAGGGTCCTGGCCATTTACGCCCGCGAGAATGGGCAGGGCATGGCTTTTCCCGTAGCCTCGCCCACGATGTTGGCCAACCATCCTGTTCCCGCAGATCAAGCCAAACCATTGATGCTCGCAGCTGATTCGTTGGACGGCTCAACCAAGATCGATTCCGAGAGTGACCCGACGCTACCCGGAGGTCCCTCGGGCAAGCGCCCAGCGTTGACCAGAATTAAATGAGGACCTCAGGGGAAGGGCTGCAATCCCCTGAGGTAGAATCCAGCCCGTGCCGGTTTAGCTCAGTTGGTAGAGCAACCGCCTTGTAAGCGGTAGGTCGTCAGTTCGAATCCGACAATCGGCACCATTCTTTTCTCGCTGAGCCATCAGGCTGCCGGCGACGACATTTGAACCTTCAGCCGAATTGAAGTAACCTCCCACCCCTTGGAACGCAGATGCGCTTGGATGGCGGGAATCAGTTGGCGGAGTTTCGCCGCTACAGCGTTGTTTTCTAAGATGAGACACCATACGGGGCCTTCTATAGGGCCCGCTTGGATGCTATTTTGCAAACCTTTGGGGATCAGTACTCCAATGCTTCTGAGCCGCGCTTTAGATTCGTCGCTCAAGTCAGCAAGGCGGGCCAGCGTCGGGGACTCTCGGGCTGCCTGCAGGGCGGTCACTGATCGATGGTTTTTGGACATGTCTGCCAATTCAAATAGGGGATCTGTGAGATGCAGGTAATTATCACGGATGCATGGCTGGCCAGGAGCCGCGCCTTCCATCTGAGCGGAACCAAGCTGTTGCTGTCGCTTTTTGTGCTCTCGCTTGCATTGATGCTGTTCTCCGCCATCCTCTACCACTGGGTGTTCATGAAAGGTGCCCGCGAGGGCTGGCCTGTCATCGGATCGCTGGTGCGATTGGTCGTCAAGGACGAAGTCGCGCAGAGAGACCGCTATGTGAAGGAAAACATCGAGGTATTGGCCAGGCGCCTTGGCGAAATGCAAGCCAAGATGCTGCAGTTGGAGTCCCTCGGCGAGCGCGTGTCTGGCTTGGCGGGCATTAACCCCGCGGAAATTGCGATCAAGCCAGGCCGGGGTGGCTTGTTGATTTCGGGTCCCGATTTGACTTTTGACCAACTGGATTCGACCCTGCAGGCTTTGGATGCCGCAGCGAGTCAGCGCACTGATGTCATGACCGTCATCGAGACGCGGCTCTTCGAGCAGAAGATCAAGAAAATGATGGTGCCCACACAGGTTCCCGTGCCCGACGCCAATCTCGGCTCTACCTTCGGATGGCGGATCGATCCCTTTACCGGAAAAACTGCGCAGCACACCGGGCTGGACTTTCCCGCCATGCCGGGCACCCCGATTTACGCCGCGGCGGGCGGGGTAGTCGTGACGCAGGAGTTCCACTTTCAGTACGGCAACATCCTGGAAATTGATCACGGCAACAACCTGATCACCCGCTATGCGCACAATGCCAAAGTGCTGGTCAAAAAAGGCGACTTGATCAAGCGAGGCCAGAAAGTGGCCGAGGTTGGCAATACAGGTCGTTCTACCGGCCCCCACTTGCACTTTGAAGTGCTGGTTTACGGAGTTCCGCAGGATCCGCAGAAGTTCCTGGATGCGGGCAAGGCCCTGACGGCGACGCGCGCCGCGGGAACGAAAGCCGCACCAGCGCAACGCTAAAATGGCTTGCAAAGTTCCAGCGGAAGCTAAGCTCACAGGCTGGGCTTTTATGACAGGCTGGAATCACCCATTCACTTAGATCAGACAAAGGACCGCACGGTCTTGACGCTCACCTCGGGCGAACAGCGCGTGCATGCATTGATGGCTATCAACTTCCTCACCAAAATTTTCGGTAGTCGTAACGACCGCCTGCTCAAGCAATACCGTGGAGTGGTCAACCGCATCAATGCGCTGGAACCCGAATTCGAGGCACTTTCTGACGATGCTCTAAGAGCCAAGACGGAGGAATTCAAAGACCGCGTATCAAAGGGTGAGTCTTTGGATGCAATCCTCCCCGAGGCCTTTGCCTTGGTGCGAGAGGGCTCCAAGCGTGTCATGAAGATGCGGCACTTTGACGTGCAAATGCTTGGTGGTATGGCCCTGCACTACGGAAAGATTTCCGAGATGCGCACCGGCGAAGGCAAGACACTTACCGCGACTTTACCTGTGTACCTGAATGCCTTGAGCGGCAAGGGCGTGCATGTGGTCACGGTGAATGATTACCTCGCCAGCCGCGACGCGCGCTGGATGGGCCGGCTCTATAACTTCCTCGGATTGAGCGTGGGCATCAACTTGCCCCAGGCTCCGCGCGCGGACAAGCAGCAGGCCTACGGCTGCGACATCACCTACGGCACTAACAACGAGTATGGATTCGACTACTTGCGGGACAACATGGTCTACGAGGTGGCCGACCGCGTGCAGCGCGGCCTGAACTTCGCCATCGTGGACGAGGTGGACTCCATTCTCATTGACGAAGCGCGTACGCCCCTGATCATCAGCGGGCAGGCCGAAGACCACACAGCCCTGTATGTCGCCATCAACCAGGCCATGCCGCGGTTGACCCGGCAGGAAGGCGAGGCGGACCCGATTACCGGCGAAGGCATCACCAAGCCCGGTGACTTCACGCTCGACGAAAAGAGCCACCAAGTCTTTCTAACCGAGCAGGGTCACGAGGCTGCAGAGGCGATATTTGCTGAGTTGGGGCTGATTCCCGCCGGCTCCTCGTTGTACGATCCTTCCAACATCACACTGATGCACCACCTGTACGCAGCACTGCGTGCGAACCATCTCTACCACCGCGACCAGCACTACGTCGTGCAAAACGGCGAGATTGTCATTGTGGATGAGTTCACCGGCCGGCTTATGTCAGGGCGCCGCTGGAGCGATGGGCTGCATCAGGCGGTGGAGGCCAAAGAGGGCGTGCAGATTCAGGCGGAGAACCAGACGCTGGCGTCCATCACCTTTCAAAACTACTTCCGCCTGTACAACAAGCTCGCCGGCATGACCGGTACGGCCGATACCGAGGCTTACGAGTTCCAGGAAATTTACGGGCTGGAAACCATGGTGATCCCACCCAACCGAGTCAGCCGCCGGGAAGACCAACTGGACCGCGTGTACAAAACAACCAGTGAGAAATACGCCGCAGCCATCCAAGACATCCGCGAATGCTACGAGCGTGGCCAGCCGGTGTTGGTGGGGACTACGTCAATTGAAAACTCGGAAATCATTGACCAGTTGCTCGACAAAGAGAAACTTCCGCACCAGGTGCTCAACGCCAAGCAACACGCCCGCGAAGCGGACATCGTCGCGCAGGCTGGCCGCGCCAAAATGATCACTATTGCAACCAACATGGCGGGCCGTGGAACCGACATCGTGCTCGGCGGCAATATGGACAAGGCGGTCGAAGCGATTGAGGCTGACGAGTCGCTGGACGAGTCAGCCAAGCAGGCTAAGGTCGCTGAAATCCGCGCCCAGTGGCAAAAGGACCATGACGCCGTCAAGGCGCTGGGTGGTCTGCGCATCATCGCAACCGAGCGGCATGAGTCGCGCCGTATCGACAACCAGTTGCGCGGACGTTCGGGCCGTCAGGGTGACCCGGGCTCGTCGCGCTTTTACCTGAGCCTGGATGATTCGCTCATGCGAATTTTTGCGGGCGATCGGGTCAAGTCCATCATGGACAGGCTCAATATGCCCGAAGGTGAAGCTATTGAGGCGGGCATCGTGACCCGTAGCATCGAGAGCGCCCAACGCAAGGTCGAAGCCCGCAACTTCGACATGCGCAAACAGCTGCTCGAATACGACGATGTGTCCAATGACCAGCGCAAGGTGATTTATCAGCAGCGTAACGCTATCCTCGACGCGCAGGACCTCAACGCCCAAGTCGCATCCCTTCGTTCGGGTGCGTTTGAGGACATCGTTCGGCAGTTCGTGCCCGCGGAGTCGGTCGAGGAGCAGTGGGATGTGCCCGCATTGCAAAAGTTGCTGGCCGAAGAATGGCAGATTGAGCTCAACTTGGAGAAACAAATCTCTGACGCCAGCTCCATCACCGATGAAGATATCGTGAGCACCGTCGTTGAAGCGGCAAATGCTGCATTCCAGGCCAAGGCGGATTTGGTGGGCGAAGCCAACCTGACCCAGTTCGAACGCATGGTGCTGCTGCAAAGCATTGACAGCCATTGGCGCGACCACCTCAGCGCTTTGGATTACTTGCGTCAAGGCATCCATTTGCGCGGCTATGCCCAAAAGCAGCCCAAGCAGGAATACAAGCGCGAGGCGTTTGAGCTTTTCGGTCAATTGCTCGATGCCGTCAAAAACGACGTCACACGGGTGCTGATGACCGTCAAGATTCAGTCCAGCGAGCAGCTTGAGCAGGCCGCTGACGCGATGGAGACGCGCGGCGAGAGTATCTCCAACATTACCTACACCGCGCCCGGCGAAAGCGGTGAGTCCGAGTCCAAGCTCGACCTCGGCACGGTTCGGCCGGCTGACAGCGCAGTCCCGCGCGTAGGCCGCAATGAGCCCTGCCCCTGCGGCAGTGGCAAGAAATACAAGCAGTGCCACGGCAAACTCGTTTGAAAGCAGCCCATGCCCGTCAACCTTCCTCTCCCCCAGGCATCTGACCTTTTTGCCATTGATGGTGTCCGAATCGGTGTCACCGAAGCCGGCGTGCGCAAAGCTGGTCGCAAAGACCTGACCGTGATGCTGCTGGACGAAGGAAGCAGCGTGGGCGGCGTGTTCACTAGAAACCGTTTTTGCGCAGCGCCTGTGCAAGTGTGCCGCGAGCATCTGGGAAAAGCCAGCGCCCGTGCAGTGCTCATCAACACCGGTAATGCGAACGCCGGCACTGGTGCGGTAGGGCTGGACCGCGCACACCAAAGCTGCGTCGCGCTGGCCGCCAAGTTGGGGCTTCAGGCGCAGCAGGTGCTACCGTTTTCTACCGGCGTGATCATGGAGCAGCTGCCGGTGGACCGCATAGTGGCCGGACTGGACGCCGCCATTGCTGACGCACGCGCCGACCACTGGCTCAAAGCCGCCGAAGGCATCATGACCACCGACACCCAGCCCAAGGCGTTCAGCGCCTCCGCGATGGTGGACGGGCACAAGGTCTCGGTCACCGGCATCAGCAAGGGCGCGGGCATGATCCGCCCCAACATGGCCACCATGCTCGGGTTTATTGCGACCGACGCCTGCATTGCGCCGGCGCTCATGAACGCCCTGGCGCTTGAGTTGGCAGAAGGCTCGTTCAACCGCGTGACGGTGGATGGCGACACCTCGACCAACGATTCCCTGCTCCTGATTGCCACCAACAAGGTCGGCCACGCGACGGTGACTGATCTGAGCTCGGCTGCCGCGCAGGACTTAAAAGCTGCTTTGCTCGAAGTGGCCCGCCAACTCGCCCAGGCCATCGTGCGCGACGGCGAGGGGGCGACTAAGTTCATCACGGTGCAAGTCGAGGGCGGGCGTTCAGAGGCTGAGTGCCGCCAAGTGGCCTACGCGATCGCCCACTCGCCCCTGGTCAAGACCGCCTTCTTCGCAAGCGACCCCAACCTCGGCCGCATCCTGGCGGCCGTGGGGTACGCCGGCATTGAGGACCTGGATCAGGGCCTGATTGAGCTGCATCTGGACGATGTGCATGTGGTGACCCTGGGAGGGCGCCATACCGACTACCGCGAAGAACATGGCCAGCGGGTGATGAAGCAAAGCGAAATCACCGTGCGCGTGGGTCTGGGCCGGGGAGCGGCAAGCCAGACGGTGTGGACCTGCGATTTCAGCCACGACTACGTCACCATAAACGCCGACTACCGCTCTTGAGAGGAGCATGCTGATGTCTGATGCCTTGGAGCGCTTTATTGCGCGGGCCGAGTTGTTCATGTCTCGGGTGGAGGCATCCTTGCCCCACACGCTCACTGCGCCCGATTGGAATGCGTCGATAGCTTTTCGCTACCGCCGGCGCAGCTCCGGCCAGGGCGTGATGGCGCCGGTGGCCCATGTGGGCGCCATGTCCTTGGACGACCTGCGGGAGATTGACGCCCAGAAGGAAAAAATCCGTCGCAATACGGCGCAGTTCGTGCGTGGCGGCTCGGCCAACAACGTGCTGCTCACCGGCGCGCGCGGCACAGGCAAGTCTTCCTTGATCCGTGCGTGCCTACAGACCTTTGCACCGCAGGGACTGCGTTTGATCGAGGTGGACAAGGCCGATTTGATTGACCTGCAGGACATCGTCGAGCTGATTGCTGTAAGGCCAGAGAAGTTCATCATCTTCTGTGACGACCTGAGCTTTGACGAGGGCGAGCCCGGCTACAAGGCGCTGAAGTCCGTGCTCGACGGCTCGGTCGCGGCGGCTACGCCCAATGTGCTGATTTACGCCACCAGCAACCGCCGGCACCTGTTGCCGGAGTACATGTCGGACAACAAGAGCTACAAGCACACCGACGATGGGGAAGTGCACCCCGGCGAGGTGATTGAAGAAAAAATCTCGCTCTCCGAGCGTTTTGGCCTGTGGGTGAGCTTTTACCCGTTCAGTCAGGATGAGTACCTCACCATCGTCGGTCAATGGCTGGGCAGCATGGGCTTCCTGCCTGAGCAGATTGCGGCCGCGCGCCCGGAGGCGCTCTTGTGGGCGCTGGAGCGTGGTGCGCGCAGCGGCCGAGTAGCCTACCAGTTTGCCCGCGATTTTTCCGGTCGGGCTACCGTGGCATGAACCATCCCCTGGTGGCTGACCCGCAGGCCCAGCGCAGCGGCGGGCCGGACCGCCCGGCGGTGGAAGTGGCGGTGGGTGTGCTGGTGCGGGGCGATGGCGCCTTTTTGCTCACCAGCCGCCCAGAGGGCAAGGCGTACGCCGGCTACTGGGAGTTTCCGGGCGGCAAGGTAGAACCCGGCGAGACAGTAGAGCAGGCTCTGCGCCGCGAGCTGCAGGAGGAAATCGGCATCGAGATTGTGGCGGTCATTCCCTGGCGGGTCGAGATGGTGGACTACCCGCACGCGCTGGTGCGTCTGAATTTCTGCAAGGTATCCGACTGGGACGGCGAGCTCGAGATGCGCGAGGGCCAGCGGTTTGCCTGGCAGCAGCTTCCGGTGACGGTGGCGCCCGTCTTACCCGGAACCCTGCCGGTGCTGGAGTGGTTCGCCAGGGAAAGAAACTATATCGGTGCTACGATTTCAGGAGCTGCTAACGCAGGCAGTACGGGCACTGGGGGCCGATTGGAGCCTATTTAGCCCAACTTACTGAAGTTTCGGATCGCCGTAGAGCAGGTCCTCGGGCGGTGATTCGGTGGGCATACGGAAGGACTCGCTCGCCCAGGCGCCCAAATCGTGGTTTTTGCAGCGCTCGCTGCAAAACGGCCGGTAAGGGTTGCGGGCTGCGTACACGCTGTCGCCGCTGCACGCGGGGCAGCGCACTATTTTTTCTTCAGCTACTGCCACTCCCACGACTTTGGCCTCGCCCGCCATCAAGAGCACAGGGCGAGTTCTAACCCGCTGTCTTCACCGCTGGCGTGCAAGCGGTCGTCGGAGTCGTGGCGCATCAGCCGGATGGACACCATCAGCCGGTTGCCGCTGATTTCTGGAATCAGGCCCGAGGCCGGATCCACCGCCAGCCGCAAAAGCTGGAAGGTGCGGCCTTGTGGCAGCGTCTGCTGAAACTGGCCACCCATGGCCATCACTTTTTGGGGAGCGCCGGAGTTGCGCAGCATCTTCAGCAGCAGGTGAATCGACTCAGCCAGTGGAGTAAATGTGGTAGCCCAGCGGAGCAGGTCTCCTCGGCGCGCAGCAGCGTCGCGGTGCTGCCAGGCGTAGTAGGCGGGCAAATCGAACTCGCAGGTGCCGCCGGGAATACCGACCCGGCTGCGGATGCTCATCAGCCAGTCGTTTTCAGCGAGGGATTGCCCGGCTTTGCCGGTCAGCGCGTGCAGGCTGCTGAAACAGTGCTCGATCTGGGCAACCACTTCATCCAATGCCGCTTCGGAGATGGCAGGGTTGCCACGGTAGCTGTTGAGGGCCTGCTTTTGCTTTTCGAGGTCTTTCATGACGTCGGACTTCAGGTCAGCGCGCGCGCCCACATCCATGACTTCAAAAATAGTGGCCAGCGCGTAGTGGTGATCGAGCGGCGCGGTGCGAGCCATCAATTCCGACAACCGCAGGAACAAATGTTCCAGTCGCAAATAGGTGCGAATGCGTTCGTTGAAGGGATATTCGTAGAGGATCACGCTGGATTTTCCGTTCGGCGAATCATAGTCCGAACTGCCGGGCGATTTGCTGCACCAGCGCCTCAAGTTCGGGCAATGTGATGGCGTCATTACACAGCACATGGTCCGCGGCGGACAGACGCGTACTCCGCGCAGCCTGCGCTGTGATGATGGCCCGAACCTCGCCTTCAGACAGGCCGTTACGTTGCTGCACCCGCCGTATTTGCGTGGACTCGCTGCAGTCAATGACCAGGATGCTGTCCAAGCGCTGCCGCCAGTGATGTGACTCGACTAGCAGCGGTATGTCGTAGACCAGACAGACCACGCCAGCGGCCGGAGCGGCTTCAGCCGCACTGCGGATGGCCGCGCCAACCAGGGGGTGAATGATGGCTTCAAGCTGTCGGCGCGCGTCGGGGTCGGCAAAAATTCGATCCCGCATGGCGGCCCTGTGCAGGCCGCCGTCTGCTGCAACCACTTCTGCACCGAATGCTTGCGTGATGGCAGGCATGGCAGCGCCGCCCGGTGCGGTGGTGGCCCTGGAGAGTGCATCTGCATCGATGCGGCGGGCGCCGGACTTTTCCAGCAAAGCGGCTACCGTACTTTTGCCGCTGCCAATGCCGCCTGTGAGCCCGATGTGTTTGGCGCGGCCCATGACGTCAGAAGCTTAAGAGCCGCCTCAGATTATCCGGGCCCAGCAGCAGCGCTGCGAACCCCGCGCCAGCCAGAAAAGGGCCGAAGGGCACATAGCCCCCCTCACGCAGCCCGCTGGTGAACTTCATCGCAATGCCCACGATGGCGCCGATCACCGACGCCATCAGGACCATGGGAATCAATACCGGCCAGCCGAACCAGGCGCCCAGGGCGGCGAAGAGCTTGAAATCGCCAAAGCCCATGCCTTCTTTGCCGGTCACGAGTTTGAATACCCAGTACACCGACCACAGAGACAGATAACCGCCCACCGCACCCCACAGGGCAGTGGGCAGAGTGACCGGCGTCCATTGCAGGGCGGCGGCAATCAGGCCCAGCCAGAGCAAAGGCTGGTTAATGTGGTCGGGCAGTAGGGTGGTGTCCCAGTCGATGCAGGCCAGCGCCAGCAGCGCGGCGCTAAAGACACTCCAAGCCAGCGCCTCGGGTGTGGGCCCGAAGGTCCAGGCGCAGAAAAAGAACAGTGC